>JAHFAK010000161.1 GCA_023250585.1 Deltaproteobacteria bacterium
TAAGATATTTTATGAAAACCTTGAGAAAGCTGAAAAATTGTCTCGGAAATTGAACTTATTATCCAAAAAAGAATTATTAAAACCGTTTTCAATTTGCCAAAAGCAAGATACTTCCGTAGAAACTTGCGTTATAAATGATTTTGGGATGGTTCAGCCTCGATTAAACAATTTGTTTGGAGTACAAAATTTTTCCCATTTTGAAGAAGCAGAAATGTCAGCATCATCCCCTTCTTTTGATGAATGTAATTTTTCAAATTCAACAGGCTTGACCTTACTTCAACTGAAAAGCTACTTTTATACTCTAGGATTAGAAACTGAATTTATACATATTGAGAAAATTGAGAAAATTTTTAAAAATTTTGAACCCACCAAAGATGATATTGTTGCTGATGCAGTTAAAGCATATGCGAATTTGAAACTTCCAGTTATGCAGGCTGTCCCAAATATAGTTTCAATGAATCTAACAAAATCAAAAAAATGGACATTATTTTTAAATCCAGTTGAAAAAATTAATCAACCCCCCATTTCCACTTGAAAATAATTTTTTCCCGGCAAAATTCATCATAATTTCACCAATATTTCCAAGATTATCCAACAAATTTCCCTTTCGAAGTACTTCTTTCAGGTCTTTAGCTTCTCTTTTCAGGAATTCCCCTATTTTTTCAATGTTATGAACAATACACATCATAATGAATTCCACTTTTGCTTTATCTTTTCCTCTCAAAAGAAACTCTGTGAATCCCCTATTTTGTTTCATCTGGCCAAAAACAGGTTCCACAGTTGACATACGTTCCTGATACAGTTCCTCTCCTTTTTCCGTTCTTAGTTTTTTCCTCATATCTTCCATTAAATGTTCTCGTGGATCTCTTGAAATAATTCTTTTTTCAGCTTTAGTACATGCATTTTTCAATACACAAACGGAACAATGGTTGCCAATATATTTCTTCAAATCTGGTTCATCATCTCTTTTTTGAACCCATTTAAACGGCATCGTGATGCCAGCTGGACAATAATAACAATCATTTTCTTTATCAAATCTGAACATGGATTTCGTGAAATACTTGGTTTTTCCTAATCCCTCTACTTTATAAAAATTATCAGGAATGTATGAATCTATACCTATTTGATTCAGCAAATCAATATTATCATATGAAAAATATCCAGCATCGGCCAACAATATTGAGGGCCTGTAGCCCATTGTTGCCCAGATGAGTTGAATCATTGGATCGACTTGATGCAAATCATTTGGATCAGTTACAAGATCTGCTGCCACAATCACTTGTTCCTTATCATCAACAGCGATCTGACCGTTATAAGAAGGTTTTAGGGTACCATCTTTATGCTTCATAATTTTCGCATCATTGTCGGTGACGTTTATTTTTTCGAGTTTTTCTTCTTCAAGCTTCTTTTTTGCAGCCTTAATTTTTTCCAGCCTTTTTGTTTTATCCACTAATTCTTTGGGCATCTGATATGGTATCGAATCACCATACATCTCATCCTCTGCTTTGTCAATTTCAATGCTTTCTTTGAGGATTTTATCAATTTCTTTATCAAGTGCATCGGCACTTTTGCTTTGCCTTACAGAAGCATTTGCTTTTATTTTGGTTCCGTCAAGAGATATTTTACCAACACCAAGCATGCCCATTTCTTTGCATACTGTTACCACCTGGGAAAAAACATCCTTGATTGAATCAAGATGAGTTGAACGAAAACGACAAATCGTTCGAAAATCAGGATGCTGCATCGCTGCAAGGAACATAAAAGCAGTATCGGTATGGGTCATTTTGTGTATTTCTCTTGAACTACGGATGTTTATCATGTAGCCATATAATAGGATTTTTATTAGTAATAATGGGTGATAGGCAGGACAACCATCTTTTGAGTATTTAGCTTCTATAGTCGTGATATCAATTGCATCTATTATGTCATTCAAAATCCTGCCCATATGGTCTTCCGCTATGAAATCTTCAAGGCTTAGGGGAAGAAGGAATTGCTGTTTTTGATCATATTTTTTAAACATAATTGCACCTATATATTATATAATTATTATAAATATACTTTTTATGTGATTATTATTTTAAAAGTATATAATACTGTCGATGCATAGTGTAATTTATGATAAATATTGAAGAAATTACTGAATATTTCAATGAATTATTCAGATCATAAGGTCAGGAAGTATTGGTGGAAAAGCAGAACTTATTGAATAATTTTACTTTTGTGGGTTTTGGGACAGCCTGCTATGGCAAACTTTTAGCTAATTTTCGGGAGATTCCAGAATCGGCTATTTCAGAGGCTGAAGAAATTCTGAGTTCACTGGCAGATGCCAGGATAGGAGGTATAGCTGAGATTGGAAAGCCTGGGAAATCGGTTCTGAAAATGCCGGTTGAAGCAGGAAAGGTAGGTATTGCGGTGTATGCAGGAACCAATATTATGGCTGCTGTAAGTGAGATGGGTATTAAGACAGTTACGTATCCAATATCCACTACTATTGATTTCAAAGAATTGAAAAAACTCACTTAGCCCCAAATCCGCCCTGAAGGAACCTTTGCAGGTCTTCGTCCTCATCATTCTCCGGCTCTTTGTTTGTAAACTCTTTATTATTTGTCATGTTTTCACCTTTATATATATGAAAAAGGAGCAATGGATAGGAATTATTATTTCGCTCCTT
>JAHFAK010000088.1 GCA_023250585.1 Deltaproteobacteria bacterium
TAATAGCAGTAAAAGAAAAACGTTTGTTCTTCATTTGTTTATTCTTTAATTCATTCAAGGTCTCATAAATTTTATGGATATCGTAAGGTCGTCCATCAAGGGGAAGATAGAATGTATGAATAGAGTGTTGACCATTGTGGTTGGTGAAAAAGTTCCCTCCATACGCTTCAATTATTTCACGAGGAATAGAAAGAGAATGACTTAACAATGAAAGTTCAGGAAAAAAACTATCATACGAGAATCGATCGAATGTTTTGTTTTGCTTTTCAGTTTTAATAGTGAAGCATATAAAAGAATTACGTAAAAAGTATGCTTTATTTTTGAAAATTTCTTGAATATTTTCTAATTTGAGTTCTTTAGCATCAGTGAGTTCAACATGCATCTCAATTGAACTGTGAGGCTCTTGATTGCGTATATTTTGATCGAAGAGAGAAATAAAAATGCGCATAAAGTCGTCATAATGACCAAAGAGAGACAGGTTGCTTTCTATTTTTGGTATAACAGTAATGGATTTTTTATTGAGCTCTGGTTCGAAGTAACTGATAACTTCATGAATGAGTTTTTCTATCTTAATGAGAGCTTGTGGTTGTTCTAAACTTTGCACGCGTTGTGCTGCCTTAAGAAGATGCGTAGAAACTGTCTGGAGATGTTTCATTGTTTTTTCTATATGGGTAAAATTTTCTGCTTCTCTACTTTGGAGAGACAGAGCTTTTTTTAAAGTATCCAGATGAGTTTCTGCCAGTGAAAGTGGTGTTTGTAATTCTTGAGCACACATATGAAGAAGAGTATTTTTTGAGGCGTCAGAATTTTCTAGATGTATTTTTTCATCCATCAATTTTTTTATTCGTAAAACATATTCAAGATTACGAGATACTTCTTGAATGATTGCATAAAAAAATCGTACATCATGTTTTTCAAATTTTTTCCCCGAAGCGAGCTCAACTAATCCATATGGTAAATCATCAGATGCAAGAATGGGAAGAGTAAGATACGTTAATTTTTCTTTCGCGAGGTCATTTCTTTCTTTTGAGGAAACTTCACTTGTTGTAATTAATAAATCTTCAAATCTATATTCCTTTTGAAGAAGGTTCTGATATGAACTTAAAATTCTTTCGAGGTACGCTTTGATATCTTTTTCTTTGAGGTGTCCTCTTAAGATCACATTAGTTTTAACTTGTGTCTTTTCACGTATCAAAAGAGTAGCAATAGAAAATGGGAGATAATCGATAATCCTTTTTTTGAGAAGTTCTATAGCTTCCCGTGGGTCAAAATTTTTGAGAGGTTCTGTTGCCAATTGAAAAAGAATGTTTCGTTCATATTCATTCATGTATACAGAAAAAAGCTCATCGACTTTTGTCGTAATTGCACAGCGATCGTCTTTTACATAGAGATTTGTTATTCCTAATGAGCGAAAATCTTCAAGGTCCTTTAATGTAGTTCCTACAATAATAAGTTGTGCTGTGTGATTCTCTTGAATGATCTCGGTCACTATTTTGAGAGCTCGTTTATAATTGATAGTTGCATCAATAATTATGCAGAAGCTTTCTTTGAGAAAAGGTCTAATGATTTCAAGCTCATATTTCTTGTTTGTCATAATTGAGTAAGAGGCATGAAACTCCTCGAAAAAGTGTTCCTCGGCAGCTTCAGTTATATAAAGGATATGCTTATTCACCGGTTTGCTTCCCAGTTGCGAAAAAAAAATATGTGTGCTAGAAAGCCCTAGAGTATGAAGAATTTTATTATAACGCAAGAAAAGATTAATGAGATCTTTGATACGTCTAACCCTGAGCATGAGTTCCAAAAACTTCCTATGCAGACAGCTTTTTATGCCATTAAAAGCCGTGGATTCGATGATGCTACGGATTTAATTACTCTTGCCAGCACGGAACAAATAATTGGTTTTCTTGACCTTGACTGCTGGGATAAAGACATAATTGATCTTCCCAATCTGTATCAGTGGTTATCCTTACTTACCCATACATCTGAAGATAAACTTGCTGAAGTGCTTAAAACAATTGACCTTGAAATACTTTCATATCTTTTTACCATGCATACAAGAATCTATCGTAATAATGATTCGCTTGATATTAGAATTTTACGCAATTTCTTTTATACCGCCGATAATCAATATGTTATTGAAGTGACGAAAAAAGATTATTTCGAAGTAATCAAAAAAATTGCATATAAAATTGGAGAGGATGATGTAGCTTTTGTTGTAAATTTTTTTGAATCAATTGCGTATACTCTGCCGAGTACCCTTGAAGAGACGGCTTATGAACAACGTAAGGCTCGACTTGAAGATCTTGGTATTATTGATTTTTATGATGCGCAAGATATTTATAGCTATGTAAAACCCACAGTCGGTGCTTCGCTTTCAGACGATACATCTTTTATTGAAAAAATTTCCGAAGAATCTATAATTTTTCTTCCAACAATATTCTGGGAATCCGGTCGAAAGGAAATGTTCTTAGACCAGGCTATAAGTCAAATCAATGACGTTGTTTTTTTGAATAGCTTAAAGACACAACTGTTGTATCTTGCCAATAAGCTTATCTCTGCTCATAGAATTAATTTTTCGTCGATGGAAAATATACAAGAAAGAATGGAGGAGCTTCGAGCTACCCTCAATTTAGGGCTTGAGTACGCATCTCAAGGAAACATTACGACTGCACAGGAATTACTGAAAAAAAAGAGCGTGATGTATCTTTTTAAATTAGGATTTAGTTTAACCCTTGATCTCAAACGCCACATTCAATCCTTTCTCCCGTTATTTGTAATTTATTCACAAGCTCAACTCATCGATTTTTTCGGTGAACACTATGGTAGTATGATTAAAGGTTTGATGTATAAAAGGCCTGTTCTTTTATCGAGTAATGGAGAGATCCATTTTATTGATAGCACAGCTGCCTATAAAAAAACATTTGATACTATTCATTATCTACAAAATATTTTAGAGTTTCTTACTCAACACGGAAATTTTAGTTTTACGTGGTTGAATAAACTTGACCAAAAGCAATTAGGTTTAGTTGAAAAAAAGGAAATAACTTTTGTTCATATACTCAATACTTTAGTCGCGCAGCACATGCTTGCTAATCGGAAGAATAGTGAAGCGTTAGATGAACATGAGCTTTTTAAGTTTATTCGTATGGCACAGAGTTCGAATATTCGAGAAATTGTTAAAAATGAAATATGTTCGTTGACGAATCATAATTTCTCTCCCGCATTTTATCATGATATACTCAAAGATTCGTTTGATATATTTACTGCAGAAATAAGAGATATAAAGCTTACAGATTTTGAGGCACGTTATGTTACGACAATTCTGGTAAAACCAAGAGAGGGGATCAATCCTCAAGACATTCAATAATCGTTTCTAATTCTCTGCGCAAGTGAAGAAGATTTCTTCGAGTACTTTCTTTTAAAGAATCAAACTCTTTGATTGTTTTTTCATAGGAAAGTTTAAAGGCGGCATTTGGTTCTTGAACTTTCTTTTCTTCTCGATGATCGCTTTCAAGTTGCTTCTTCGCACCTGCCAGAGTAAAGCCTTGTTTGTAAAGCAGTTCTTTAATACCGATGAGTTTACTAATCCCCTTTTTATCGTAGATACGTTGATTGGTTGATGTCTTTTGAGTTTTAATGTGAAATTCATGTTCCCAAAAACGAAGCACGGAAGTCTTGACCTCTAAGAGCTCAGCGACCTCTCCGATTTTATAATACATTTTATGCGGATTTAGCTGTTTTTCTGTTGCGAGTGCTTCAAATTGCATAGTTTAATTATAAAACACTTTGTGCTTTTTTTACAAGTTCTCCAAAACCTTTCTGATCGTGAATAGCGATTTCAGAAAGCATCTTTCGGTTGAGGGTAATATTTGCTTTATTTAAGCCATGCATAAAATTGGTATAGTTGATTCCCAATGTTCGGCAAGCAGCTCCAATACGAGTAATCCAAAGCTGGCGAAAATTTCTCTTGCGTTGTTTACGGCCTGCATATGCATAAATCCATCCCTTTTCAACAGCTTCTTTTGCTGTTTTGAAAAGTCGATGTTTTGCGCCTCTATATCCTTTTGCAGCTTTTAAATATTTTTTACGTCTTTTTACGCCTTTTACTCCACGTTTAATTCTTGGCATAATCTATCTCTCCTTATAAAATGTCATTGCTTCTTTGCTATCGCTCCTCGCATGACATTCTCTGTTTTACATTCTCAAAAATTTCCCACAAGTAGTTTTCGTACCATTTTAATATTTGCGCTATGTACCATTTCGCTTTTTCGTAATCCGCGTTTTCTATCCTGATTTTTACTGGTCAACAGATGTCGTCTATTTGCTTTTGTTCGTTTTACTTTTCCTGTTCCCGTTATTTTAAATCGTTTCATAGCTGCTCTATTTGTCTTCATCTTTGGCATAGTAATTTTCTCCTTAATCTTTCTTAACCTTTGGGATTAAAACCATGGTCATATTGCGACCTTCCATTTTAGTGTTTTGCTCAACGTCAATGAGAGATTGCAAGTCTTCTTTAATTCGTGTCAGTATAGTTTCTCCCAATTCTTTATGAGAAAGCTCGCGGCCTTTAAATTTAACGGTTACCTTTGCCTTATTTCCTTCTTCTATAAATCGTTCGATATGTTTTACTTTAAATTGATAGTCATGTTCTTCTGTTTTTGGTGTAAATTTTATTTCTTTTAACTGAATGACCGTTTGCTTTTGTTTTGCCGCATGTTCCTTTTTCTTTTTTTGGTATTTGAATTTTCCAAAATCAATAATCTTACATACGGGAGGTTTTGCATTTGGTGATATTTCAACTAAATCAAGTCCTTTTTCCATTGCAAGCTTCACCGCTTGTTCAGTTGGAAGGACACCAATTTGTTGTCCCTCATCATCGATAACGCGAACTTCTGGAACCCGAATTCGTCGATTTACTCTCGTATAATCTTTATCTCGATCACCTCGAAACGGTCTTTCATTTTCTCTCACTGTTTACTCTGTTTCTCCTTAACTTCTTTCAGTATTTTTTCAAGAAATATATCAAGCTTAACATCTCGCTCTTCGTTTCCAGCTCTATTTCGTACTGAGAGTGTTTTTGTATTTGTTTCATTATCACCTATGATAACAACATAGGGAATTTTCTGAAGTTGTGCTTCACGAATTTTGAAGCCCAGCTTTTCATTACGAAAGTCTTCTTCTATTCTAATACCAAATTTTTTGCAAGTGGTAAATATTTCATGGGCAAATTCGGCAGAGCGGTCAGTAATGGATAGAACACGAACTTGAGTTGGAGCAAGCCATAAGGGAAATGCTCCTTTATAATGCTCAATGAGACAACCCATAAAGCGTTCGATTGAGCCGAGAAGCGCTCGGTGAATCATGATCGGTCTATGCGAGCTTCCATCACTCCCAACATAATTAATATCGAATCTTTCTGGTAGGTTAAAGTCGGCTTGAATTGTGGAGCATTGCCATGAGCGATTGAGCGCATCTTTAATTTTAATATCAATTTTCGGGCCATAGAAAACGCCTTCTCCCGGATCAATGTGATAGGTGAGGTTACATTTTTCGAGCGCATGTTGCAGAGCTCGTGTAGCTTTATCCCAATTATCTGGAGTTCCTACAAATTTTTCCGGACGAGTAGAAAGATAAATATCATAACGATCAAAACCAAAAGCAGAGAGCATGTGTATGCAAAACCGTAATGTCCGTTCAATTTCTTCACTCATTTGATCTTCGCGAATAAATATGTGCGCATCATCTTGAGTAAATCCCCGAACGCGTAAGAGTCCATGGAGAACACCTGACTTTTCATAGCGGTACACTGTACCGAGCTCTGCCCAGCGAATTGGAAATTCGCGATAGCTCCAGAGTTTATTTTTGTACATTGTTACATGAAAAGGGCAATTCATTGGCTTTGCAAGATACTTTTGATTTTCAACATCCATGGGTGAATACATGTTTTCACGATAGAACCCCGTGTGGCCACTTGTTTCCCAGAGATTTATTTTTGCTATATGCGGAGTATAAACAATATCGTATTCATTGTGAATGTGTTCATCTTTCCAAAAAGATTCAATAAGATGACGAATCATTCCGCCTTTTGGATGCCAGCATACAAGGCCTGGGCCAATTGTTTCATTGATGCTAAAAAGATCCAAATCTTTTCCAAGCTTTCTATGATCGCGATCTTTTGCTTCTTGAAGTAATTTGAGGTAGGTTTGTAAATCATTTTTATCATTAAAAGCAGCTCCATAAATTCTCTGCATCATGGGATTTTTTTCGCTGCCTCTCCAATAAGCCCCAGCTACACTTAAAAGCTTAAATGCTTTTACATAACCTGTCGAAGGTACATGCGGGCCACGGCATAGATCAGTAAAGCCATTGTGTTTGTAAGTGGAAAGGATTTTCCCATCTAATTCTTCGATGAGTTCTTTTTTATACCGATCGCCTTCAAATTTTTTCAAAGCTTCTTCTTTTGAAATTTCTTCGCGTTCGAATTTGAAATTACCTTTAATCATCTCCTGCATTTTTGCTTCGATTTTTGGCAGATCAGTTTCTGAAAATGTTTGCTTCACATCAAAGTCGTAATAAAAGCCATTTTCAATAGTAGGACCAATGCCAAGTTTTACATCTCCATAGAGCTCAGCAACTGCTGATGCCATAATATGTGCTGTCGAATGTCTCACTACTTCGAGGCCATCAGGTGAATTAAGGTACACCGGCAACAACTCGGCATCATGATCAAGATTTGTATGCAGATCTTTAATTTCTTCTCCGATTTTTACAGCAATAATGTACTTTTTATCTTTGAGCTCAATTTGTTCAATAATCTTTCCGATAATCGTATTTTTTTCGATTTCGAAAGTTTTATTTTCAATAATGATTTTCATCGTTCCCATAACTTAAAACTTACAACTAATAACTAGGCACAGACGGGCTCGAACCGACGACCTCTACCACGTCAAGGTAGCGCTCTAGCCAACTGAGCTATGTGCCTGTAAATAGTATATAAAAAAACATGAGGTATCAATGAATAATCGGGATGTCAAATAATCGGAATATTCGGAAGTTGTGGGCCTGATTATTTAAAATACTTTTATTGTAATTTTTTAAGCATCGGATACGTAAAGAATTTTGATTCTCACAAGTTTCATTGCTATAGTATTTGGCATGGATAGTAGAAAACAATCCTTGCAAGATCCGTGGTTAGAAGCGAAAGAATTTGGTATTGATACGATGCAACTTTCTTCTAATCTTAAAATTTCTTACGAAGCACGAGCTATGAGGCATCAACAAGCGCTCGATTTGATTTCTCAACTTATTGAGGCTAAACAATCTCATGAAAAATCTAAACAATCTCATTCAGATTCTTCAAAAAGCTAACATCGATTTTGTTATTGTTGGTGGTTATAGTGCTGTTCTCCATGGAAGTTCCATGGTTACCCAAGACTTAGATATTTGTATTCATTTTCATGAATCAGAGATCTTGAACTTACGAAAGGCACTTGAATCTTATCATCCTGTTCATCGCATGACACCTCAAAGACTTTCTTTTTTAGAGTATCCTCAAGAGATAAAAAATGTAAAAAACATTTATTTGGAAACCGATCTTGGGATTCTAGATATATTGGGCTTTGTAGGCGGAGTAGGGACTTTTGAAGATGTTAAGAAAAATGCTTTGAAGATAGATTTTTTTGGACATCAGTGTTTTCTTTTATCAATTCAGGATTTGATTCAAGCAAAGAAGTATCTAGGAAGACCAAAAGATATCATGGTAGTTAAAGAACTTGAATGTATTTTAAAAAAAGAAAACGAGTGACCTGATTTTTTTACTCCATATATTCACTATATTCACTGCAATCATCGAGACGTTGAGGATCTTTTTCGCGGAGATCTATTCCATGTTCAAGATAGGCCTTAAGGTTGGTGAGAAAATAAGTCCAGCAAGTTTGGCAATTTACATTCCACATGACTTTTTTAGTATTATTGAATTTGACGTACTATTTTAATGCAGTTGTTTTTTTATGGGATCCTCTATTTTTTGATTTTTCTATGACCGTTTCTTTTGGATAGTAATATATGGTTCCTTCTACATGGAAATCATTTTTTTGAAGATACATTTTTCCATTAATGAGTAATATCAACCCGTCTTTTCGGTCACACGCAGGAACACCTTCATTATCCGACTTGAGATCACACAAAAAGTTGCTTTCAAACACCTGAGGCTTGAGCGTCTCAATTTCTTGTAACTCCTGATCAGAAAACTTTTTCTTATTTAAGATCATAAGTCCATAGAGGGCTTCTCCGCTGACATAAATGTCCTTAATAATATTTCGTAAAGAAAAATTTTCTTGGGTTATATAGATAAATTTCAAATTGGGAAAAATAACAATACTTCCTCGAATCGTTTCAATGATTTTTCCCTCGATTCCTTTTATTTCATATGCAGCGTCTCCTTTTAAATTCTTTTGATAGTTCTGAGCCAGTACAGTGACATATTGTTTAGTCGTGCCAGTAAAGAGGTCATTTAAATGAAATTGGAATGCTTCCCAATCGACAATCTGTTTTGTAACGGTTTCTCCTTCGCATTGAACGCTTTCCAACTCGCACGGGTCGGGAAACGGATTTTTGTCCTCATTGATTGCATCTTCCGCGTAAGCAATGTTTAAAGAAATAGTAAAAAAAAGAGCTAAGAAATAATAAAATTTTAAAGTTTTCATTTTTTAACCCCGAATTAAGTTAGTATTAATAAAAAGCCTTCTATCATAAATAATGCTTAATGTCAAGTTTTTATGATAATCTGCTCTGGAGTTACCCCAAAATATAATTATAGGATTTTTTCTAAGTTAGGAAAGGTAAGTTCGAGTTGAGGAGAGGGTTTAGGTTTAAAGAGCCTCATAATTTTTTTTGTAATGGAGCCCACGGCTAAAGTCATGGTACTCTGCGAAGGTGGATAGAAAAGACAAAGGATTAGTCGCAGTAGATGTTCGATCAAATGATAAGCATTAAAAGTATTTTTTATTCTGAAGCTTTAATTTTCCATACATGAACAATAGGATCCTCTCCGTTAGATTGGACGACATACAAAAGACCTTGTCTTTTGTCAAAGGTAGCGGCACCCATCGTATAGCTACAAATAGGGAAAAAAACATCGGTTATTGCAAAAGTTGCATAGGGAAGAACTTCTTGGGTTTCTTTTTTTCCTTCCGCTACGAGGGCAAGTTCTGCAGGATCATAGAGAAAAAACTCAGCTGCATATGGATAACAATGGTAGCCTTTTCCGCTGTCGCAGGGGTCATTGCATGCTTCAGGAGTTCCATAGCAGTCCTCTCCAAGCGCTTTTCGACCGGCAAAGAGCACCGCCGATTTCTCCTGTGATTCAATCCATACGGCACCTTCCCATACATCACAGGCGCTCCATTCAGGAAAGTATTCGGCTCCATTATTTGGTGGATAATAGAGAAGGACGTTACTTGATAATTCTGTAGTATTTGCAAGATTACTATCAGCCGGTGGAGGCAGAACGGCAAAAAGAGCAGGACCGTGACTATTCCCCGCATTACCGGCTCCATTGGCTTTTCCTGTTCCAATATATTTGCCGGGAACATACTCGTCGGCCCAAGCTTTAGGAATTTCGAGCATATAATTTGCTGTCTTTTTTTGATGATAGAGTGGATCTCCGTATGGACCTATGTGCCAAATTCCTTGGGCTTGTGGATGAGCTATAGTAAGTTGTGACCGCCCATGTGTTGCATAATCATTTTCATTGAGAGGCTGGACAGAATAGTATTGAAAGAAGCTCCAATATATAAGATTGTCCCATGGGGCATAGAGGAGTCCGCCAAATACATCAAGATCATCGGCCATAACTGTGTCTTTCAGCCCTCCCGTAATATCAGCAAAATTTTGAAGTTGTGTTGCTCGCGGAAGATCCTTGATATTCTTATTGAGCGAAATAATAGGAGCGGGAATAGATGCTTCACCAACGAGATTATCATACACATGACTTGAACCAAAGAGCGATCCCGGATGTCCATCATCATTTCCATTCGGATCTCCCTGAGGATAGAACGTCAAAGCATATGCTCCATATCCCCACCGAGAGCCTCCCTGTGTTCCTTGAGGAAATAAGAATGCGCCTTCATATATCAGATCTTCAGGTTGCAAAAGGCGAGATTTCTTGGGCTCTTCTGCTGTTTCTTCTTGTATATCCGCTGATTGTTTTTCGGGATAAACAATAGGCGATCCACACCCTTCAGGACAAGAGCAAATGCCGTGTTCGTCTATACATGAATTTTGAGAATTGTTGTTATTTGTCGGCTTCACCTCGATGTCTGGTGAATTCAGGGAGTCGAGAGTCTCTTCAGAACTTGTTGTGCCTAGAGAATTTTCTGGAATTTTATCATCTTCACTACTAAGACAAGAAATGTTTAAAACTATTATA
>JAHFAK010000089.1 GCA_023250585.1 Deltaproteobacteria bacterium
TGTCTTTAAGGTATTAAATGAGTTTTTACTTTTGCTTTGCATGGGTTACTCCTTTACACAAAAACACAAAATTAAGCTAATATACTATTTTTTATTTATCAATGAATAGTTCTTAGTGCAGGTACTTTTCTTGTCGAATTCGTGGATAGCATGTCCCGCCTTCTTGCATTACCCCATTAAACCTGCTAGAAGAAGATCGCATGCAAGGCTTAGAATTGACATATATGATGATAACACGCGTTCTGCAAAAAGTGATTCTCTTTTTTTTGATATTTGTGCTGCTTCAAAATTTGAGTATAGCTACGCTCAATACAGCGATTAAGCCTCAAGAAAACATCCATACTATTGTCGATAAGCTCGAAAAAAGATACAAATCTTTAAATACCTTTAAAGGCGAGTTTGAGCAGACCATTACCAATTCTGCTTATGGAGAAGGTATTAAATATAAAGGCACGTTGTATTTAAAGAAACGCGGCAAGATGTTTTGGGATTATAAAGAACCTCAATTTGATCGAAAAGAGATCCGGTCGAATGGAAAAACGCTCTGCATGTATTTTCCGGAGGAAAAAGAAGGAATGGTCGAAGATAATTTTGACCGCCTCAAAGAAACATCGGGCATCTCTTTTTTGTGGGGAGAAGGCAGTTTAGAAAAACAATTTGATGTCATGTTACAAGACCAGACGAAAGATCTCTATGTTTTGTATTTTATTCCGAAGGATAAAGACTTTGAAATTCAATCGATGACGATGACCATACAAAAAAAAGATAGTTTGATTACTCAAATTACCACAGTGAGTGAAGGACGAAACGAGAATATCATTATGTTTACTGGTAAACCGCATATTAATGAAACAATCAGTGATTCGCTTTTTGTATGTAAATTTGGAAAAGAAGTAACGATTCGGAATACTCATAAGGATGTTAATGATGAAGCAGAAAAAAATACGCCTCGTCAGCCTGGGGTGCAAAAAAAATCAAATTGATAGCGAAGTTGTTTTGGGAAGTCTTCTTACCAAAGGATATCAGCTTGCACAAAACGAAGACGAAGCTGATATTGTTTTTGTTAACACCTGTTCCTTCGTAAAGGATGCCCAAGATGAATCGCGGAATGCAATCAATGAAATCATTTCTCTAAAAGAACAGGGTAAAATACAAAAAGTTATTGTTGGCGGCTGTATGCCTCAACGCTATAAAGAAGATTTGGTTCGTGAGTTTCCTCTGGTCGATGTTTTTATCGGGCTTGATGAAATTAATAAGCTTCCCCGTATTTTAGATAAAAAAGAATCATATGCAATTTCTTCGGTTTCTCAATTTGTTTATAATGATGAAACACCTCGCTTAAATACTGAAAGTCCTCATCTTGCGTATGTTAAAATTTCTGAAGGCTGCAATCGGGTGTGTAGTTTTTGTATGATTCCTGCTATTCGAGGCAGATTTAGAAGCCGGCCAATTGATTCGATTTATCGTGAATGTGCAAACCTCGTGCATCAAGGCGTTGCTGAAATCAATATCGTTTCCCAAGATACTACCTATTATGGAAAAGATATGAATGACGGGGCGAGCCTCTATAAACTTTTAGAGAAACTTGCTACATTAAAAAAACTTCGCTGGTTACGGCTTTTTTACAATTATCCAATTGGCTTTAATGACAATGTAATAAAACTCATGGCCAATGAAGAGAAACTCGTAAAATATGTTGATCTGCCGGTGCAGCATGCGAGTGATCGCATGCTTAAGCTCATGCGGCGTGGAGTTCATAAAAAACATATGCTTGAGCTTTTTGCTGCTATCAAAAAAGAAATAAAAGATGTATTCTTGCGAACCACTCTTATTGTTGGCTTTCCGGGAGAAACAGATCGGGATTTTCAAGAGCTCTGCGACTTTATAGAAAAAATAGAATTCAATCACGTCGGTGTATTTAAGTATTCAGATGAAAAAGATTCCCACTCGTATACCCTGCCCGATAAAGTTCCCGCACATGTTATTGATGAACGTTTTGATCATATTATGAAGAAGGCTCAAAAAATAGCCCACACTAATAATAAAAACTTAGTAGGAAAAAAATTCGATGCAGTGATTGAAACAGAAAACGATGAAAAAATTATTGGTAGGATATCCGGACAAGCACGAGAAGTGGACGGCATTACTTATATTCAAGGAACGTCATTTGAGCCAGGAAAATTTGTTCAGGTAGAAATAAAAAAAGGCTTGGAGTACGATTTAGTAGCACATGCTTGCTAAGAGGTTAGTACTTGATTTATTTTTCAGACGCTAACCTATAACCGCAAACCGTTAACCGAAAGAGAAGACAATGCTTGATATATTGAAACAAGGTTTTTCTAATGCAAAATTAAAGCTTCAAGGTAAAGCACACATTTCTGAAAACGTTATTGATCAAGCTTGTGCCGATATTAAAACTTCGTTGCTTGAAGCAGATGTTCAATTAGATGTCGTACGAAAGTTTCTCGCTCGTGTGAAAGAAAAAGCTTTAGGTGAAATTGTTAATGTCAGTATCCGCCATAATGATCAAAAAATTCGAATAACTCCGCATGACCATTTTATTAAGATATGCCAAGACGAATTAGAAGGCCTAATGGGGCCGGCTGACTCCAAGCTTTATATTGATGAGGTAAAGCCTTCAATAATTATGGCTGTTGGTCTTCAAGGTTCAGGAAAAACAACGACATGTGGAAAGCTTGCAAAATTTTTAACTGCGGAGGGAAAAAAAGTCCTTTTAGTTGCTGCTGATACTTCGCGTCCTGCCGCACGTGAACAATTGAAAATTTTGGGAGCGCAAATAAATGTTCCGGTTTTTACTGATGATCGTCCTGATCCTGTTTCTATTGCGCAGGATTCTGTTCGTTATGCCCAAGAACATGGAATGGATGTTATTATTATTGATACAGCAGGTAGAGTCACTATTGATGAAGCGCTCATGCATGAATTGTCAAGAATCGAAAAGGCAATTCATCCTCAAGAAACCTTACTCGTGTGTGATGCAATGATTGGACAAGAATCCGTAACAACTGCACGTGCGTTTGCGGAAAAAATATCCTTGAGTGGATTCATTGTAACCAAGCTTGATGGAGATACTCGCGGTGGAGCTGCGCTTTCAATTAAAGAAGTTACCGGCAAGCCAATTAAATTTATTGGTATGGGCGAAGCTCTTTCAGGATTAGAAGAGTTTAGGCCCGAAGGGCTTGCCTCGCGAATTTTGGGCTTTGGAGATATCGTTTCACTCGTCAAAGATTTTGAAAAAGCAGTTGATACAAAGACAGCCGAAGAAGAAGCTAAGAAATTATTGAGAGGAGAATTTAGCCTCAATGACTTTCTGACTCAGGTAAAAATGATTAAGAGCATGGGTCCGTTGCAAGACATTTTTGAAAAGATGCCTTTTATGGGGAGCCTTCCTCAAGGTGCGGTGCTCGACGATGGAGAACTCGTTAAAGTGGAAGCGTTGATTAACTCAATGACTCATGCGGAACGTGAGCACCCAAGTATGATTACTGGAAAGCGACTTGAACGAATTGCAAAAGGAGCGGGCAGAAAAACTTATGACGTTCAAGAGCTTTTAAGAAAATATTTTATGATGAAAAAGATGCTTGGCGGGCTAAGCCCAGGCATTGGAGGTAAACTTAAAGGATTTAAGCAGTTTCGCCGGTTACAAAAGATGAGCGGATTTAATTTTGATGGCATGATGGAAGAAATGAATCATATGAATATTCCCAAACCAGAAGTACCAAGTTTATCTGAGGAAGAAAAGCGAAAATTAAGGAATAAGAAAAAACGAGATAAAAAAAAGAAGCGAAAATAGATTTTTTGAAAAAAATTAAGAAAAAATAATAAAACTTAGAATACCGCTAGAATACTAAATGTAAGAGATGTAACGCTGAGTACAATCGTTAAATAATCTTGCCAAAATTTGAAGTATATTTCATTAACGTGGATTGTATCTCCGGCTTCAATATGGGGATTGTCATCAACATCAAGTATGACTCCATTCTTTTTAATTAATTCAATATCCGCCATGTCAGCTCGTTGCGTGGGTCCACCGGCAAGAGAAAGGTATTCTTGGAGAGTAATTTCTTCTCGATAGGGAATTGCTTTTGGACTTTTAACTTCTCCTGTTATATAGACGGCATAATTTTTACTTGGGATATTAAGGATATCTCCTGGTTCTAGTTTTTTATCATAGGAAAGTTCCTTATCGATAAGAATTTTTTCTAAGTTAACATCTATTACTCTTGTGTGCTTTCCTTTATTTCTTTCAATAAATGCATGTCTCAAATCAGCATAGGGAGTAACCCCTCCAGCACGATATACGATGTCTCGAACGGTTTCACCTTCACCTAATTGATATATTCCTTCCATTTCTGTTCCGGGGCTTCCACCCAAAATATTTGATGAAGGAACTTCTTTAGACAGGCTACCGAATACTGCGCCTCTTACAATGACTACCTTTTGCATTGGTTCGATACTGGGGACATAGATTTCATCACCACCTTTAAGAATTAATTCGCTTTTTTGGGAAAGGCGACATTGAGAGAGATTATAATAGATAGTTGCTTTACGAACATCGTCATCGTTAATCCGTAAGACTTTGATGGACTCTTCAAGTGATGTCAGACTTGTAAATCCACCGGCTCGTTGGTTTAGAACATAGCACAGAGTTTCCCCTTCACGAATTTCGAAATCTCCTTTGCGTTTTATTTCTCCATAGATTGTTACACTAGCTTTTTTCAAAGGAACGAAAATAATGTCTCCTTCTCGAATATAAGGAATTGCATTAAGATTTCCAGTATACTGAAATTCTTCCAGATTGACGGGAATATGTTTACCTTTACGTTGAATATATATATTTACTTTCGATGCGCTACCAGTTAATCCACCGGCCATACCAATAATTCTCGTTACTCTGTCAGTTATTCGACCTGAATAAATGCCGGGGTTCTCTACTTCGCCACTTACGGTAAGAGCAACGATTCTTGGGTTTATTAAGTGTATAGAAGCAGTGGTCTCTCGGTAACTAGTTGAAATTATTTTTTGTATTTTTTTCTCTAATTCAGAAATTGTTATTTCATAGGCACTAATACATTGATTATTAAATGGCATACATATTTTGCCTGAAAGATTGACTTCGATAGAAAAAATTTGAATTGTTCTTCCTGAGAGACGTAATTCTAAGATATCCCCAACACCAAGAACATAATGGTCTGGATCAATAGGACTTTCAAGTGCCACTTGAGAAGATTCTAAAGGGACCTGCCCTCGAGGGGTTGTGCTTCCAGAGTTAATATTGCCAATAGATCCGATAAATCCTCCTATCCCTGTGCTTTGCTGTGAATAATTCATTCCCCCAGTAAGAGTCTTTCGTATTCCAGGCATATATTTTTCATCATCGCCGTTAAGCGCATATCCAAGTTGAGATATGGTGAAAATTGTAAGTATAATCAATAATAAGCGCTGCATGATGTTCTCCTAAAAAGTAGATACAAAATTTGATATTAAATAAACAAAATGTTGTAGTTATTTAGAAAGTCTTTGTCAAACTTTTTTCTATTGGCTTGACTCAGCATAGAACTTTGTCTTATTTTAATTCTCTTAATTAGGATAAGAATCCGGAGAATACCATGAAGTTTTTTATAGATACCGCAAATATTGATGAGATAAAAAAAGCCCATGCAGTTGGAATGGTTGATGGAGTGACGACAAATCCTTCATTAATCGCAAAAGAGGGAAAGCGATTGGAAGAAATTATTCCCATGATTTGTGATATAGTGAATGGTCCGATCAGTGTTGAAGTCCTTTCCGAAACATATGATGAAATGATGAAAGAAGCCGAAATTCGTGCAAAGATACATAAAAACGTAACGGTAAAACTTCCCATGACTCTTGAGGGATTAAAAGCAGTACGGACTCTCTCAAGTAAGGGAATTAAAACAAATGTTACTCTTGTTTTTAGCCCTAATCAGGCATTACTTGCCGCTCGAGCGGGAGCAACGTTTGTAAGTCCCTTTGTGGGCAGACTTGACGATATCTCTCATATCGGAATGGAAGTTGTAGGCCAAATTCTAGAGATCTACAGTAATTACGATTATACAACAGAAGTATTGGTAGCATCGGTTCGTAATCCTATACATATTATTGATGCTGCTCGTATGGGAGCTCATGTGGCTACCATGCCTTATACTGTTATTGAACAATTAGTAAAACATCCATTAACTGATATTGGAATAGAACGATTTAAAAACGATTGGAAAAAAGTACCGAAATAGCGCTGCTAACCGAGAATTACATGTTTGTTAGAAAAATCTTTTTTTGTATTATTCTATTCGTTATTTCTACAAATCTCTACGCTTTCGACATTAATGCTTCGGGTTACTACCGAGCTCGCGGTGATTTATTTAAGAATTTAAATCTGGGAACCAATGAATTAAATGATTATAGAACTCTGTGGAACCAACGGTTTAGATTAAATTCTGAATTCACCGTCAGTGATTATGTGTCACTTAATTCAACATTTGATCTCTTAGATAACGAATTTTTTGGCGCAAATCCAACAAATGGTGTAGTCGCGGGTAATCCAAGCTTTTATCAGTCTTCTACTGCGGGTGGTGGGGGAGTTCCCGAAATTTCTGAAGATCCAAGTGTTGATATTTTAGCATTTTCATCAGGAGAAAAAACAGGGTCGTTTATTGCGGTAAAACGACTGTGGCTTAATATCCTTTCTCCTCTTGGTATTTTCAAAATAGGAAGACAGCCATCTCATTTTGGTCTTGGAATTACCGAAAACAGTGGCGATGGATATGACTCAAACTTTGGAGATGTTGCTGATCGGATATCTTTTGAAACAGGTTATAAAGGATATGTTTTAGCTTTTGGAGGAGATAAAGACGTTGAGTTTGATCGCGATCTTCAGACAACGACTCAGGCAAGCTCAATTGATACTAATGCTGATGATGTAACTCGATTTTTTCTTAAAGCAGGATTCGATGAAGACAATGAAAAATTTCTTACGCTCATTTCTCGTCGTTGGCAAGGTATAACCGATACAACGGTATGGATTTTTGATGTTTATCCTTATTGGAATTATTCTTGGTATACGTTTGAAGGAGAATTTACAACTTTTCAAGGAGATAGCCAATCGCAAGATGTATCTGTTTTTAATTGGGTTGCCCGTAATACTGCTCATCTTTCACTCTTTCGTTTTGGTGCTGAAGGCGGTTTTTCGAGTGGAACCAGTGGAGGATCTACTAATACTAAAAGTATAAACACCATTCCTTTTGATCGAGATTATAATGTGGGATATTTATTATTTGAAGAAGCATTGCCCGGAGGCGCGGGCTTCGATTCTTTTGATCCTACTAATACTACCGTTGCTTCAGCTCCTGAAGCTGCCGGAGCCGTTTCAAATGCTATTTACTACCGTGCTTTTGCTGGTGTTACCTTAGCCGAAGCATTTCACATCGATGTAAATGTTATCAATGCATATGCATTAAAAAATCCGGTTATTGGTTATGATCCAAATAATACGGGCAACTTACTTTTTACATCAAACAAAAATTATGGAGTAGAATACAATATTAATCTTGGTTTAGATGTAAGAAAAGAGTTGAATTTAGGATTTACTTTTGCGCATTTTATACCTGGCGGTATTTTCGATTCTCAAGCTCGTAATGTTTTTAATCAAGACGGCGCTGCTCAAGCTCTTACATTGCAGGGAAGAGTTTTGGTAAAATTTTAAATAATAGTGGGGCTATCTTGTTTTTGCTTCATGGGCCTCGCGTCACAATTCTGGAGTTATAATGAAATATATAATCATGATAATGTGCTTGGTGTCTTTTTTAGCATGTCATACCGAAGAATCTCAGGTTATGCCGGTAGATGATCCTCATGCGGGAATGGATTTTGACGGCATGGATTTAGCTAGTATTCCAGGACATGAAGGACATGAGAATTTATTCCAATCGAAAGACAAACTAAAAAAACAAATAGAAAAATTAGAACAAGCTTTAGAAAAAGATCCTCAGAATGTAAATCTTATGCTAGAACTTTCTAAAGCATATATTCATAGTGACCTTACCAGTCAAGCTTTGACCGTGCTGCAAAAAGCATATGGAATTAATAAGACCAATCCTGAAATTGTTTATACTCTAGCGATTCTTTTTACGAGTTTTGAGCAGTATCCTGCAGCTCTTGCGATTCTCGAACCTTATATTCAACAAAATGCGAACAATGCTAAGGTATTGTCTCTTCTTGCCGATACGTATAGAAATATGAATAAGTATGAACAAGCAATAGAAAGTTATAAGAAATTACTTACTCTTAATGCAGATGATTTGACTGCTCGCTATAATATTGCAGTAACTGTACTTATTTTAAATAATGATATCAAAAAGGCGTTAGAGTTTTTAGCGCCGCTTGAAAAGAAACAGGATTTACTGTCAGAGAATGAATCCGCAATGCAGCTTTTGACTTTGCTTAAGGAAGTGCAAAAGAAACAAAAAAAGCTGAGCTTTAAAGAGTATTTTTTCAATAAACAATTAGGAAATATTAAATTTGATGAAGGAAATTATGTAGAGGCAATAAGTTTATACGCAAAGGCTCTTAATGAAATACCTTTTGATGCGAGTACTCTCATTGATCAAGGAATTAGCTATAGAAGAATTAGTGATTATGTTTCTGCCCAAAAAAGCTTTCAAGACGCGCTTACTCTGTATCCAAAAAATCCTGAAGCTCTTTTTAATTTAGGAATTGTAATAATTATTGATTTAAAAAAGAAAGAAGAGGGCATTCGATATTGGCAAAAGCTAATGCAAGTTGCTCCATACTTTGCTGGTACGCAGCATTTAAAGGAGCGAATTGCCGAAGTTCTTCAAGGAAATCTTTCGTCTAATATTGACCTGTGAATTTTTTTCACAATTTAATATCTTTTAAAATAAGGGAGTTGAGCCTTTTTATGCATTTTTTGTTAAGCACTTTTAATAAAAGTATTTGAAAAGTTTGCACAATTCATTTAGAATAAAATAAGGTATGGAAAAGCTGTTAATCATTAATACTCGTTCTGATTATGCGCGTCGTTTGATGCCCTTATTATCCAATGATTTTACGCTCAAAATTGCTCAAAATGTGAGTGAGCTTCAGGAAATATTTAAAAAAGAGTATTTTGATGCTGTTATTTGTGGAGAAGAAGTTCAGGGATTGAGTAAAATAGATGAGTTTTTGAGCTTCATGCAATCACAAAATGTGGCATCTCCCATTGTTTTTTTCTTGCCGAGTATTAGCTATCAAGAATCTCTCGATTTTATTAAACTTGGTGCTCACGATTTTATTTCAACATCGGTCCGAGATGAAGAATTTATCTGGACACTCAAGAAAATTATCTTACGTTATAAAAATCTTCTTTCATATTTGCCTGGAAAAAGTGAAAAAGGTCGAGGGCAAAGCTCAGAATATACGTTTGAAAATATTATTGCCAAAAGTAAGATAATGCTTTCAATCTTTGAAACGATCAAAAAAATTACCGATTATAAAACGACAATTCTTATTACCGGCGAAAGCGGTACGGGAAAAGAGCTCATCGCGCGTGCTGTCCATTATTCAAGCTCGCGTAAGGATCAACCGTTTATTACCATTAATTGTGGTGCGATTCCTGAAAACCTTCTCGAAAGCGAACTCTTCGGTCATGTGAAAGGAGCTTTTACAGGGGCGCATCGTACAAAAAAAGGACTTTTTGAAGAAGCAAATAATGGGACACTTTTCTTGGACGAAATTGGTGAATTGCCGTTGCTTTTGCAGGTTAAACTCTTACGTGCTTTGCAAGAAGAAGAAATACGTCGAATTGGGGATAACAGTGCCATTAGAGTGAATGTGCGTATTATTGCCGCTACATTGAAGGATCTCAATGAAGAAGTCGCTCGAGGCGGTTTTCGCGAAGATCTTTTCTATCGTTTAAATGTATTGCCTATTCATCTTCCCTCACTTCGAGAACGTTTAGATGATATTGATCCCCTTGTGAATCATTTTATTCAGAAATTCAATACTAAGCTCAATATGCAGATATCAGGTATAACACCTGAAGCTCTGGAAGTTTTTTCAAAATATCATTGGCCCGGCAATATTCGTGAGCTTGAGAATGCTATCGAGCGGGCAATGGTTCTTACGACATCAAATAAAGTTAAACTTGAAAACATTCCCGATACAATACGCGATAAAAGGAAATCCTCAAAAGTCACGACTTCATTTGATGAGCTTTCAATTAAAAAAGCAACAAAGAATATTGAACTAGAGCTCATCAAGAGAGCTCTAGCAAAAACCCAAGGCAATCGAACACAAGCCGCAAAGATACTTGAAATTAGCCACCGGGCGCTTATCTATAAAATTCAAGAATATAAGTTAGAAGATTACGAGGG
>JAHFAK010000090.1:0-6301 GCA_023250585.1 Deltaproteobacteria bacterium
ACGAACACTTGATGCGATTCATTTGGCAACAGCGGTTGTTTTTAGTAAAGCATATGAAACATTACAGATAGTAAGTTTTGATAAGCGAATTATCAGCAATGCCAAGGTAATGGGATTAACTGATAGCAATGTATGAAGGACAAATGGTGGGGACCAATCTATGAAGACATTAAATTCCTATCGCTATTTTTCAGTGAGAATCGCATCATTGACAAATACCCAAAGAATAGGTACTATTAAAAAATGACTTGGGTAGTTGTAGAGCAAAAGAGCGTTATCAAAGAACTCAATAAACTACCCGGGCATATACAGGCTTCTTATTCTTATTGGAGGAATCTTGTTATCTTTGATGGTATTAATAAGCTTAGAGAAATTAAATCATTTCATTTTGAAAAATTAAAAGGACGGCGGAACAAACAATTTTCTTGTAGGTTATCAAAAAGTTATCGCGTTATTTTTGAAGTTGTCGTGAAAGAAGTAAAAGTAATTGTTCTCGAGGTAAATAAACATGAGTATTAAGCCATATAAAAGACATACAGAAATTAATGATCTTTCATCGGTTTTTTTTGAGATTGGTTTAGCCTTACGATTACGTAAGATTTCATCCAAAGAGATTGAAAGAGACATTGCACGTTCAAAACTCAATGAAATTATAGGGAGGATTGAGAATATATCTTTTCAAGAAACATGGGATGATTCTCATATCAGCCCGGGTAAGCGCTTAAAGGCAGCTTTGAAAATACATGAATTAACACAAGCAGAACTTGCACGTAAACTTGCAGTACCAAGCCAAAAAATTAATGACTTAGTTCAAGGGAGAATGAATTTGACTATTAGTTGGGCAAAAAAGATTGGACGTGTCTTGAATATTAATTATAAAGTTCTATTATAACCTAACTCTAAAATTTAGTTTTGCTGAAAAATTTGCCTTAAGTTTTCAATTTTTTCTCAGTTGTGTTCTTTATACTTTTCCATTGCCAAAATGAGCCAGCCGTGCGATTCTGTAGGCTATGAAATTCATTGATGAAGCAAAAATTTATATAGAAGCAGGGCGAGGGGGAGATGGCGCGTGTAGCTTTCGTAGGGAAAAGTACATTCCTAAAGGAGGCCCTGATGGTGGAGACGGTGGAGATGGTGGAAGTGTCATTATTGAAGCATCCCATACCAAAAGGACACTCCTTGATTTTAAGTATCAACAACATTTCCGAGCAGAGGCCGCAGGCCATGGAAGTGGGCAAAATAAAACAGGAAAAAATGGCGCTGATATTACTCTTCACGTTCCTCTTGGGACAGAACTGTATAATTTTACTACTAAAGAATTTATAGCCGATCTTTCTGAGGAAGGGCAGAAAATTATCATCGCTCATGGAGGTCAAGGTGGACGGGGAAATACTCGCTTTAAATCCTCAACCAATCAGGCACCTCGACGTTTTGACTATGGGAAAGAAGGCGAGAGCATAACGCTCCAACTTGAACTCAAAGTTCTCGCAGATGTTGGTATTCTCGGTTTTCCGAATGTAGGTAAAAGCACCTTTTTATCAGTTGTTTCTAATGCAAAACCTAAAGTTGCCGATTATCCATTTACTACATTACATCCTCAGCTAGGACTTGTTCGTGTTGATGAAGATTTTGATTTTGTACTCGCCGATCTTCCAGGGCTTATTGAAAATGCTGCAGAAGGAGTGGGATTAGGATTTCGATTTTTAAAACATTTAGAAAGAACAAAAATGCTGCTTCATTTTTTAGACATTTCTGCCGGAAGATCCCATGAAGTCATCATTAATGACTATCATATATTAAATCGAGAACTCGAAAAGTATGGAGGGATACTTCCTCAAAAAAAACAGCTGGTTGTTTTAACTAAATACGATGTACATGAAGAGGATCAAAAAGTATCAAGGTTATTTGATTATTTTAATAAAATGAATAAAACTATAATTTCTATTTCATCAGTCACCAAGCATGGTATTAAAGACTTACTCTATCGTATTAAAAAAGAGCTCTCTCTTCTTGAAGAGACTAAAGAATTATGAAGGTAATTAAAATAATTATCGTAGTCAGTATATTTTTGTTGAGCTTCTGGGTATACGCTTATGCGGAAGATTTGGTCGGAGCGCGTATTCTCAATCAAGCCCTTGATGCTGAATACTCTTCCATTGGAACTTTGTATCCCGATGGATTTCACGTAACTCTTTCGTTGTCTATGGAATCAAGATATAAAGGAAAGCAGATTAACAAAGCTACGTGCACGAGCACTATTGAAGAACTTCTCGGTAGTTTTTGGTTTGATAAGATGAATGGTGTAAGTGGCAAACATCTCAAAGGTAGTTATCGCAACAACAATCTTTTTTTGGTTTCCTATGAAAGCCAACCATCAGAGCCATATGCAATAGATTCCGATATATTCAATCATTTTATGCATCTCAAAAAAAGCATTTTTGATGATTGGAAAAATCGTTATGAGCATTATAAAACATCGATGATATTTACTAATCAAAAAGAAGAATTTCTCGAAGGAAAAGAGGTTCACGTGATTACGGGTAAGCTCAGTGGTAACTCTTCTCATTATACCTATCATGATATATCTCTCTTAAGTCTGAACCTTGAATCTAAAATTGAAAAGACCACCCATATACCTCTTTCTTTTATTCTTAATGTAGAATATGCTCAGAAAAACAATGGAGGTGATGCAGTATATTTTAAAGAAAATTTTGAGTTAACTATAACAGAAAGACATGCGGTTCCCCATGATGAGACTTAAACAAAAACTTACAACTATTGTGTCAGAAGTATTGAATAAAAAAGCCTATGATCCGGTGATCCTTGATATTAAAAAATTATCCTCTCTCGCCGATTATTTTGTTATTGTAACCGTAGATTCTGGCCGCCAGGCCAAAGCAGTTGTTGATAGTCTTATTATAAAATTGAAACAAAAAGGCGAATATCCATTTGGTGTTGAAGATACGGGGGATACGTGGGTAGTTGTTGATTATAACGATATTATTGTCCATATCTTTCAGAAAAAAGAACGAGAATACTACAATTTAGAAAAATTATGGATAGAAGCAAAAAAAATACATATGGATATAAAGGAATAATGAGGTACCTATGAAGATCCAAAAATATATAATTATACTTTTATTCTTGTATTGCGTAGCTACTACTGCATACGCCCAGCGAGAAAAAGACTCAAGTCTTGAGGACACCTATAATCTCAGCGAAGCAGTTTTGGTAGTAAATCTTAAGAGCATTCAAGAGGTTGATAGAGTATCACTTAGTAAACATCAACCATTTATGACTTATACGTTTCAGGTCGTTGATGTTGTGGATAGTAAAAAACATAGATTAAAAAAAGATGACGAGATTACGTATTCTCATGCTAAGTATTTGAAGTTTAGGTTACATAAACTCCGTGAAAAATTACAAGAAAATAAAATACTCCTCATTTTTGTAGGAAAGGTTGCCGGAAGCGCTGTTGTTCTCAAATCGCAGGATACTGTTTTTGAAGTTATACCAAATAAACAAGGAATATTGGTTCTTAAAGATCCGGCCGAGTTTCAGCGTGTATTTAATAGTGAGCTTACCCGCATTCCTGAGTTAAAAGAAAAAATTAAAGCCTTTACCCATAAGAAAGATACATAAAATGAAAAAATATATAGGTATAGCAGCATTATTTTTTTGCATTAATACAAGTTCAAGTTTTGCATTTAACCGTCTCGATGATACCGGAAATAAAATCGTTCGTGGAGGCTATTGGGGAGTTTCCACCTTTGAAATTTATATTGATTCCGATGGTTCTATCCCTGCTGTACCTGATCCAGAATCAGTGATTCAAGCTTCTTTTGATGAATGGAGTACGGTGAGTACAAGTTTTCTTGAGTTTTCCCTCAAAGGTAAAGCGAGCCGTGAAGAAGCAGAAAAAGCAGGGACGTCTATTCCGTTTTTTATTTATTTAGATACTGACGGTTCTATTACTGAAGAGCAAACAGGAATACAAAATGGGCAAGGTATTTTAGGTATGGCCTTTCCTTTTGCTGCGAGTGATAGCACGACGGGTGAATATATTGATTCAATTATCGTTCTGAATGGAGCTACCATTTCAAATGAAACAGAAATGAGAACTACGTTAACACATGAACTTGGTCATTTTTTTGGTCTCGATCACTCAACTATTTTTGTTGATGGAGTCTATGTTCCTCTGATGTATCCCTGGCAAGATGATTCCCAAGAAACTCTTACGCAGGATGAAATTTCTGGCTTAAGCACGATGTATCCTAATAGTTCATTCACCCAAGAATATGGCGCAATTAAGGGAACCGTTACGTTTGCTGATGGAGCACCAATATTTGGTGCAGACGTTGTGGCTATTGATGCCAAAACCTTGTTGCCTGTGGTGAGTACGCCAGTTGGATTTCCTGCTTGTTTTGGCGACGAGTTTATTCAAAGTCCGGATTCATTTATGCTGACGGGGCTACCTGAAGGAGATTACTATATCAAAGTGCAAAGTTATCCGACGTTTGGAGGAATGTCTGGCTCAACGGTTTTTTTAATTGAAGATGAATATATCGCTGATAGTGGATCAGGAGTGGGTGCAGGAGACTTCCTTAATTTTGTTACTGGTTTCCCAACACGATATTATCCTAACAAATCAAATATAAATAATGCGACGCTGATTTCGGTAAAAAAGGGAGAAGTGTCAAAAGATATTGCTATTACTCTTCCCTTTACTGATGATCCATCTGCTGTCTTTACTATCTATCATGATAATCCTTCTGATCTTGAAGTAATTATTGGCATTGGTGCAAGTACCAATGATTTTAAATTTTCAAAAACCATTCCAGTTTCGGATGAAGATGGGGATCATATTATTTCACAGGAAGTAGATTTATCAGGGGCGAAATCTCTCTTGCCACCGACGACCACAAATAAAGTTTTTATTTTAACACGAGATGGAGAGAATAATAGCTTAAATGGAGCTCTTCTTAATTTTTCAATCTATGTGAATAAAAAACTCTATGTAGCAAAAGTAGCTTCGAATAATTCATTTATTGGTTTTACGAATAAAAATATTTACAATGCGGTTTCAATCGATGGATCAAGAACTTTTTCAACTGAGAGTTTTGATAAAACATTGGGTTTTGATGCCATTTGTGTGACCGAAAAAGGTGTAGTCGATAAAGAGGGAATTTTTACGCCAGATACGAGTAGTACCACTGGAGATGCTACATCGACGACTGAATCAGATTCAAAGAGTGGAGGATGTCTTCTCGTTCTTGGATCAGACGTTTATTCTATGCTGGCTCTGCTTTTTGTGCTTATATTATTTTTTGCCATGAGATTTTCATCACGAAGGAATTAATATCACGATGACGAAACGTATTTTAGTTATTGAGCACGATCGTTCATTTTTCAATCGTATCCGCGATTTTTTCTCACCTGAGCTTCAGTGTGTCTTTGCTGATACAAGACAGGAAGCATTAAGCCTTCTCCAAAATAAAAAGTTTGATATAATTATTTTAAGCGCCGAATTGCATGAGGTGAGTGGGTATCTTTTATGTAAAACGATTAAAGAGAATACTTTATTTCAATCTATTCCTTTAATTATTGTTTCTGAAGCTTCCGATGCTGCCGTGACATTTGAACAACATAAGAAACTAAAATTTCATGCAGATGCATATGTAGAAAAAAAAGTATCCAATGACTCTCTACTTAAGATAATGTATTCTTTTATACCCAGTCTTGAACATGCTGAAAAAATGCCAGAAATAAAAGAATCCATAAAAGATCTCGAACAAGAACTTGTTCAACAAAAGAAAGTCAATGAAATGCTTTTGAGAAAACTCAATGAGTATCGGGAAGAGTGTAGTTTTTTAAGAAAAAAGGTTAACCGGGTTGATGAACAATTAGAGATTTATAGTCCCAAAAAATCTATTGTCAGATTCCGTGATCATTTCAAATCTCATGATGACGCTCTTTTAGAACTTGAGAAAAAAGATCGAGAGATACAAAACCTCTTTGATACAGTTACGTCATTACGAGATGAGATGAAAAAATCTAAAGAAACAGTAAGATCCGAAACAGAAGTTCGTGAGACTCAACATAAACAAGTACTAGACCAGCTAGAATTGGATTATAAAAATAAATTAGAAAAGTTTGAAGAACGAGAGAGAAAGTTTCGTGAGATTCAAAAGAAATATCGTGAAGCGACCGAAGAGTTTTTTGATAAAGTTGACGAGCTAAGGAAATAAAGAAAGTTATCGATGTGTATATCTATTGTCGTTTTCTCACTCCGTTGCTTCAT
>JAHFAK010000090.1:6401-10400 GCA_023250585.1 Deltaproteobacteria bacterium
TTCATAGACTGAATAATTGACAGTAGATAATAAAGGAATTATAAAATAGTAGTTTAAAATCTCTTTAGGTCTAGAATTTATGCATTTTTGGAGGTGATTATGAGTATTAAAATTGCGATAAATGGCTTTGGAAGAATTGGACGATGCGTGGTTCGCAATGCTTTTTTACAGGGCTACACTAACTTTGACATCGTTGCGATTAATGATTTAACCGATCCAAAAACACTGGCGCATCTTTTTAAATACGACTCAGTTCATGGAACATTTCCTCATGAAGTTACCCACGATACTGATGCAATAGTTATTAATGGTAAGCGGATTAAGATTCTTTCGGAAAAAGATCCAGCTATGCTTCCATGGAAAACTTTGGGAGTTCAACTGGTGTTAGAAAGTACCGGCTTTTTTACTGGGCGTGACGGAGCAGGAAAACATTTAACCGCCGGGGCAAAGAAAGTTCTTATTTCGGCACCTGCAAAAGATCCCGATATCACTGTTGTTAAGGGAGTAAATGAAAATCTGTACGATTCGCAAAAACATCATATTATTTCCAATGCTTCATGTACAACAAATTGCTTAGCGCCACTTGTTAAAGTATTACATCAAAACTTTAAAATAAAACACGGAACAATGACGACTATTCATTCATATACCAATGATCAGCAAGTTCTCGATTTACCTCATAAAGATTTACGTCGCGCACGGGCAGCAGCACTATCAATGATTCCTACAACGACGGGGGCTGCAAAAGCTGTGGGACTTGTCATTCCTGACATTCAAGGAAAGATTGATGGATTGGCAATCCGTGTTCCAACTCCGAATGTATCATTAGTTGACTTTGTTGCAGAAGTAGAAAAAGATGTTACACGCGAGATAGTTAATAATACGTTTTTAAATGCCTCAAAAGAAGAATTGAAGGGGGTTCTTGCATATTCTGATCTTCCGCTTGTTTCAGTTGATTTTAATGGAAACACTCATTCTTCAATTTTTGATGCTGAATCGACGTATGTTATAAATAAACGCCTCGTAAAAGTACTTGCATGGTATGATAACGAAGTAGGTTATTCGGTACGTTGTTTGGATATGATGCAGATGATAGGAAAGAAGCTTGCATAAATGAAAAGTATAGAAACAGTTGATATAGCGAAGAAGTGTGTTTTTATTCGCGTAGATTTTAATGTCCCAATCGTGGATGGAAAAATCGCCGATACATCGCGCATTGATGCGGTAATCAAAACCATCAAATACGCTTGGAGAAATGAGTGTCGAGTTATTCTTGCGTCTCATTTAGGACGGCCAAAAGGGACCGTACGAAATGAATGGAGCTTGTATCCTGTAGCTGAAAAACTCAACGAGCTTTTAGGTTTTGATGTGATTTTTGCCGATGATTGTGTTGGTGATGGCATTAGAAAGCTAAAAGCTGATCTTTTACCCCGAGATATTTTGCTTTTGGAGAATCTTCGTTTTCATAGAAAAGAAACAGAGAACGAAGAACATTTTGCAAAAGAACTTGCAGATCATGTTGATGTCTATATCAACGATGCTTTTGGTACCCTCCATCGAGCGCATGCTTCAGTAGATGGAATTACCCGCTTTGTAAAAGAAAAAGCATGCGGTTTTTTAGTCGCAAAAGAAATTGAGTGTTTATCAAAATTGGTAGAAACACCATCAAAGCCGTATGTTGCAATTATTGGCGGGGCAAAGGTTTCTGACAAAATTGGCGTCATTAATAATTTGATAAATAAAGTTGATGTCCTCGTTATTGGTGGTGCAATGGCGTATACTTTTCTTGCAGCAAAAGGAATTCGACTTGGTAAATCACTTATCGAAGAAGATAAAATAACCACTGCGGAAAAAATTATTGAAAAGATGACAAAAAAAGGTACAGAGGTCATACTTCCTGTCGATCATAATGCAGCAAAAGAATTGCAATCCAAAACAAAGCCAAAAATATTCACCAATGAAAATTTTAATAATGAGTATAGCGCATTTGATATTGGACCAGAAACAATAGCGCTCTTTAAAAAAAGTATTCAGAAAGCACGAACAGTTTTTTGGAATGGACCATTGGGGGTATGTGAGCAAGAACAATACGCTCTTGGAACAAATGCTCTTGCCCATGCAATTGCTGAGCTTGATGCATTCACCGTTGTAGGTGGAGGTGATTCAGTCTCTGCAATAAAAAAGAGTGGTGTAGAAGCTAAAATACATCATATTTCGACAGGTGGGGGAGCATCGTTAGAATTTTTAGAAGGCAGAAAATTACCGGGATTAGTAGCATTGAATTACTATTAGTCTGACTACGAGAGGGACTCTCTGAAAAACTCACATTTCATGGAACCTCTCAAAAAGGTTCAGATGTAAGGCGCACACAAAAGTCACAACCGGAGCATACTCAGATAGTATGTGAGGATTGTGACTTTTGTGTGCAACGACACAGATGGACTTTTTTGAGAGGTTTCTAAGAAAGGAAATACATGAAGGAACCAATTATAATAGGCAACTGGAAAATGAATATGATCATTCCTGATGCGCTGAAGCTCATTACGGGAATTAAAAATAAGCTTTCAGGAAAACATGATGCGGAAGTCGTTATTTCACCATCATTTACGGTGCTGAATTCTGCACATATTGCGTTGGCTGATTCTAATATTAAATTAGCCGCACAAAACGTTTCTTTTGCGGATAAAGGCGCCTATACTGGTGAAGTTTCGGCTAAAATGCTTGTTGATGTTGGATGCGAGTATGTGATAATAGGGCATTCTGAGCGCAGGCAGTATTTTCATGAATCCAACAAGGATTGTAATAAAAAAATTGCTGTGTGTTTGGAAGAAGGATTGACTCCCATCTATTGCGTGGGAGAAACGCTTGCAGAACGAGATGCTCATAAAACCCTCGACGTTATGGAATTACAATTACGCGAAGGATTAACTGGTTTTAAAGTTCACGATATAGAAAATCTTGTTATTGCTTATGAACCAGTGTGGGCAATTGGTACGGGTCGTTCGGCTGAAAGCAAGGATGCCGAAAGCGTACATGGGTTTATACGTGAGATATGTGCTTCGATGTTTGGAGGCGTGGTTGCCGACAAATTACGCATCATTTATGGTGGTAGTGTAACGGACGAAAATATTCAAAGTATTATGAAAGAGAAAAATATTAATGGCGTACTTGTTGGTGGTGCAAGTCTCGTATTAGAGAAATTTACAAAAATTGTAAAATATAACGAGGAATAGGTGAGCGGTTAGAGGTTAACGGTTAGCGTTTTTGTGTAAAGATTTTTCGACGTTAACCGCTCCCCGATAACCGCTAACCTACTCATGGAGTTTTTATGGAAACATTAATTCAAGTTCTACATGTAAGTGCTTGTTTATTTTTAATTATGGTTGTATTACTCCAAACGGGTAAAGGCTCAGATATCAGTGCTGCTTTTGGTGGCGGGAGTCAGACGGTATTTGGGAGTCGAGGTGCGACTACTTTTTTAGCAAAGCTTACCACTGGTGCGGCAGCGGTTTTTATGCTGACTTCAATCACGCTTGCTCATTTTTCTTCGGAGAAACAGGAAAATTCTCTTTTTTCGCAAGAGAAAAAACAAGAAGCACCGCTTGTTAACCCAAAAGATACAGCTACTACTGAAAATAAAAAAGAAGAAACCAAAGTACCCACAGAAACTGATAATAAGGAAGAAGAGCAAAATCCTGTTGAAGAAAAAAGATAGCAACTCCTAAACTATCCCGCATGACGCCGAGGTGGTGGAATTGGTAGACACGCATGGTTGAGGGCCATGTGGGGCGACCCGTACGAGTTCGAGTCTCGTCCCCGGCATTTTCTTACTACAATTTAAGAAGTATAAATTTTTTGATCTGTCATCCCCACATAGGTGGGGATCCAGTCTTAGTAAACTTTGTTTCTGAATTCCCGCCTTCGCGGGAATGACACTAGAAATCAATTAAGCTTTAAAGTATTCTTTGAGACCTTCTTGGTTTGGCTTCATGGCTTTTG
>JAHFAK010000091.1 GCA_023250585.1 Deltaproteobacteria bacterium
TACGGGAAAAAAACAAGGAGTACGAATCAGTGTCTATGCTGATCCTGATGAGTTTTTGCACCATGCATCTCAGTATCGAAATGATACGCCTATTTATATTGATTCACATTTAAAAGATGGCAAAAAAGGAGAGATCGTGAGCAAAGAAATTAAAGCCCGAGGTTTTACCACAATCTATCTTGCTACGGGCTCATCACCGGAGGAATTTGGTGAACTTCCATGGATCACAAAGATTGTCGGCAAGAATCCACCCTGGTTTGAGGAGACACTATGAACCATAAAAACCATATGAGAGAAGCAGTACATGGAGCGCGAGGATCATTGAATCCTATCGTTGGATTTTTTAACCTCATTGACGAACAAAAACTTACTCACGATGAGAAAGAGCTTTATGATGCCGCTCGAATAAGCATCAAAAAAATCGAACGAGAACTTGATACCTTAAGAATGCTTATAAACGAAGAAGACCTGTAGGGATACTTTTTTCAAAAATTCTCATCGCTTTTTGGATTACATCAATGGATGTAACTAAAGGAGGTAAAAATTTTATAACTTGATCGTTCGAACCACAACGTTCAAGAATTAGTCCATTTTGAAATGATTGATTAGTAATTTGTTTTGCCAACTCTGGCTTCTTACAATCAACTCCTAATATAAGACCTTTCCCTCTTAGTTCTCCATTTGACAGATGAGTTTTAATAATTGTTTCCAACGCTGTCTTGAGAATTTTTGCCCTTTCGTTTATCTCCTTTTCAAACTTTTGTATGGACCAAAATTGTTTTAGTGTTTCAGTAGCACTGACAAAAGCCAAATTATTACCTCTGAAAGTACCATTATGTTCTCCTGGTTTCCATATATCTATCTCAGGTTTTAGAAGAAGTACCGCAAATGGCAAACCAAATCCACTAAGCGATTTCGACAAAACTACAACATGAGGTATAATGTGCGATTCCTCAAAACTAAAAAATGTTCCCGTCCTACCGCAACCAACCTGTATATCATCAATTATAAGAAGAATTTTAAGTTGATTACAAAGTTCATAAAGCGATTGAAGCCATTTATTGCTCGCAACGTTAACTCCCCCTTCTCCTTGTATGGTTTCAACAATGATAGCTGCAGGAAGATCTATCCCACTACTTTCATCCTCAAGAAAACGCCTCAAATAATCTATGGTATTTACCTTATCTCCAAGATAGCTATCATACGGCATAAAAGTAACATTGTTTAAAGATCCTTCAGAACCTTTTCTATAATATGAATGTCCTGTAACAGCGAGAGCTCCCAAAGAAACACCATGAAAAGCATTGGTAAATGAGATTATTTGTTTTCTGCCGGTCACCTTTCGTGCAATTTTCAATGCAGCTTCTACTGCGTTAGTACCTGTAGGCCCAGTAAATTGGATTTTATAATTCAGTTTTCTGGGTTGTAAAATTAAAGCATAAAAGGTTTCTAAAAATTCCTGTTTTGCAGTTGTTGCTAAATCTAGGCTATGAACGATTCCATCGTTATTGAGATATTCGATTACTTTTTGTTTAATCTGTAGATTATTATGGCCATAGTTTAATGATCCTGCACCACACAGAAAATCAATATACTCTTTCCCATCCTTATCATAAAGATAAGAATCCTTTGCAGATTTAAATATAACAGGAAAATTGCGACAATAGGAACGTACATTAGATTCCAAGCTTAAATATTCTTCATCTTTCATTTAGATCCTCTCTCCCCAGAGACACATTACCTTTTCATAGGCTATCTGTAAGCCTTTGACAAGAACATTTTGGCATAATTTGACAATTTTCCCTAAATCAAGGTATACATTTTTTGTAATTTTTAAACGGGAGGTTTTTATGCGAAAATTATTGAGTGTATTTTCTTTCATTCTTCTTTCTTTATCTATCATTTCCTGCCAAGAAAATGCTGATTTAGATGCCTATGATGAGGGTGAAGATCTGTATAAAGATTCCCATATTAATTACTATCTCTTTGATGGGAGTGATCAAGGGTATAGTGATACGCAATTTATTCCTACAATGACAACTAGTTATGAGGGCACAAATGAGTATCTAATTACGACTACAAAATCTAAAAAGAAGATTATTAAAAATGCGGTGCCTGAGATATATTATCAAGATGATCCTAAGGCATATGGTACAATATACTATATGATCAATGAAAATAATGTAGATAAATTTGTTGAAGAATATTATGAATGGTACCCAGAAGACGAATACGAAGAACTGGTTGAAAAAGCAGAAGCACGATTAAAGGACTGGTTTGGAACTGCAGGTACTCCCCCATCGAATGCATTCTATGAACGAGTATTTTGGTACGCTGATAGTATAACTTTCAATGGAGAGCCAAATAATGGTGAAAATGGATATGAAATCATCACACAAGCCGAATATTTACCTTTTCAAGATGTGTATGGAAATGGGAAAAGACTTATTATGAAAAAAGATGGTATTAAAGTCTATGATTTTAATGATGTTGTAAACTCGCCTCTTGGCTCGACAGTTAATCCTTTATCTAAGATTGATTTCCAGAATACCGTAAATGTTATCCATCCCGTTCCTAATGGAAAATAGATTAATGAGGTAAGCATTCAGGAACATTGATTATGAGTAACTTCTGTTCAAATATATCCAACCTACCATTACCATTTTTGTCGTACATTCCTTTAAACTCAGAACCATCGAAAACTTTTAAACCAGACTCTTGTTTGTAAACACTATAGTTAGAATCCCATTTGATCAAACCTTCTAATATTAACTTACCATCTAAAATTCTAAATAATGGAGAACCATCTTTTTTAGCTACAACAGGAGCATCGAGTATATGAAATCCATTAATCTTCATGGTAAAGGATATAGCACAAATATTTTGTAACTCATTGCTTTAATTTATTAATTTATCCGTACCCAAGGAGGATTCTTATCAATAACACCAGTAATCCATGGAAGTAAATGAATTTTATCTGGATCATCGGCGGTTACAAATACTTTCGTAAATCCATAGTCGGTAATCGCTCGATATAATGTGTGAATGTACTGGTCTTCTGAAACACGTTCTCCTATATATACGGGAACATTACGATCAATAGTCTTTGCGTCTAACACAAAATCCTCGGCTCGAGAATAATAGCAGACCTCTTTATTATGCTCTTGGGCCGAAAGTTTCCAGTGAAGCTCAAGACTATTATCTCGTCCAATGAATATGGCATCGTATACTTCTCGAAGATGAACCTCGATGGGCACAAGATATGCAAGTCCTTTAGGAAGCAATCTTACCCCTAAAGTCTCACAACGCTTTTGTATTACCGAGTCCTCACAATGGCTCGTAACGAGAATGGACTCTCGGCCAATAGAGTGTTTCTCTATAACATCAAGGCCAGTTTCTGGCTCACCGATCAATTCATAGTCACTTAAGATAAGGCATTTTGGAAATCGCTGAGCCTTATACCACTCTGAAAAACTTCGAGCGGTGGTAAAGTGTAGAAGTCGGATGTCTCCATCGGCAAGGTCGTAATCACGAAATCGCGTCTTCCATATATCATGAATCGATTGATCATCATCGAGAATTAAAATGTTCGTTCGAGGATTCACCATAATAGAAGGTAAAAACCATGCTGGCGATTCTGCACGTTTAAATACCAGAGTTACTGTCGTGCCTATGCCAACTTCAGATTCAATACGAATACATCCTTTCATCTTCTCCATTGTTTCTTGTGCATGAGCTAATCCAAGTCCTGAGCCATGCTTTTTGTCAAAGGAAACACCTCGATCAAAGACTGTATCGATGCGATCGCGGGGAATGCCTTGTCCCGTATCTGCAATCGCTAAAATAACATCTGTTTTCGTAGCACTTAAAGATATCGTCACGGTCCCAGTATCTTTTAGAGCCTCCACCGCATTATTAACAAGATTCGAAATAACGCGTTTAAACTCTACGGGTTCAATAGCAGCAAATGCTCCATAGGATGACTCATCAAAGTGTTCTTCAATGACGACTCCCTGTCGATCACGATATTGTGTTCTCTTTTCTGATATAACATTTTCAGTAAGACTCGAGAGCAATTCTACACGAGATGGTTTACTTCCAATCTTTGGTAGTGCTGTTTCAATAGTCCGCTCTTTCATCTGTGATAAATTATTCACAATATCCTGAATCCGCTTTGCCGAGCTTCGAAGCGATATCCTCTCTGCTTCAGGAATCTTCTGACTCATCTTTGCAATCATCATCGTCAATGCAGCTAGTGGTGATTTAATGTCATGCGCTACTTGCGCTGCGATTTCGATTAATCTTTCTGAAACTACTTTACTCCTTTTTTCTTCTTCTAATCTACTTCGCTGACTATGCATCTCAAGCAATGCATTAGCCACTTTCTTAAATAGCGGATCTTTAGGAATGCTGTCTTTGAAATTCTCATCTTCTCTATTCGAAACATGAGAAACAATCTTTATTAGTTCATTCACTGGCCTCTTAAGGCTATTGTAAAGTAAAATGGAAAAAATAAATAAAATACAACCAGCAACTATCATAATAGTTATAAAATCTTTGCGAATTAACATGAAAGTTCTTGAAATAGGGTCCGAATAAGTAAATTTTATCCCTAATCCGTAAATAGGAAACACTCTTTTGGTTCTATTGGTTTCTCTTGATGAATCTGTAACATATAATATAACTTTAGGTTTAAAGTGAGAGTAATTAAATGTTATTTCCTTGTACGCATTTTCAATTACATTAATAATCGATTTTAAAGGACAAATACCAATTAAGTAACCTGTTAATACCTTTGAGTTGATATTGTAAAAAGGTTTTATATACATTACATGATTCTTCTCATACTTTATAGGATTTATATTAAAATCATTACTATCAAAATGAGTAATCAATGTAGTTAACGCTTCGTCCATAACCCTAGAAACATTACCTTTGGAGTCTATAAGTATAATGTTGAGTGGTTCTAAATCATTATCAAGTTGATCTATAACTTTATTAAACTGATCAAACATTCCAAATGTAACTGCTACCTCTGGGTAAGCAGTATTTGTAAGAAAATTAATAAGCCTAAATTTTTCTTCTATTACTAATTGAATCTTGCTCGTAAATTTTTCATTTATTTTTTCTAATTCTTTTCTTTCTTTAAATACAACTTCTCTATCTAAAGAAAGATACTGCACCGTTCCCACAGCCATAATTGATACTAGAACTACACCAACGAAAAGAACGAGATTTTTAATAACATAACTATTCATTTACTAAGGCCTACAAAAATATTATTAATTGTTAAATAAAATATTTGATACTCCTGCATAGGTCAAAATACTATAAGGAATTTCAATAGCTAAGTTTTTAGCACGATCTCTATTAATAACGAGTGAAAGCGGATTTTTTCTCCGAATAGAGTATTCTTTATTCTCATTATTTTGAAGTAATCTTTGAAACAACTCCTTAGCACTATAAGAACCCATTTCTTCTGCAGAAATGGCAAGGGATATTAGTCGCCCTCCCTTTACATTAAAAACAGCACATCCTACATCAAGAAATTTTGTATTTTCATTTACCCACTTATCAATCTGCTTATATGAGACATACTGACCTTTTTTATCTCGATAAGTAAAAAATGCTACAAAGACAACAACGGTTTTTTTAGGATCAACTCTCTTAAGACGGGCTTTTAGTCGTTCAAAGTCAGTATCCACAAACTCATCGATTTTTTTTATCCCGAGTGTTTTTAAAGAAGAGTCTTTGAGTAATTGGTCCTTAAAGTCCTTGAGCATATATTGTCCCGTAATACTTGTTTCACTTATTAAGAGGACCTTCTTAATTGTTGGTCTCAAATGTTTGACGATCTTTATTACCGGAGAAATGTTATGGCGCTCAAGAGAACCGACGATACCTTTTTCTCCATTAACATAGCCATAATCTTCTATTTTTCCATTAATTCCAGCAACGCTTACTAAAGTATTCTTTGTCTTTAAATAAGTTAAAAGGCCTTTTGCAGCATCATCATCAGTAAGTATTACTGCCTGAGGACTCAATTGAGCTATTTTCTTCTTCGCATTGTGAATAGCTTTTTTTATTTGCTGTGATTGACTGCTTTTCTTTGTATCTAAAAATATTCTCTCAATCTTCCAGCCCTTATTGGCAAGATGATATTCACTGAAGGCTTTTACAATTCCTTTATCTTCTTCAGCAGTCCACTCATAATCCATAGCATAACTATGAACTACCAATAAAACTTTCTTTTCAAGAAAAGGGGCAGTGCTTTTTCTACTCCAAGTATTCTTTAGGGGAGTTATTAAGAATAGTAGTATTAAAAGGTTAAAGGTGCATTTATTCATATTTTACTTTTTTCCTTTTCTACCAACAACCTGATATATAGTAGGAATACTCATGGTAGTCCGAGGATTCGCAGTAAATCTCCTTAATTCAGAGACTAAATTATGAAGTTCCTCTGTTGATGCCAACCCTAATGTTATTGCCTTTTCTTGTATTGCTTCCATTGTTAAAAGAGCCATTCGTTTTCCCGCTCCATCTGAAAACATTGGAGTAACTTTTTCAATTTTTATCTTATTTAAGCCAACTTCTCTGAAAAGATCTTCCAAGACAGGACCTATATTTGGATTAGTACCTTGTTTGAATGCTACCTCTTTGAATAATGCAACATAACGATCAAAGGCCCAGTCCGTTGGCTGACTTCTATGCCCGTCAAAATAAGTATCTTCTACAGCAATAATACCTGTCGGTTTAAGTTTTGAAACTAACTTACTTAACACTGCTCTTGGATTTTTGAGATGGGAAAGAAGAAATCGTGCGTAGATAAAATCATAGCTATGAATATCATCTAATTGCTCATTCTCAATATTGATTACCTCGTAAGTAATATTTTTTTTATCTCGCTGCAAAGAGCTCTTTGCAAATTCGATAACAGATTTATCGACATCAATGCCAACAATGCTTCCTTGAGGGCCAATAAAATCAGCTATCTTCTTTGTAATAACCCCATTACCGCATCCAACATCTAAGAGGTTTACACCTTGCTTGAGGCCCGCTCTTTTTAAGAAAGTAAAAGTTGTTGGCCATGTAGCACGAGCTAATGTATTGAGGCGCTCTGATCCTTGTCTTCCGCCGGCAATAATGTATGGTATTTCAGAATCTCCACTCGCAAAGATCTTGGGACATCTGTTAAGGTTGTTAACTCTTTGTTTTTCTTTATATGAAGGGTGTAATTTATTTTTCATAGGAAAAAAAATTAAAATAAAGATTATAATTATAACGAAGGGCCTCCTATATATCCCTAGTATATTTTTATATCTCACTCCACACATATACTCCCTAAGATAATAAAACTCAGTCTTTCCATAGTTTTTTTCATAGGTACTTCGCTGTTTTGATAATTTCTAAAACACGATTGATTTGGGCTTCATTGATGTCAAGATGAGTAACTGCTCGAATCTGATTTGTATTATAAAGCTTAACCAAGACACCGTGTTTGCGAAGGTTTTCGACGAAGCTCAGAGAGTATGTCTCCTGTATAGTAAAATTAACAATATTGGTTTTGGGAAAGGGCTGTACTTGATAACCAAGAGCTATTAATCCATGTGCAAGTCGTTCTGCATTAGAATGATCGATACTCAATTTTTGAACATTGGTTCGGAGTGCAACGAGGCCTGCGGCAGCCAATATCCCTGCTTGACGCATACGACCACCAAGCAAGGTTCTGAACTTACGAATGTGGTCTATAGTTTCTTTGTCTCCTACAACCATAGAACCAACAGGTGCACCGAGCCCTTTCGAAAGACAGAACATGACCGTGTCGAAATGACGAGCCCATTGGGCTACAGAAATTCCTGTGGCAACAGCAGCGTTGAAAAGCCGGGCTCCATCTAAGTGCAATTTAATGTGATGTTTTCTGGCAGAAGCAGAGATCTGCTCGATGTACTCAAAAGGAAAAACGATGCCACCAGCAAAGTTGTGGGTATTTTCTATAACAATGAGACTTGGCTTCTGATTATGACTGTCAGTGTCCTGTAGAAACAACTCAAGATCACTCTCTGTAAAAAGCCCATCATGACCGAGCTCCACGATTTGTACTCTGGATAGCTTTTCAGTCGATTCACGTTCTCTAGTCACAATATGGGCGTCTTTTACAGCAAGTAAGATATCTCCAGGACTCGTTTGAGCCAAAATAGCAGCTTGATTAGCCATTGTACCAGAGGGCATGAAAACGGCAGCTTGTTTTCCGAAAAGATTGGCAACTTCAGATTCCAATTGATTGACTGACGGATCTTCTCCATACCCGTCATCGCCAACAACTGCTGAGGCAATTGCTCCCCGCATCTCTTTTGAAGGACGCGTCACCGTGTCGCTTCTCAAATCGATTACTTCAAAAACTGCTTGTTCCTCTTGAATTGATCGATCTACTCTTCTATCTTTTGGCTCGAATTTCATATCTTGTTCTCCGGATTTAAATATATGTTCACATCCATCATTATGGTTACCAAGAGCATAACAGATATAGTTACAACTAAGTATAATTTCTATCGTAGTTATTAATGTGAGGTACTTCATAAGTCTTAATCTCTTTACAAGATTCTTTATTCGTTAACTTGTTAACAGCAAACTTCATACCAATTATTCAGAAAACATTTATAATCCTCAAGTTCATGTGTCTCAAGGCTTACATACTGTATCACTCACCATACGAAACCAAATGGACCGAGTTTTAACCTCTACTATTTCATTAGTGGAAACTTTCATTTCATGTATGGAATACATTATTTCAACCCAAATTCCTTAAGTTTTCTCGAAAGCGTAGCAGGAGAGGTTTTGAGGAGTTTTGCACATTCTGCTTGATTGGTACATTTTTGCAATGCTTCTCGAAGAACTGATCTTTCTACATTTTCCGCTACGGAATTAATTCCATGAATTGTTGCTTGTTCACATAGTGTAGCAATAAAATCTTCATTCGAGAGTGGTTTTCGTACCTCACGTGTCAGCAGTTGCGGGGGAATATCAGCACACGTGATCTTTCCTGATCGCTTCAGTGCAATCATTGTCTTAATAACATTTTTGAGTTCTCGAACGTTTCCCGGCCATGGATAACTTCGAAATACCTTTCGTACCTCTTCGGCACATTCTACCTGACTTCCCATCGTAAAATGATCGATGAGAAGATCAATGTCTTGCGGGCGTTCTCGTAATGGAGGAATCGTCACCTGCATGCAGGCGATGCGATGATATAAATCAAGACGAAATCGCTTTACCTTTACAAGAGCATCAAGATCCTCATTCGTAGCCGCAATGACTCTGCACTGTATCTTACGTGTATGGTGAGATCCCACACGTTCTACCTCACCCTCCTGCAGCACTCGCAAGAACCGTGTCTGCATTTCACCATTGAGTGTACTGATCTCATCTAAAAATATATCTCCACCGTGAGCAAGCTCGAACTTTCCAATACGATCTTCGGTGGATCCCGTAAACGAACCCTTCTTATGACCAAACAACGTCGATTCTAGTAATGTCTGAGGAAGTGCAGCGCAATTGACTACTACAAAAGGTCGATCAAGGCTACCTAATCCATGAATATAGCGAGCAATTAATTCTTTCCCTACACCAGACTCACCGGTAATGAGAATATTAATGGCTTCATTGCCGTTAATATAATTAAGACGAGAAAGCGTGGAGAGTAAGCGAGGATCTTCGGTCATGAATGAATACTCAGTGGTTGATAGAGCAATAACATTACGAAGGCGCACAATGTCTTCCTGGTATTTTTTATTCTCGGCAATAAGACGAATGCGTTCAAGGATTTCATCAAAGGTATTACTCTTTGATACAAAATCAACAGCGCCTGAAGCAAGTGAATCCTGAATAGTCTTGGAATCATCATGGCCGCTGAGCATCACTACATAAGAAGGTACAGGAGAATTCTTAATCTTTGAAAGAAGCGAGAATCCTCCATAGGATGATTTACCAAGGCCGATGTCGAGAAGAACAAGATGATAGGGATATTTTTGTAATGCTTCTTCTGCTTTCGGGAGTGAATGAACGTGATCAACGAAAAAGGCTTTATCTAAATGGTCTTTCAACGAATGGGCATATGAAACATCATCTTCTACAATGAGTATACGAAACTTCCCGTCTTCCATGCTCTATCCTCCATATCCCCAGAGTTCATCCCTCTTAGCGTATTATCCTAACGTTTGGCAAGAAAATTGTTGTTCCAGACATTTGACAATTTTACCCACATCGGGGTATAGATCATCTTCGTAACTTTGTTATATGGGAGGTTTTTATGCGAA
>JAHFAK010000006.1:0-20948 GCA_023250585.1 Deltaproteobacteria bacterium
GCTATTGCATTAACCTGAATTTACTGCTATAATTTTAAATGGATATATGTATTTAGAATTTTTCAACCTAAAAGAATACCCATTTAACGTGACACCGGACACTCGTTTTTTATTCCTTTCAACTCAGCATAAAGAAGCCATTAACTGCCTTTTATATGGAATTACTGAACGAAAGGGATTTATCACGCTCACCGGTGAAATTGGTACGGGAAAAACGACAATCACGAGAGAAGTATTGAACCGACTCGATACGACGATAGCTACATCGCTCGTGTTTAATCCTCTGCTTTCAGTAGACGAACTTTTGAAATCTATTAATCAGGATTTTGGTTGTAAAGAAACCAAAGGATTTCACACTCATCCGATTTACACGCTCAATGAATTTTTACTCGAGCAAGAACAGACGGGAAAAAATGCAGTGGTTTTTATTGATGAAGCACAAAACCTTTCATTCGAAGCGCTCGAAGCTATCCGCATGCTTTCAAATCTTGAAACTGAACATAAAAAATTGCTACAGATTATTCTTATTGGCCAGCCAGAACTTGAAAGAAAACTCAGCTCATATGAGCTTCGTCAGCTGAATCAGCGCATTAGTGTACGATATAATTTAACACCACTGAATTTTAAAGAAACAAAAGCATATATTATTCATCGTCTCTTCACGGCGAATACGTCTGGAGAACTTCATTTTTCTGATGGAGCGATTAAAAAAATTTATGAATATTCCCGCGGTACGCCTCGGCTGATTAATATGGTATGCGATCGAACGCTTTTAGCGGCATATACCTTTGGTGAACGTTTTGTAAGTAAAAAAATTGCCCTCCATGCAATGAACGATTTAGCGGGACGGCCACATATACCATGGATTAAAAAATTATGGGTGCGACATCATGAGCATTATTCATAAAGCATTACAAAAATTACAGAGAGAAAAGAAGGAAAATACAACGCAACAATCCGTTCCATTTTCTTTAGCGCCAGAGACTTCTAGTCTGGTTACTTCGTCTAAAAAACTCAGGCATATAAAAATCATCGGAATTATTACAGGATCAGTGGTGATGGTTCTGGGTAGCTTTGCTGTTTATGTGACTCAATTCCAATCTGCAAAAAAGAATCCGAGCGCTGTAATTGATACTCAAGCTGTACAGAAAAATGATAGCGCAACTCTCAGTACAGAAGGGATCGAGGCGTATAAAAAAGGCGACTTTCCTAAAAGTGTTGAACTCTTTCAAAAGGCATTAGAAAAAAATGATACCGACTCGTTTCTGTATAACAATATTGGCTTAGCATATCTCAAACAAAATGATACTACGAATGCTCAAATTCATTTTGAAAAAGCAATAAGCCTTAATAAAGAATGTTTTGAATGCTACAATAATTTAGGCCTCGTGAAAGTAAAGTTAGAAAAATTTAACGAAGCTCATACTCATTTTAATGATGCTCTAAAAATTAATAAAAACTATGCGGATGCCTATTTTAACCAAGGAGTTCTTTTTGAACGAGAAGAAAACTACGAAGAAGCAGTTAATAACTACACGCAGTTTATTTTCTTAAGTCCTAAAGAGCACCAAGCGATTCTTGAAAAAGTAAATCAAAGAATAGAAATGCTTTTAAACCATTAATATATATGATCCCATTTGTTAAAAATAAGAATAAAGCGGTTGGAATTGATTTTGGATTCCATACTATCAAAGTAGTTTCATTACAAAAGTACCAAGACCAATGGAAACTCATGAACTTTAGTAAGATTCCAAGCAATGATACCGAAGCAATAAAAAAAGCTTTTTCAAATATGAAAATTAATTCGGGAAAAATTGGAGTTAATACTGAATATCTTAAAGTAAAGACAAAAATTATTGAGCTCCCTAAAATGCCAGATGAAGAATTAACAGAAGCAATGAAATGGCAAGTTAAAGATATAATCGAGGGAACTCCTGAAGAATATGTTATCAGGTATCTCAAATTCCCACATTCTCCTACAGACACCAAGAGATCTTCTTTTATAGTTTTTACTTTAAAAAAGGATGCTCTGACCGAACGAGAACGATTGCTTAAAAAATTTGGTGTTCGCTGTGATTTCATTGAGCCTGAAGTATCCGCATTGCGATTTAGTTTCTTTAAAACCTTTGGTAAAGGATCGAATGAGCCCTATGCGTTTTTGGAAATAGGTCATGAGCATTCTTTCTTTGGACTATTTCACAAAGAAAATCTTCTCTTTTTCCGATCGCTGAATGAAATTTCAGGATTAGCATTAACAAAAAGTATTGAACGAGATTTAAATGTTTCGGAAGCAAAAGCTGAAGAATTAAAGATAAACTACACAAGCGATACAAATGAAAAAGAAGAAAATGAAGAGAAGAAAAAGCTCAAAAATACTATCGCAAATTTTCTCACTAAAATATCTCTCGAAATACAACGTTCTATTGATGCATATGCTGTTCTTGAGACGAGCAATATACAACCCAATGGAATATTTATATCAGGCGGGGGAACATATCTTTCTGGTTTTAAAGAATACTTGCATACGACACTCGGTTTTGAGGTACAACGTTTTCGCTCATTTAGTGGCCTTGATACATCGCTTTTTAATGAAGAGCAACTAAAAGCCAATGAGGATTTGTATGCCATCGCCTGCGGGTTAGCATTACACTAATATGGAACACATTAATTTTTTAGAAAAAAAAAGTTTTCATTTTACGTATATGACGATGGTTCTGTTTTTTGCTGTCTATGCTTCTGGGTTTGCCGCTCTTTTTATATTTCAAACAATTCATATGCATTCATTGGAAGCCCGGATTAGTGAAGAAGAAAAAGCTGTTGATGAACTGAGCTCACAAAGTCAAAAATCAGAGAATAGCAGTTCAGCAAAAGATAGCGGTTCGCTCGAAAAAATTATGAACGTTGTCGACAATAAAATTGAATGGAGTAAGTATCTTGAAATCATCAGCACCATTCCCGACCGTGTGTGGCTCAATGAGATTAAATTATCAAAAGAAAAAGTTTTAATCACGGGTAACTACGCTGACACAAAAGATGTCGTAGAATTTCTCGAGAAACTAAAAAAGAAACATATTTTTGAAGAAGTTGTTCTCCGATCTACGCAAGTCGATAAGAATAAAGATCAGCAAGAAATATTAACTTTTGCTATAGAAGCAATTATTCACGATGAAAGAAGCGATAAAAAAACTAAATAGAAAACCCGCGCGGCGTGAGTTCATAATTTTCATCGCCTGCATTAGTGTATTTGGTTTTGTCATCTTGGACACATATTCATTACCAAATTACACAAAGATAAAAGAGTTAGAAACGAAACTAGGCACAAAAACAAGTTTTCATATGAAGATTAAGGAAAGCGCAGAGAAAGCAAAAACAAATCGTGAAATGCCCAACAATGTAAAGCCAACACATTATTATGAGCAAATGGCTCATTATACGTATACTCAGGGCAACGATTTATTGCTTAAGTTTATTTCAAGTCCTCATGTTATAGAACCTTTGAAACTTATTTCTATCAATACCCGAGAAGAAAAAATCGAAGAAAATTATTTTTCTAAGGAAATAGTTATCGTTTTTTCAGGTCAATTTATAGATCTGCAGCATTTTATTACAAAAGTTGAGGCCTTGCCTATTCTCTTTTTTATTGATATGATAGAAATTGGGAAAGGTGTAGAAGATTTTGGAAACATTGAAGCAACGATACGAGGAACATTATATGGACTTACGCCAGTTTCAAAGTCCTAAGAGGAGAAGTATGTTTAGAAAAAAAATATATACTATACGTTTGCTTTTTCTCTTCTCTCTTCTCTACGTTTTTTTGATCCCACAATCTTTTGCGACAGAGAAGCTTTCTGAAATTAATATTGATGATTTTGTGAAGATACAAAAAACAGAACCAAAAGCTGAAACCAAAGATCCTTTTGTACGTTCGAAAAAAGTATTTTCGGATAGTGAACTTAATTTGTTTGGTATTATTTACGGGAAAGACATAGCTGGATGCTTAATTAACGATAAAATTCTTTTTGTACATGATACAATTGGTAATTACACCGTTATCTCTATTAGCAAACAGCGTGTTCTATTAAAAGGAGTCAGCGGTAGTATAGAGTTAACGCTGTAATACATTATGGCACAGACGAGGCAAAAAGTAACAAATGTATGCGAAGTTCTGGTGTTGTGTATAATTAGTCTATTGTGTTTTAATTTTCTCGCGACAGCAGCAGCACCTACCTATTCTATTGAATTTAGAGAAGCTGATATTAAAGATGTCATTCGCTTTCTTGCAAAAATGGATAATAAAAATGTCATCGTTTCTGATAAGCTCGAAGGAACAGTCACCGTAAGTTTCGATACTATTACTTTAAATACCGCTCTTCATTCAGTACTCGATGCCCATGGACTTATTTTTATCTATGAAAATGATGTATTAAAAATTGCTCCTCTCGATGAATTTAAAAAATTGGGAAAGGATTTGAGCGCGGAAACCTATAATTTAAAATATGCAACAGCCTCGAAAGTTATAGATCAAGTTAAATCACTTGTATCAACAAGAGGTTCAGCAATTTTTGATGAGCGAACTAATTCTATCACGATAAAAGATACTCCAGAAGATCTAAAAAATACGCGCGAATTTCTTACCCGTCTTGATACGAAAGATGAACAGGTATTAATCGAAGCAAAAATTATTGAAGCATCATTTGATTTTATCAATAGCCTTGGAATTCAATGGGGCGGGGAAGCTGCAAAAGGCAACGTGCGGACAGGTGGAATCAGCGAAGTTGGAACAACTACGTTCGGTTCTACGTCTGGAAATTTAGCCGTAAATGCTCCGGCCCGAGGAACAACCGGAACTCAAGGAGGATTGGGAATGCTCATGAGTATTGGCAGTTCTACCGCTATTGCAAAACTTTCAGCCGCAGAAGAACGAGGAGATATTTCAATTCTCTCTCGACCATCCGTTACGACACTCAACAATCAGGCTGCACGTATTCGAAGTGGAGTAACTTTTTATGTCAAAGCAAGTGGGGATATTTCAATTGGCTCAAGTTCGACGAGTAATTCTACTTCTTCAGGACTTGAAACAATCGAAAGTGGAATCGAGCTTATCGTAACTCCTCAAATTACGGTACGAGATTTTGTTAAACTCACTATTGAAGCAACTGAATCCCAACCTGATTTTAGCCGCGCTGTTGAAGGAATTCCTGCAATTATTGATAACACCGCTTCAACGACTGTTCTTTTAAAAAATAAAGAAACCACTATTATCGGTGGACTCCTTCAATCAAGAAAATCAAATCAAGAAAAAGGAGTACCATGGCTTTCAAAGATTCCTGTTCTCGGATGGTTATTCCGCTCAAAAACGGATACGAACAACAAAAGTGAATTACTTGTTTTTATCAAACCAACTATACTTGAAGGAAGCTTAAAGGAAATACCTTCGATTAAAGAAGATAAAGAGTCGATATTTTATGGGAAGAAGGAGAAATGAGGTAGGTGAGGAATTCTCTTTTTAAAAAATTATTAAAATGTGTTTCCTCTTATTAAAACTTCACTGAGTAAAATTTTAATAATTTTTTAAAAAGAGAATTCCTCACCTACTATAGGACTCTCTGAAAAACTCATATTTAAGGGAACCTCTCAAAAAGGTCCAGATGTAAGGCGCACGTAAAGTCACAACCAGAGCATACTCAGGTAGTATGTGAGGATTGTGACTCTTGTGTGCAACGAAGCAGATGGACCTTTTTCAGAGGTTCCTAAAAATGATGGTATATGAAGCACGTAAGCCTACAACTTATAGACAAAATAACTCACGACCTCATTGCCGAAGGAATTATCACTGCCGATCAGTTAACCGTTGCAAAAGAAACACAAAAAAATGTGGGCGGAAATCTCGCTGAGATTTTTGTTAAAAAGGGTTTCATTTCTGAAGAGCAGCTCTTTGAAGTCATCGGGAAAAAACTGCATATTCCGACTATTTCTCTTAAAGACTATCATATTGATCCACGAGTTATTAGCCAACTGTCATATGATCATGCAAAAAAATACCATGTTATTCCTCTCTATAAAATAGAAGATACATTTACCGTAGCCACTTCTGATCCATTAAATGTACTGATATTAGATGAAATTAAAACAATTTTAAAAAGTGACGTAAGTATCGTCATTGCATCAGCACATGAAATAGAAGAAGCCATTGCCACCTATTATCACGGTCATCATATTCATCAAAAAAATAAGCGTGCAGAGTCACTTGAGATCGTTGAGTACGGGGAAGAAAGCAAAGAAGCTGAGGCAGATTATAACCTTGCGGCAGATACCGGCGATCAAGATAGTGTAACTATTGTTAATACAATTATTACCTCATCTTTTGAAGAAAAAGCATCTGACATTCATATTGAACCCGAAAATAAAGAAACCAAAGTACGTTTCCGTATTGATGGAATTCTTGAAGAAGTCGATACATTCCCTAAAAGAATGCATATGGGTATTGTTTCACGTATTAAAATTATGGCCAATATGGATGTTACCGAACGACGTATTCCTCAAGATGGTCGTGTACGCGTAAAAATTAATGCAAAAAAACTCGATCTAAGAATTTCTACCTACCCTACGATGAACGGAGAAGCGATCGCTATTCGACTGCTCTCTCAAGATTCAGTTATAACTCTCAAAGATTTAGGGTTCTCGGAAGAACAACGAAAAATTTTTGAAACCATTATCATAAAACCACATGGAATGATTCTGGTCACCGGGCCTACAGGTTCGGGTAAAACAACAACGCTCTATGCAGCTTTACAAAAATTAAACACCAAAGAAAAATATATTATTTCTATCGAAGACCCCATTGAAAACGAAATACCAGGATTAGCACAAGCACAAATTAATGTTCGCGCTGGTGTCACCTTTGCATCGAGTTTACGGGCAATATTACGACAAGATCCTGATATAATCATGGTTGGAGAGATTCGTGATGCAGAAACTGCTCAAATTGCCGCACGGGCCGCGATGACAGGACATTTACTCTTATCTACTCTCCACACAAATACTGCAATTGCCGCAATATCAAGACTTACTGACTTAGGCGTTGAACCTTTTTTGATTGCTTCATCTCTCCTTGTCGTCATGTCTCAAAGACTCGTGAGAAGAATCTGTGAGTCGTGTCGCGAAGAACGAATGCCTTCCAAAGAAGAATTACAGTTTTTAGGCGTTGAAACACTGCATGCCTATAGAGGCAACGGATGTACCGCTTGTAAAATGACCGGCTATAAAGGACGTTTGAGTATTTTTGAAATCATTACCTTCACCGAAACAATTAAAGAAATGATTACCAATAAAAAATCAGAAAATGAAATTATCCATGCTCTTCTTGCCGAAGGCCACAAAACCATGATTCACGATGCTATAGATAAAGTTCAGCAAGGATTAACTAGTATTTCAGAAGTTATGAGAGTGACTATCACTTAAACTTTATGGAAACCTATACTTATAAAGCTCGAGATGACAAAGGAAATCTCATTATTGGGGAAATGTTAGTTGAAACAAAAAGTCAGCTTTATAGTAAGCTCAGTGAAAAACATCTCTTTCCTGTACTCATCGAAGAGAAACAAAAAAACACTGGTTTAGAATCTCTTCTGCTACTCTTTAAAAAACCTTCTACAAAAGACCTCATCTCTTTTACCCGACAATTCCATTCGCTCTTTAGAGCAGGAATAAACTTAAATAAAATATTTTCTATTCTCGTAAAACAATGTCCTAATAAATTTATGAAAGAGACGATTACATCAATACAATTCGACATCCAAAAAGGAACAAGCCTCGAAGCAGCATTTAGTAAACATCCGAAAGTATTCAATCGGATCTATACCAGCATGCTTGCTATTGGAGAACAAGGAGGAATTCTCGATAAAACGCTGAAAGATCTTATTTCTATTTTGGAAAAAGATCACAAGATATCTAAAAAAGTAAAATCAGCAACGTTGTATCCTAAAATTGTCCTGAGCGTAGTTGCTGCGGTTATGGTTCTTGCTCTCACGTATATTATCCCTATTTTCAAAGATTTTTATGCTGGCTATGGAAAAAGCTTACCATTACCTACTCTTATTTTAATGGCCATGAGCAATTTCTTACGTTCTTATTGGTACATTTTTATGGGAGGAGTTGCCGGAAGCTTTATTGCCTTTAAACGGTTTATTGCCACAACCAATGGAAGATTACTCTTTGATAAGTTTAGGTTTAAAATTCCTGTGTTTGGAAATCTTGACCTTCTTGTCGGAAATGCTCGTTTCGGACACCTGTTAAGTTCGCTCTATAAAAGCGGTTTGCCTATGCTCAAAACGCTCGACATTATTGCAGGTTCAATTGGAAATAGTGCATTTGAACATTCAATCAAAACTTTAGAAAAAAAGATTCAAGGAGGCAGCAGTATTGCACACGCCATGGAAGAAGAACCATATTTTACTCCTATAATGATCGAAGGAGTAACTGTCGGTGAAGAAACGGGAAACCTCGATGAAATGTTAGAAAATGTAGCAACCTTTTATGATGAAGAAGTTGATTATATCCTCGAAAATCTTACAACGCTTCTCGAACCTTTTTTATTAGTTTTTATTTTTGGTATTATTGGTTTACTTGCACTTGCGATATATCTGCCGATTATTAATTTGGCCAGAACCGTGTTGCCGGGAGGAGGCTAAAGATCCTATATATCCACGGTCAAGCTTGCAACAATGACATAAGAAGTTAACAGCTCAATTACTAGGGTGTAGGTAAGTTCTAAAAAAGTATTCCTATCGACGTCGCTTCCATAATACTATTAAGAACAGGAAAGCGCGCTCGATAGGAATACTTTTTTAGAACTTACCTACACCCTAGTAACTGAGGGATTACGTAAGAAGATTCACGGACTATAGACCCTACCCGTACCTGTCGTAACCGTTATAGTCTTCGTCACTGTCCCATCAGTAATTTGAACATTGCCACCTCCACCGGTTGTAGGGCTACCGTATTGATTAAATTCGACGGTAAAATTAGCCACAATAGAAACACCGGGAAAGCGCGTAAAACTTTCAATTAAATTTTGTTTGGTTAATGGATCGGCGACAGGAGTAGCAGTCGTACCTTGATATACGGTATATCGATTATTAGTCTTATCAAAAAATACCCCAAATGTCGTTCCTTTTTTAGTCATGGCTAATTGTTGCGCAAAATTAATGTCCGAAACAATTTTATGTTTCGCAACTTCTATATATGTTTTTTTATAATTAAAAACGACAACGGTTGCTGCCGCACCTAATATGCCTAAAAGCGCAATGACGAGCACAAGTTCAATGATCGTAAAACCCTTAACGGGTAGCGTATAGCGCTTAGCGGATAGTTTTAATACATCGTATTTCATCGGCTTCTCCTTACTATACGCTATGTGCTATACACTGACCAACACTATGGGCATGCAGCCGTTTGATTTATGAATGTACCTGCTGCTGAGGAATAGACATAATACTCTGCAGTTCCGTTATTATCGAAATGATAGCAGGTATCGGATTTTTTCGTCCATCCCTTCTGTGTCGTTCCACCTTGGATAACAGTACCATAGAATGGTTTACTGTTAGCACTCACATCATCCACAGCTCGAGCATCAAGTGCTGCTGGATAACTAACAGAGTTACCCTGCGCTACTTGATCAGCCGCATAGTTAGATAATCCAGTCTGTACTGCAGCAGCCGTTGCATCACGCGCATTTTCGCGCGCTGTCGTTGTAGAGATAGAAAACAATTTAGGTAAAGCGGCAGCGGCAAGAATTCCTAAAAGAGCAATAACGAGGACGAGTTCAATTAGTGTAAAACCTTGATTCTTTGTTTTCATAATTTCACCCCCCTTTTTTTTTACGATACATTCTTACCATGACTCATATCCCTTCGTTGATGATCGAATGGCGCCTGTTTCTCGATCATATTGATAGGGACTATTAAAAGGATCAAGAAGCCAACCATCTTTAGTTATCTGCAAATTCTTCCAATCAAGCATAATCGCGTTCGAATTTTCTTTCAACCTTTTTACAAGATTCATCAAATTATTGGGCTTTGCTTGATACATCTTAACATGCATTTGCATCGCCGCTCGTAGAGTTCTTAACTGATAGATAAGAGTTTTTTCATTTTCATTTCTGATATCTACCTTAACGTAAACAAACCCAATACTCATTACTATACACAAAGCACCAAGAAAAACCAATTTTTCCCCTATGCCTCGTTTCTTCTGAGGTATACTCGGCATTGGGTTGGTAGTATTTTGCTCTATATGCTCCATAATTCCCCCTTAAAAAATGTAGCTATACGCAATTTGGCATTGTAACTATAACATGTTTTACTGTCTGTGTCAATCATTTTTTACTAACCTCATAGAGTTGCTAGCATTCGCTCGAGTTCATCTCTATCGGAGGTACGAGAAAAAGCGGCTTCTTTACTGACATGCCCATCTTGAATAAGGCGGGCTAATGATTGGTTCAGTGTAATCATTCCTGTTTTTTCTTGGCCTACTTGCATTTGAGAATAAATTTGGTGAACTTTATTTTCACGAATGAGATTACGAATTGCAGGAGTGCTTATGAGAATTTCTAATGCTGCCGCGCGCCCACCATTTTTTTTAGGAATAAGTTGTTGACTGATCACTCCCTGCAATATGAAAGAAAGTTGCGTACGAATTTGGGCTTGTTGATGAGAAGGAAATACATCGATAATTCTATCAATGGTACTTGCCGCAGTATTAGTATGGAGTGTTGCAAAAACAAGATGCCCTGTTTCTGCTGTTGTAATAGCTGCAGATATAGTTGCAAGATCTCGCATTTCTCCAATTAAAACGACATCAGGATCCTGGCGTAAAATATATTTAAGAGAAGTAATAAATGACTCAGTATCACGGCCGACTTCTCGTTGAGTGATAACTGAATTCTTATGAGAATGAACAAATTCAATGGGGTCCTCAATAGTAATAATATGTTCATGATGCTTTTCATTGATACGATCAATCATTGATGCCATGGTTGTTGATTTTCCCGAACCAGTGGGACCAGTAATCAAAATAAGACCATTTTCTTTTTCAGTAAGATTAATGATTGATTGAGGAAGTCCAAGCGTTTCAATTTTTGGAATAATCATTGGTATAGGACGTAAAGCTGCAGCAACGGATTCTTGTTGCATAAAAATATTTGCTCGAAAGCGTGATTTATTATCATGAGTAAATGAAAGGTCTAATTCATGTTTTTTTTCGAATTCTTGAATCTGTTCTGGAGTCAATATTTCGTAACACAGTTCTTGTGCCTCTTTTCGTGTAAGAGGATGGTTGTCTATTTTTGCTAAATGTCCATCAATACGAAACTGAGGGGGGGTTCCCTCAGCAATGTGAATGTCAGAAGCCTTTTGTTCAAGACTCATGGTCAGCAATTCTTTAAGTGTTTTCATAACTTGTTGTTATAATGAGTAAATTTATTTCCTTTACATATTGATAACATAATCCTATCCTTTTATTATTATAGCATTTTTATGAAGACGTGTATAGCATTTTTAAAGAAAAAAGATTATGGATTTACCCTCATTGAAGGGGTCTTGGCAGTACTCATAATTGGGGTTGGACTTATTGGAGTACTCTCCATTTTTGGTGGCGCAACGAGTCGTTCTCTCAATGCAGATCAAGTGAGCGTCGCCCAAAATCTTGCCGAAGAAAAAATCGAAACAATTATTGCCAATAAAGCCAATGCTAATTACACAACGGTCGTTAATAATATCAATACAGGAAACTACAATGATGGACCTATTTTCACTATCTATACGCGTACGGTAACACGAAGTTTTATTAATGTTCCCGCAAGTCCTGATGGTAATAGTACCGACGATTTTTCAAGTGTCTCCGGCAGCGATACAGGCTATGCCTTAGTAACGGTAACCGTTAGTTTCAATAATGGAAATAATTCAGTTATGCTCAAAACTCTTTTAAGTAATTGGTAAAACATGAACAAGCATCATCACATATCAAAAGGTTTCACAATGGTTGAGCTTGTACTCGTTATTGCTCTTTTGGGTATCATTGGTACAGTTACTGGATATATGCTTACCGAGTCTCTCAAATCATATACATTAGTAGCCGCACGCAATGATTCACTCGCCGATGCGAGACGAGCAATAGAACGGATAAAGTCAGAACTCCGGATTGCGACTGGAATCGATAGTATGAGCGCTACTTCTGTGCAATTTGATACGACGCAAGAAAATAATATTCCGTATACCCTCACCGGAACTGACCTTAAACGTAGTGGAAATGATATTGCAAAAAATGTAAGTGCTTTCACATTTACCTATTTTGATGCAGCGGGAAATGTTACCGTAACTCCTGCAAACGTGCGACGAATACAGCTCGACATAACAGTCTCAACAACATCACATGGAACGAATCGCCTTCGTTCTCAGGTATATTTACGAAGATATTATTATACAAATTTTCAATGAAAGACACCAATAGAAAAAGCTTTGCTCTTTTAGGAGCTATCATCTCAATCTTAATTCTTGCAGCCTTCGGAACAGGCATTGCCGTATTCGTTGCGGGTAGAAATCAAGGAACAATTACTCAAATTTCAACAGCAAAATCATTCTATGCATTGCAGGCTGGTGTTGAATTTGCGCAGCGAAAACTACGTGCTACGGGTGAGGGTATATCATTGAACACCCTTGCAGGAACGTATGAATTTGGGAATACGACTTTTACGATTTCGAGTGGCGGAGCTAATACGGTAATTATTCGAGGGAATAATCAAGATGCGGTAAGCCAATACCAAACAGATATTCCTCTGGTTAACCAAGCTAATTGTTTTATAATTAATGCAAGCGGCGCGCATCAGAGCATAGCAAAACTTCGCGGCATAACATTACAACGTGCTTCAGGGTGTTCACTATCTCTCACGCTGAGCGCTCTTACTGGTACCTGGACTCCAAATAATAGCGAACGACTCAATCGAATTAAAATAGAAGAAGCTGCATTTGAATATGATAGCGCCGTTGGAGTAGCATCTGGTGAAACGGCAGTGTTTGATAATCCCTATACCATCAATGATAATGCCATTCGAGACTTTGTTGAAATTCAATGGGATAAAAATCTCGGGGGGAATAAAGATTTTGATTTCATTGCTACCATGAGTGATGGCAGCACATTGCCATTCGCGGTTCACTTACTTAATCCATGATTGTAGAGGAATATGTATTCTCATACTGAAATCTTAAAAAAAATACCGCTCTTCTCAAAACTCAATGCCAAAGAGTTAGAAGAACTTACCCATATAGCCAATGCCCAAACTCATCAAAAAGGAAGTATATTAATCGAAGAAGGAACGTATGGTGGAGAACTCTATATTTTAATTAATGGAGAACTTTCGATTTGGAAGAAAGATACAACAGGACATGCGCTTGAACTATCTCAATTAAAAGAAGCTGGGGATTTTGTAGGAGAGATGTCTCTTTTTGATCAAAAGCCACGAAGCGCTACGGTGGAAGTACGAAAAAAATCAGAGATACTTAAAATTGAACGAAAAGATTTGTTGTCAAAACTGTCGAACCCGCAAAATATTTTAATCAAAATTCTTGAAGAAATTTCTCTCAGATTTCGAGAATTTGATGACAAATATTTTCATGAAATTCTTGCAAAAACCGAAGCATTAGAAAAAGCAAATCAAGAGTTACAAAAGTTAGACGAATTAAAAAGTAATTTTATTTCTCTGTCGAGTCATGAATTAAAAACACCGCTGAATTCTATCCTGAATGCTTCCAGCCTGCTTTTGGAATTCATGAAAGATAAACTCAATGAAAACGAAAAAAAATGTTTTGGCCTTATCAATACAAATGCAAAACGTCTCAACTATGCATATGACCAAATTATTCGTGTTGCAGAACTTGAAAATCCTCATATTGAACTTCAAGGCTTTGAAGACAATAATATAAACCTTATTATCGACGAGGTAGTGGATGAAATATCTCCTTTTATTGAAAAGCGTAACCAAAAACTTACCGTAAACAAAGGGACTATACCCTTAATCCCTTTAAACAAAGAACAAATACGCCAAGCAGTCCTCAATGTTATTCTTAATTCTATCAAGTTTACACCTGATACAGGAGAAATTATTATTTCATCTTCTAGAAAAAATGATTATCTTGAAATACAGGTCAAGGATACAGGGATAGGAATATCTCTCGATGAACAAGAAAAAATTTTTGATTCGTTTTATGAAATTGGCAATATCAACACCCATAAATCAGGAACCTATGAATTTATGAGTAAAGGTTTGGGACTTGGATTATCAATCGCAAAAAAATTTATTGAAACAAATAAAGGAGTAATTCGTGTACAAAGTAAAGAAGGTCAAGGCGCTACTTTTATAATCAGCTTTAAGATATAGGGCACTTCTAATAACTATGTTTTTTGGGAACCTCTAATAAGGAGAATATATGTCAAAAAAAATATTACTCGTTGATGATGAAGAATCATTGGTTGTACTGTTAGGTGAACGTTTAAAATTCAATGGATATGAAGTTATTACTGCTTCTGATGGCCAGGAAGGATTAGACAAAGCAAAGAAAGAAAAACCAGATCTCATTTTATTAGATGTCATGATGCCTAAAATGAATGGGTATCAAGTATGCCGCCTATTAAAATTCGATCAACGTTTTAAGCATATTCCCATTATTATGCTGACTGCGCGGACACAAGCCATTGATATGAAAACGGGAAAAGAAACGGGTGCCGATGCCTATATTACCAAACCATTTGAATCTGATGTACTTTTGAATGAAATGAAAAAACTTCTTAAGGAATAAAGGTCTTCTTTGATGAAAAGTGGTTTTGCATTACTGGGCGCACTTATTTCAATTCTTGTATTAGCTATTTTAGGAACGGGTGTCACCGTAATAGTCTCACGAAATAATCAAGCAACGATTTCACAAATCAGCTCAACTCGTTCTCTCTATGCTCTTCAAGCAGGCATTGAGTTTGCACAAAGAAAACTCAGAGCTACCGGAGAATCAGTATCAATCAATACTCTCGCAGGCACGTATGAATTTGGAAATAATACTTTTACTATTACTAATGGCGGAAATAACACCGTCATTATTTCGGGTAGCGGCCAGGATGCGTTTTCTCAGTTCACGCTCGATATTCCCCAGGTAAACCAAGGGACTTGTCTTATTGTACAAACAGATGATGCAGCCATTGATAAGAAAAAGCTCATCGATATCACATTACAGCGTGACCCCTTATGTTCTATTGCCTTAACAATTACTGCTCTCAAAACCACGTGGACTCCTGATAATAGCGAAAAGCTTGATCATATCCAGATTGAAAAGAATCCTGTTGAATATGATAGTAAAAAAGGAATTACGTCTGGCCAGACAGCAACATTTAGCAATACCTATACTATTAATAATACCGCTCTACATACAATCACAGAAATCAGATGGGACGTAAATATTGGCCCGTCAAAATTTGATTTTTTATTTACAATGAGTGATGGAACTACCAAAGCATTGAGTCTCGACTTAAGTCACTAAAAATATTTCTTAGACTGTAATCCCTCAGTTATTAGGGTGTGCGTATGTTTTCAAAAAGTATTTCTATCGAGCGCGCTTTCCTGTTCTTAATAGTATTATGGAAGCGACGTCGATAGAAATACTTTTTGAAAACATACGCACACCCTAACTCCCCCAGAGCTGTTACCTTAGACTGAAGAGCTGTCTCTCATTCGAGCAAGCTTGAGAAGATTTTCTTCATCATGAGCATCTTCAGGATAACTTGCATGTCCCACATTAAATTTAATATGAAGTGGTATTTTACAGTGAGCAAGATAATTTTGTAGAGAACTTTCCAAACGAGTTTTTACTGCTTCTGCTCCGCTTCTATTACAATCCCGAAGAACCATAAGAAACTCTTCGCCTTCATCAATACTAACATCTCGAAATTTTCGTACCGTATTTCGTACTACACCTTTTATTTCCTCTACAATAGTTTGGAATTCTCCCCTCGGAAGTTGAGCTTTCACATGATCTACTTCTTCAATAGACAAACTCAAAATCGACATCGTTGTAGTATTAATATCGATGCTTTTAATTTCATGGTTGATTTCATCGCGAACAACTGTTTCGGGAATGTATTTTGGTAAAGTAAAATTAAACGTAGAGCCTTGTCCTTCTTTACTTTCAACCCACATAGTTCCTCGATGAATCTTAATGATTCCCTCAGCGATAGAAAGCCCAAGTCCCGTTCCTCTTTCAGATGCTTTAAAAGCCGTATGATGAACCTGTTCAAACTTATTGAAAATTCTTTGTAAATCATCGAAAGGAATTCCAATACCATTATCGGCAATCGCAATTTGGATAAAATTATTGTCCGCGGCTAAAATGCGATAGGCAACTTTGACAACCCCTTCTGTGGGAGTAAACTTCATTGCATTCCCGAGGATATTGGTAAATACTTGAATTATCTTATCTACATCAACATATAGCATAGTATCATTCTTAGGATACCGAATAATCAGTCGAATCCCTTTTTCTTGTGCTTTAATATAAAAAGGAGCGCATGCTTTGTCGAATAGTTCTCGTAACGATATCTTCTCCTTGTGAAGATCCATCTTGCCCGCTTCAATTTTTGATACATCAAGTAGGTTATTAATCATTCTCGCTAAACGATCAATGCTATCACACACGGTACTTAATGTTTTTTTTTGTTTCACATTAATTTTTCCATAGACGCCGGTGAGCATTAACTCTATTCCCTCTTTAATGATTGCAAGCGGTGTGCGAAGTTCATGAGAGACGATGGAAACAAAATCAGATTTAAGTTCGTTCTGTTTATTGAGTTCATATTGATCCTTTTCGAATTGTATTATTTCATTCTCAAGAAGCGTAATGCGTTCTTTTTGCGTTTGGATAAGTACTTCTAAGTTTTTCATAATTATTGTCTACCTTTTCTTGCCTATTTTCTGTATGGCTAAAGAATCTTCCCATTGAGGGAGAGTAAAATGGAAGGTAACTCCTTTATCCATCACACTTTCAACCCAAATAGCGCCGTCATGTTGTTCAATGATTTGTTTTGAAATTGGAAGACCAAGCCCAGTGCCTTTATACCCCTCTCCTCCCTGTGGCCTATTGATTTGATAAAATTTATCAAAAATTAATTTACGATCAGAAGCTGCAATATGCGACCCATCATTAAAAATACTAATCTGTACTTTTTTTCGAGTTTTTATAATTTTAGCACTAATCGTAATGTTCTTTTTTGCATAACGAATCGCATTGACAAGAATATTGTTCATTACCTGCATGACCATAGTTGCATCTATGTAAAGATCCGGGAGAGAAGGCGATGAATTAATAGTTATGAGTAAACCATTGTGTTGAACCTGAGAAGAAAAGTTATTAACGATCTCATTAATGAATAAAGGCGTTGAGACTCTTACTTTATTACATCGTACTTTCCCCGATTCAAGTCGAGACATATCAAGCAAGTCATCGATGAGTGAACTTAACCGGTGGGTATTTTTTTTTGCAATACATGTTACAGCTTGCTGTTTTTGTGTTAAATCTCCGCATAAACCATCAGTAAGATTTTCTACTGCTTCTTTAATGATAGTAAGTGGCGTGCGAAGCTCATGAGAAACAGTGCTAATAAAATCATCTTTTGTCCGCTCGAGTCTTTTTCTTTCAGTAATATCCTCAATAATACCAATGTACCCCATTCCACGTACGGGAACCGCTCGAATAAATCCAATGCGTTCCATTCCATCGCGATGAATGTAACGTACTTCACGCTCAATGTTATGACGACGTGACATACTTTTTTTCCATTCTTCGAAGAAAAATTTTCTGTCATCAGGATGAAGCGTTAGTATCCACCATAGTCCCTGGCTTTCTTCTTTGGTGCTTCCACTAATTTCAAGACACCTTTCGTTAGCATAGGTACATTTACCTTCAGTATCCGCGAAAAAAATACCTATCGGAGATAAATCACACAAAAGACGAAAGCGTTTCTCGCTGATTTTCAGTCTTTCATGTTCATTCTTAATAATTTTTTTTAATCGTATCTGGCGTCGTTTCATATAGGTATCTCCTTTTAATTGTACCACTATCAGCCGGCAATTACAATACTATATAAATAATACTTGCTTCATTTCTCTTATTTACGTTATTTTATGCTGTTGTAGAGTAGTATTATGTAGCCATGCCAATATTAAAACGTTACCAAATTAAAATATTCATTTTTAATCTCTTGGAAAAATGTGGGCTTAAAGATGATCGCCTCTTTTTCGCTGTTACTATTGGAGTTGCCCTCTTTTGCGGATTTACTGCAGTAGCGTTTAAAAAGATCATCGAGAAACTTTTTACCTTTTTCTATCATACTCCCCATTTTGAAGCTTGGTACTTTTATCTCATTATCCCGGCTTTGGGAGGTCTTCTTGCAGGACTCATTATTCATTATTTTACACCTGAAGCTCGTGGCAGCGGAGTTCCGGAGCTTAAATTAGCTCTCTATGCTCGTAATGGGGCTATCTCTCTCAAAACAGTTCTTGGAAAATTCTTTTTAAGTGCTTTATGTATTGGCACGGGCCATCCTACGGGAAGAGAAGATCCAACACTATATATTACCGGAGGTATCGCATCAGCTATTGCGCGTTTTCTTTATTTTTCACGAGAAAAAATGCAGACTCTGGTCCAAGTTGGAGCAACCGCTGGTTTTGCAGCTGCATTTAATACCCCACTTGCTGCAATAACATTTACGCTTGAAAAAATAGTAGGAAATTTTAATGCCAAAATTTTAGGCACGAGCGTTATTGCGGCCGTAGTGGCAAGCATGGTTGAACGTTCATTTTTTGGAAATGTTCCTTTATTTTATGTCCCAACCTATAATTTTTCAACTCCAACAGAACTCTTGTTTTGTCTATTCTTGGGTATTGTTTCAGGCGTGGTTTCAGTAATTTTTATACATGGACTACTTTATACTCGCATGATGTTCAGAAATAAACTCAATCCTCGTACTCGGCCGTTGCAACCCTTCTTCGGAGGAATAATTATCGGGCTTATTGCTCTCATCAGCAAAAATAGTATGGGAATTGGATATAATATCGTAAACCAAGCCCTTTTTTCTGAACTCGCAATCACGGTGCTTCTCATTCTTCTCCTTCTTAAATTGGGGGGAACAATAATATCATATGCTTCGGGTAATGCCGGTGGGATATTGGCGCCTACTCTCTTTATTGGCGCAATGACGGGTGGATTTATGGGTCAACTCATATCTCAAACCTTTCCTGCAGTTACTGCTGATTCTGGCACCTATGCTCTCATAGGAATGGGTGCATCATTTGCAGGAATTATTCGTGCTCCTATGACGAGTGTCCTTCTTATTTTTGAAATGACCCATGATTATTCTATTATTGTTCCTTTAATGATTACTAATATGATGAGCTACGCAATATCAGAACGATTTTCAAAAACTCCCGTATATGATGCATTGGCATTGCAAGATGGAATTCATCTTCCGAACCCCAATGAACAGGAGTTTTTTAAAGAACTTCATGTAGGGGAAATAATGCAAATAGATCTCATTACCTTTTTGTATAATTGGCCTGTTATGCGTGTCATAAAAAATAGAGAACTCAAATACTCCCGTTACCCAGTTGTAGATATTGAAGGAAATTTTATAGGTCTTGTCAGTAGTAATGATATTCAAAAAGAATATTTAAAAAAGCACTTTCATAAAAAGCTGTATAAAATTACCGAAAGTGATCCTGAGTTCCGTATATATCCCGATCAATCCGTCGAGATTGCCTTACGGAAAATGGGTCAAAAAGGAATTAAAACCATTCCCGTTGTTGATCGAGAAAACAGCAAAAACCTCTTAGGCATTGTGACTGCTTCAGATATATTTAAGGCTTATGGAATTAAAGATACGAACTTGAAAATGTATGATGATACTAAGATGCATTCAAAATGATAAACGTCAGGCGAGGAAAAGACGACGCAAGAACGAGGAGTAACAATGGTATGCGAAGTTATGGCGCCCGTGTATATGAAAGGATTGCTTATGAATAGTACCTCTATTACTGAATTTGAAACACTAGAAAAGGAAATTAATACGCTTGCTCAAGCTTTTTCAACTATTAAGAAAGAATGGGCAAGTCTAAAAAAAACTGAGTTAAACATCAATCAATCGCTACCAGCCATTGATACGAGTGTACAAAAAATTATGAAAGAAATTGAAACATTGAAAAATAGTGAAGGTTACAGAAAACAGCTCGAAGATTTTTGCCGGACACTAGCGACAAAGCTTGAAGAAGAGAAAACACATTTTCGGACAGCTTTTATAAATAGTCTTGCAAAAGGATTAAGCTCGCATGGCTTTGAAATGAAGGGAGCACTTCCTGAACTTAAAATTGGCATCGTTACTCTTGCCTTCTCGTTCGAACAAAAAGAAGTAACTCTTTATTACGGCCCAAAGATTTATCCCATGGGAACCGTGACTTTAGATACGGAGAAAATCATCGAAAAGGTTAAATCATTGCTCGATGATCTCAATAACCATCTGATTCCCGATCACGAATTTATAAAATTACTGTATATGGCGTATGATCGGATGGTAAGACTCGGTAAAACCGAAACTTCAGGATCAGTGGGAATATACGAATTAATGCCAGAATTTGTACTTCTCATGCAACCAGAGCAATTTTTAAAAGATCCAAAAAAAGAAAATTTTAAAAATTATACAAAAATATATTTCAGCTATAACATATATAAACTGCGAGAACGAACGTATAATGGTAATGAATTACAATTAAATATTGCAACACGAGAAGAAACAAAAAAAACCTACGCCCACTTGTGGGTTCCCCAAAATGATCGAGGCGATGGAGTACATTTTGGAGGAGTGAG
>JAHFAK010000006.1:21048-41386 GCA_023250585.1 Deltaproteobacteria bacterium
TATAAGGAGCATGCATGCAGATTGATAAAACAATAGCACGACGAGTAATTGAAACAGTTGGGGCAAATGGAATTCCACCTGAGGGAGGTTTTGAATACTTCTCTTTTGGTCTTGATAATTATTTAAAACTTTTTGAAAGTGAATATTTTAAAGATTTTATTAAAAATGGCGGTTCAAGTTTTAAGATGATCTTAGGAGCATACGGCGGAGGAAAAACACATTTTCTCTATTCGCTTCGTGATATCGCCTGGAAAAATAATTTTGTGGTCAGTTATGTATCGCTGAGTGTTAATGAGGCCCCACTTGCAAAGCTCGAACTCGTATATCGAGCGATTATGGCAAACTGCATGCATCCAAGTCCATTTGATGAAGTTATTACGGTGGGTATTGAAAAAGGATTTAACCCAATTCTTACTAAATGGTATCACGATCTTCGTACTGCTCTCCAAGAAAGAAAAGTCCCCAAAGAAGATGAATATGATTTATTTTCAAAAGAAGTTGAAAGCAAACTTGAACTCATCGAAAATGTTAATTTTAAACATGCCATAAGTGCAATTATGGAAAATCTCTTTTATGAACGGCCCGAAAAAGTGAAAGAGATTTTGCAATGGCTTGGTGGTTTTGGTTACGAAAAGCATGTACACAAACAATATAATATTCTCTATCCCATCACACGGACAAATGCATTTTCAATGATCAGATCGCTTGTACAATCTGTACGGAGCCTTGGTTACAGCGGATTAATTATTCTCTTTGATGAAGCTGAATCAATTCCAAGTATTTCTACCAGGGAAAAAGATCTCATGCTGTCAAATCTACGCGAGCTCATTGATTCATGCGCTCAAGTGTCATTTAGCAATGTAATGCTTTTCTATGCAGTGTGCGATGAAAATTTTCTCGAAGGTAAAACACATATTTATGAAGCGCTTAAACAAAGGACATCATCAGTATTTAGCTTTGTTAATCCTAGTGGGGTAAAAATAAATCTCGAAGATCTACACAAAGATCCCATTGAGCTTCTCACCGGTATTGGAAAAAATTTATGTTCTATTTATCAAAAAGCATATGAAGCAGATTTTACCACACAAAAGCTCGATGATCTTATTACAATCCTTGCAGACAGTGCATTTGAACGTCGCTTTGGCGATATTGGTTATAAGCGCCTTTTTGTTCAAGGGGCAATAAAATTATTTCATTATATTCGGTTCTATCCGGATGCAATCCTTGATGCACATGCGATTCATAAATTACTGGATGGTGAGACATTGTGAAAACAAAAAAAGGCGATCGTATTTTCCATACAAAATATGGAGCAGGATTAGTTTTGGGTATACGTTTTGGAGGCTATCGGACGCTCATTCAATTTGATAATGGACTCTCATGCTCGGTTAATACTGATGAAATCGAAGTGAGTGAAATACACAATGAGACCTCCGACCCCATAAGCACAGTAGCTAACTCACATAGTTATAAAACTGCAATTGAATCATTACGCTTGGGAATAGTTCCAAATCTTTCTATTAATGAATGGACCTTTGGGCGTGATCACGAAATATCGCAGATTAGTACGTGGCTCCAAGATGAATCGAGTGGCTCATTAGTGATTGAAGGAGCATATGGATCAGGAAAAAGCCATTTACTCAATTATATATATCATTATGCACTCAAAAATAATTTCATTGTATCATTAAGCAGCATTAATCCATTATCATCTCCCATTTCATTTCCAAAGAAAATTTACCGCAATATCATGGATAATCTAGCTTACAAAACTCCGTGGGGGTATGGGAATGTATATGATCTTATCTTTACCATTATTAATAGCGGCAGTTATAAACAATTAGAAGATCATAAAATTCTCGGCACGGTTTTTTCTCTCTTTCATGAAACAAAACATATTGATCTCTTACTTGATTACCTAACCGGTAAAGATATTAAACGTAGAAATTTACAGAAAGAAAATATTGATTTGCCCATGCTTCCTGATCATACCACCGCAGCAAATGTCTATTGTTATTTACTGAGTGGTATTTCATGGCTCGCCGTTAAATTGTTAGGCTACAATGGATTTCTTATATTACTTGATGAAATGGAAATGGCTAAAACGTATCGTTACTATTATGAATGGGAACGAGGAACAAATTTTCTCGAAGGTCTTTCATTAGTTGCCAGTGATGAAGATGGAGTTACCGACGAACGAATTATTAAAAAAGGTAATGTTAAAAGAGGAACAATTACCAATTTAATTTATTCCGGTTTCACTCCTTTGCCATATGCATATATTGAACCATCATTTCTAAAAATTATTGTTGGCATTACTCCATCATTTCTACCCTACTTTGCTGGGTTCAAATATGATAAACATATAAAAATCGACAATCTTGATGAAACAGTAATCGAAAAGGTATTTTTTAAAGTTCTTCAGAGCTATGATGAATTATATGGAGTTCGCCTCAACTACGATGAAAAATTATGGCTTCAGAATTTTATGAGCCATCAAACATTTGATTCAACCAGAAGAAAAATTAAAACAGTAATTGAAGCTCTTGATTTCAAAAGATACTACCCTACTCGATCGCTGACCGAGTTAGGAGAATATGCCTAATGGATATACGTGGAGTTAAAAAAAAGCTCCCGCGCGCTTTCTCACTTTTTTTTGGCACTATTGGTACAGTAAATTCCATGCAGCTTGAGGTTATGCCAAAAATTATTGATGGAATGAACATAGTTCTCATGAGCCCTACCGCCAGTGGAAAAACTGAAGCCATTCTTGCACCACTCGTTGAAAAAATTTTAGATATACAAAAAAAGGGGATCAAACTTCTCTATATCACTCCAACGCGAGCGTTAGTAAATGACATGTATGATCGTACTCATGGGCTTATTCGAAAAGCACACCTTTCTATTGCACGCAAGACAGGAGATCATCCAACACTGAATTCAAAAGATGTCGAAGATATTATTATCACTACTCCTGAATCGCTTGATTCAATGATCACCCGATACGGACATATCTTTCATACACTACGGGGAGTTGTTTTAGATGAGTTACATTTAATTGATAATACCACTCGCGGAGATCAATTACGCATACTTTTACGAAGGCTTGAAAAAGATTACTTAAACGGACAAGCACAATATGCAATACTTTCAGCTACAATTGCTGATCCACTTGCACTGGGCAAAAGATATTTTGATAATCCCGTAGTCGTAAAAGCAGGAAAGCCTCGTCCGATTGAATTAACGCTTCATGAGAATCTCAAAAATGCAATTACTGAATGCAAAATAAAAAAATTACTCAAAATTCTTATTTTTTGTAATACGCGTAAAACAGTTGAAGAACTGATGCAAGAACTTTCATCATTGTGGCCAAAAGACAAGCTCTTTGCGCATCATGGGTCACTTTCAAAAAAAGAACGTGAAGAAACAGAGAAAGCATTGAAACTTAATTCTTGGGGAATTTGTGTTTCCACGATGACTTTAGAAATTGGTGTGGATATTGGAGACATTGACATTGTTATCTTGTATCGGCCACCACATGATTTTTCATCATTTTTACAACGCGTCGGACGTGCATGCCGACGAAAAGATATCATTAAAACGATTGGAATTTACGAAAACGATGAGGATAAAGACCTTTTTTTAATATTTGAAAAATTAGCACGTGAAGGAAAAATACTCGCGAGTGAATATGAAGCTGATATTTCCGTATGTGTGCAACAAATCTTCTCGCTTTTGTATGGAAAACGGCAAGGTATCGAATCTAATGAACTTGTAAAAATTTTTGAAAATATTTTTTTACGTGAAACTGTTCTTCTGATCATTGGCCATTTACAAAAACTTGGATTTCTTACCACGCGCAGAGATAGAATACTGGCCGAAACTAAACTCATTAATTTAGGGAACTCTGGGCTCATTCATTCAAATATTAGCTGCGCAAAAGAATATACGATTATTAATCAGGCAACGAATGCTCCTATCGGCAAACTCGATTTCTCGCCTGAATTTGGCAAGTTGATTCTTTTGAAAGGCGCTGCATGGGAGGTTATGCAAATTACTTCAACCAGTGTCTATTGCAAAAAAAGTGCTACACATATTGATGCAAAAACATACTTTGCAAAGAAACAAACCCATGGAGCATTCGCCCAATACTTACCAAAGGAATTGCAAAAGGAATAGAATGTTGATATTTCTTGCTATTATTAGTTGAGGCGTTTCAAAAATGTATGTACATATTTATAAATATCTTTTCGATGATTAATTGCAAACACAGTAATTACTTTTTTAGCACCATTGACAGAAAATAGAATTCTATAATCTCCGCTTCTCATACGATATACATTTAATCCAATACCCTTAAGTTGTTTAACATTAGAACTTTGAGGAAAGTTTTTTAATGTTTTAATTTTACTCATACATTGATCAACTGTTTTTTTATCTAATGATACAATATCTTTTTTCAAAACTTCTTCTTTGATATTAATGTGCATCCGAAGCACCTTTTTTAATCTTTTTTTCAAATTCAGCTAAGCTCATAGTCTTACTTGCAGCACGTTCAGCAATCATCGAAATCGCCCATTCTTCTTCTGCCATTTCCTCAAGCCTATTTCTAATTGCTTCCTCGAGAATTTTCGCTTTAATAAGGTTTTTTCGTTTGCAAACCTCTGTAAAAAGTTCAAGCAGCTCGGTATTAATTTTTACTGAAAAAGTTTTTACACTCATATTTATTTCCTTTCTTTAAATATAGTATACACAATTATATATATTTTGCAAGTATTTTCTTACTTTGTAAGTATATACTTATCAAGTAAGACAACTTGATCACTGAATGGAAAGATACTAATAATACTAAGTTGCATTCAAACGCTAACTGCGTTGGCTTCGTCGTCGGCTCCTCAACGTACTATTTACGTACGTTTGCGTCGCCTTCTCCTTGCCGCCTTGTTATCATTTGAATGCAACTTAGTATTAAAAGATTAGTTTAAAACCATATGATAAAACAAAGCGAATTAAGTAATCAGCTTCGAATATACGTAATTACCGATCAGCACATGTATTGGAAAAAAAATCCAATTGATCTTATGTGGCAATCGATTAACGGCGGTGCCACGTGTATTCAATTGCGCCACAAAGGAGAGCTTTCTCGACATGTTATTGAATTTGGCAGGTGCATTAAAAAACTTTGCGATCTCAAAGGAGTGCTTTTCATTGTTAATGACCATATTACATTATTTGAACTCGTTAATGCAGATGGATTCCATGTAGGAAAAAATGATCTCAACATCGTTGAAGCACGTTTGAGAATTGGACATCGGAAAATACTTGGTAGAACATTAGGGAAAGATGATACTCTTGATTTTCCGACTGCTCTTGTTGATTACCTTGGCGTGGGACCTATTTACGAAACGTCATCTAAAAGAGATGCAGGATCTCCATGTGGAGTTGCTTTCCCTGATTACGCTAGAGCTCAATTCAAAAAACCAATTGTTGCCATTGGTGGAATAACCGAAAAAAATATACACGAAATATCGCCGCATACCGATGGTGTTGCTTTTATAAGTAGTGTTGCTCGTAGCTCAGATCCACTACTGACCATACAAAATATGCGCCTTAAATTTTATGAAGCTCAAAAAGTAATCAATTGAACTCAGATGCATTCAAAATGATAACGAGGCGGGCGAGGAAGAAGCGCCGCAAGCGTACGTAAATAGTACGCTGAGGAGCTTCTGACGAAGCCAACAAAGTTAGCGTTTGAATGCGACTGAGTTACTTCACCTTCACGTCACCGTTTTGCATGTTTCCAATTACTTTTATTGTTGCGTCTTTTGTGATTTCGATATGGGCATGAACATCAGGATATGAAGGATTTTTAAAGGTAACCGTATATTTTCCTTTGCGGACTTTGAGTTTTTTTGGCGTGCTATCCTCAAGAGATTTCCCATCAATAAAAATATTTGCCCAAGGTTTTGCTTGAAAGAAAACATAGCCATATTCAGGCGGACGAGGCTTTAGAGTTTCATTCACGGTTTTTACTGCATCAGTATTTTCAACAGAATATGTCTTTACAAAAGGATAATAATCACGATCATCTTGATACGAGAGTTTAACGTTATATTTCTTATAAGGAATTATATCTTTTATTTCTTGAGGAGTTTTTCCCACTTTTACATTGTTAAGATATACATCTGCACCTGATGGCGTAGATGTAATCTCCAACGTACCTTTGTGTACTGCTAGTTTTGTAGGCAGATCAATAGTCTCACGATCAGGATTAATAACCTGTTTTGAGGTTTCATAATTTTGTTTTCTAATTTCAATCGTATATTCTTCTCCTTGCACAAGATCTTCAATTTTACACGGAGTTGTTTTTCCTGTGAAAACATCATTAATATACACTTCTGCACCCTTTGGATCGCTGATCATATTAAGTGAGGCATACTTAACAATACTTTCAAGAGCATATTTTTTTTCACTCTTGAAAGGTTCGCCACTTTCATTGCCTTTAATAACTATCAGATCAACAATTGGCTTATATTCGTCTTTTACAATTTGGATGCTATATTCTCCTTCATGAAGTTTATAGTCTGTGACAGGAGACACCCCAATAAACGTAAAATCTTCTTTGGTAGGCTCATGAATTCCAATCCGTGCGCCTAGAGGATCAGTTGTAATAGATAGATAACCAAATTTCTCGACCGCTGTCTTGTCTTCTGGCGATTTTCTTAGACTCTCAGGAACATCATGTGCGTCTGCACGATTATGTACCTGCGCTTTATCTCCATTGTTAGTCTCCCTCTCATGTCGCCATTCCTTGAAAAAAGTAAGCCCAATACCAAAACAAAAAACAACAAGACCAATAAGTATCCATTTCTTAAAAGGTGAAAGCTCAAACTTATTTTTCTCCTGAGGAGACTCAAGTGTGGGAATTTGATTTTTATTCGTCACCTCACGAAATACAAAATCACTCGGAACATCGTCACTCGATGTTTTTTCATCTAATGTTTGAGGCTTTTTAAGAAGATCTTTTTTACTTTCACTTATATCAATTGTTGAGGTTTTAATGTTTTCTTCAGAGAGTTTATGATCGAGCATCTCAGTTTTAATTTCTTCTTTAAAAAGTGATTTTAAAAAGTTAGAAAGTTTATTTGAAGTAAAATCATACGAAATTGAATAGAGATATTTGGTAAGATCAACTTGAAATTCAGCCGCATTTTTATATCTTTTAGGCAAGTCGCGTGCCAAAACCTTCATGACAATAGCGTCAAGCTCTTTAGGAATTTCAGAATTAAATTCCGATGGAGGCCGTATTTTATCTTTTTTTACTTTTTCGAGCGTTTCAAAATCAGTATCTCCAGAAAAAAGTTTTTTATTGGTCAGCATTTCCCAGAAGATTATACCCGTAGAAAATATATCGCTTTGGGCGTCGATTTCTAATCCTTGAGCCTGTTCAGGAGACATATAACCAAACTTACCCTTTAAAACACCAACTTGAGTTCTCGAAATTTTTCCTTTGGCTTTAGCAATACCAAAATCGACGATTTTTACCTCTCCCTCATAGGAAATCATAATATTTTGAGGGCTAATATCTCTATGAATAATGTGTAAACTCTCACCGGTTATTGGATTCTTTTTGCGATGTGCATAATCAAGAGACTTACAAACTTCCATCATAATAAAAATAACCTGATCAGTAGACATACGCATAGAAGCATCAGAGCATTTTTTAAGGATCTCCCGAAGATTTTTACCCTCTATATACTCCATAGCAATAAAGTAGTTATCTTCAATTTGTCCTAATTCATATACTTGTGCAATATTGGAATGAGATAAAGTGACCGCAATTTTAGCCTCATCAATGAACATATCGATGAACTCTTTGTCTTCAGAAAGATGAGGCAGAACTTTTTTAATGACGAGGAGTTTTTCAAATCCTCCGATTCCGTATTGTTTTGCTTTATATATTTCAGCCATACCCCCTACGGCAATTCTATCAAGAAGATAGTATTTCCCAAAAGGCCGAGGCTCAAAATATTCATTAGAATAACTCATCGGTACGTGTATATCCCTGGTTAACTTTTAAAACATACTCATTATATATTGCTTCGCGCTAAATGACAAGTACAATTATTTAAACCATCAGGTGTACTCCCTCAGTTATGAGGGAGTAGGCATGTTCCCAAAAAGTATTTATATCGACGTCGCTTCCATAATACTATTAAGAACAGGAAAGCGCGCTCGATATAAATACTTTTTGGGAACATGCCTACTCCCTAACTCTCCCATTAACTGAGCTGTTACCGTCAGATACCTTTACTATTTGAAATCTATGGATTTCTGTGCTATAGTGTAATTATAATACTTTTAAAGGAGTCTTTAAAGTGAAAAAGAAATTATGTATAGTATTGGGCGTCCTTATTATAGCAGTTCTTATCCTTTTTTCGCTAGAAACCTGTGAGAAATTAAGCTCGCTTTTTAATGGCCAAAAATCAGAAGATGAAGAAGATCTTGTTTTTCAAGATACAGACAATAAGGACAAACCTAACTTTAAGATACAAGAAGAACAAAAACCTGCCAATAATGAAATAGTTGATCTCTATAAATCAGAATTAGAACCAAAAGAAGAAATTGAACATATAACACCTCCTGCAACTCCACCTCAACCGGCTACACCTCCTCCGCAACCTCCCGTGCAGAATCCTCCGCCTGCTCCTATAAAAAAGGTAGAAGAAAAATCTGCAGTTGATACTTTTTATAAAAATAATCCCCCTGCTCAAAAACCCACTCATCCGGTAAAAATTGGCGCTCCAACACCGAAAAAAGAGGTGGCAAAACCAAGAATTGAAAAGCCAAAAAAAATAGCACAAAAATCCAAAGATGTGGGGAAAAAAGTTACACCTATGCACGTAGAGCAGTCAAAACCTAAAGTTGCAGAAAAACCAAAAAAAGTAAAAAAAGAAAAATCGAAACCTCTTCCACCTGCTCCAGCAACAGATGAAGCAGCGGAACTTGATTCACTTATATCAAGTATTCCTTTGGAAAAAGAAGAAGCTCCTCTAAAAAAAGAGGATAGTATGCCGAAACCAGAACCCAAACAAGAAATACCCGAAATAGCTGCACCAATGCCAGAAAAAACTCCTGAAAAAGAAAAAGATGCATCAAAAGATTCAGGAGATATTGATCTCGAGAACCTTGGCCTCAATGATTTTACTGAGGATACAGGCTTTGTTGAAGAACCAAAGAATTTTGTTCCTACAGAAGCACCTGAAAAAGAAAGCCTCACCGCAGCTGATTACGATAAGTATAATATCATTCTTTCGATCACTCCAAAATATGAAGGCTCAATCTTTACTATTGAACTACAGGGAACAAAAGATTTTATTTTAGGTAATCGAAACCCAAAAGTTACCGCAAAAATATATAAATTGAAGACTCCCTATCGAACAGCGATTGATTTTGTAAATGCCAAATTTGCGAGCATCCCTGAAACAATAGAAATCTCTCATATCGAATCGCCCATTGAAAAGATTACAACAAAATACTTTGAAGAAAAAGATAAACATCGAACAATTGCACGTGTTGTAATTCACCTCAAAAGACAAGCTATTTTCAAAAAGGATTTAAAATCGAATACTCTGTTAAAGATTTCGTTTAGATAGCCATAGCACATTAACTTTTCACGGTATCATCTCCACGAAGACGGGGATAACAAACTCAAATCATCATGATATCTTATTGATTATATTATATTAGTATGCTATATTATTTTTAATTTGTAATTTAACCTAGATATAGGCTTTTATGGAAATTAAAAATAATAAATCAAAAGCACTAACTTCTCAAGAAATAGACTTGTTATCGTATCTTGAGCTTAAATCAGAGGAAGTTTATACACGTGATGAAATAAATGAATTTTTTAATGATAATAAAAAAACCGCTGGATATATTATAAAAAAACTACTCGAAAAAAAACGATTGTTGAGTCTTATCAAAAATACTTATTTAGTAGTTCCATTGAAAGCACCTCCAGGATTATGGTCAGCTAATGAATATAGTATCGCAAAAAAACTAATTAAAAATAGTACGTACTATATTGGCTACGCAGGAGTTTTTAATTCCTACGGTTTTACCGAACAAGTCGCTCAGATGGTACATATTCTTAATGATACTTATTCGGGTGAAAAAATAATTCTCGGAATAAAATATAAAATGATTAAAGTATTAAAAAATAGATTTTATGGCCTTGAGGAGCGCATAATTGATAATAAAATAGTTGTGTTTCCCAAAAAAGAAAGAGCAATGATTGATGTTTTTGAATTTTATAAAAACAATCCAAGAAAAGCATTTAAAATTTTAAACGAACACATAGCAAAACTAAACATTAAAGTTTTTGTAAATTTTGTTTCAAAATATCCAGTTCAAATTATACGGAGGCGAATTGGCTATTTTCTTAACCAATTAAATATAGTCGATACGTTATTAGATAAAATAGATTCGGGTAGAAAAGGATATTCTCCTTTGTATGAAAAAATTTCTTTAAAGGGAAGAATAAACAAACGATGGAGAGTAATTATCAATGAATAAAGAACAATTTATTAATATAATCAAAATACTTTCGGCAAAAGAAAATTTTAGGCAAGATAAAGTAGAAAAAGACTATTATTTAACTTTAATATTAAATGAAATCAAAGCTAATTTTGGGAATGAAATCGCATTCAAAGGAGGGACACTCTTAAATAAAGTTTATCTAAATTATCATAGGCTTAGTGAGGATTTAGATTTTACTTATTCAGGTTCAAAAGAAATTTTAACACGCTCTCAGAGATCAAATACAATGAAACCTATAAGAGAAAAAATGAAAATTTTAATAAAAAATCTCAATCTAAAATCTAATAATCCAAAAGGGGAGGGATTTAATAATTCAACTCAGTATTCATTTAGTATATCATATCCTTCTATCATCACTGGAAAAGATGAAGAAATAAAACTTGAAATTGGATTACGAAACAAACCAATTGACTCTCTTTTCGAAAACACTGTTTTCCATTTTTATAAATACCCAGTTACAAATAAAAATTTAATTCCAGAAAACAAAATATATACACTATCAGTAAATGAAACAGTAGCAGAGAAGTTAAGATGCGCAATCACAAGAAAAGAAAAAGCTATTCGTGATTTTTATGATTTAAAGAAAATATATGAAACGGGTTTTGATTTTAATGATAAAAATTTTCGAACTGTTTTTATAGAGAAACTGAAAGAAGAACATTATAACAATGATTACGCAAATAATTTTGGATTAGATGGAAAAACAATATTGGAAATTAAAAAACAAATTAAAGAGGATTTAATTCCGGTAATTAAGTTTGATGAAAATTTTGATTTGGAAGAAGTTTTTAAAATGTATAATAAATTGTTTAAAGAAAAAAAAGTGACTAAATGGAGTATTGAAATAAAATGGGCTGATGATCAAAGTGAAAATACTTTCAATCAACGGCTTGGAAGCAGAGGAATAATTTGGATTGCTCAAATTTATGCAAAAAAAGAACAGTTAAAATCTCGATTAGCTTTTAATATTGAATTTAGTGAAGAATTGATTGCATCTAACAAATATTTAAACAAAGAATATCCCAGAAATTATGAAAAGCTAGAAAATCTTTTTGCACATAAAGATACTTTTACGCAATGGATTATTATAAAACTTGAAAACTTATTTGAAACAAATGAGTTTATGGCTCTTCCCAGAAATGAAGACAGAATAAGAGAAATAGTGTTTGATACTTCTACTTTAAATTGGGCACGAAATAGTATCGAAAATAATAAAACTAATAAAGGGTATAAAAGTGAAAAAACTGGCGAGAATGCGTTTGAGTTTACTATTAATTACTAATCGCTTTTAAAGATTTCGTTTAGATAAAAATTACTCGAGTTTCGCAAAGAGTATTCTTTTCTCCGCAAGAACCTTGCTTCCCGCCGAATATTTGAAGTCAAAATCTAAATTTATATTCATTGTTCCCAATGATTTTCGTATTTCTTGAGCTTTTATGGGAATAAATGGGTCTAGCTGTAAACTTAAAAAGCGTATCGATTCACAAATCATCGCAAGAGTTTTTTCTCCGCGACTTTTATTACTGTGTTTAAAATCATCCCACGGCTTTCGATCGGTTATGTATTTATTGAGTTCAGCAAATTTTTCAATTACATCAAACAGAGCATTCCGTATAGTATAGGATGAAATTTCATCAACATATTTTTTGTTATCTTTGATTATTTCAATAAACTTTTTTTCTTCTGGATCAAACTCAGTAATCATTGGAATTGTTCCATTGCAGTATTGATTGAGTAGTGTAACGACACGTGAAACTAAATTGCCAATGTTATTCGCAAGAACAGCATTGTTTTGTTGTTTTAATTCAGCCAGACTAAAATTTGAATCACTTCCCATATGCGCATTGTACATCAAATAAAATCGAAAGACGTCGCTTCCATATTCACGTGACATTTCAAAAGGATCAATGACATTGCCTAACGTCTTTGACATCTTGTCGCCTTCGACCGTCCACCATCCATGAATGAGTACTTGCTTGGGCAATGAAATTCCAGCCGATAAAAGAAGCGCTGGCCAAATCACCGTATGAAACCAAGAAATATCTTTTCCAATAATCTGCACATCAGGTGGCCAAAAACGAGCAAATGTTGATGTCTTTATACCATCAAGCCCCGAAATATAGTTACATAAAGCATCGACCCAAACATAGAGGACATGCTTGTGATCAAAGGGAAATCGTACGCCCCAATCAAAGCTTGTTCTTGTTATCGACAAATCATCTAATCCTGCTTTTACTCGATTATAGATTTCTGAAAAACGCGTTTGGGGTAAGATAAAGTTGGGATTCTTTTCATAATACTCGAGAAGCTTGTCTTGATATTTACCTAATTTAAAAAAATAAGTGTCTTCCTCAAGTTCTCTCACTTCTTGTTGATGCGTAGGACAACGATTACCATCAATTAAATCATCCTTTGAGTAATACGCTTCGCATCCAACACAATAAAGACCTCTATATGTACCTGCATAAATATCACCGTTGCTATATATCGACGTAATAATCTCGGTAACCACTTTTTTATGAAGATCTGAACTGGTTCTAATAAAATTTGAATTACTTATATTCAACAATGTATTCATCTCTTTGAATTCCTGCGCACGAGCATCGATAAAATGAGCAAGCGGGCTTCCAGATTTCTGTGCTGCCTCAACGATCTTTTGTCCATGTTCATCGGTTCCGGTAAGAAAAAAAACATCTTTACCGAATAATCGATGCGCACGTGCAATGACGTCAGCAATAATACTTGTATATGCATGTCCTAAATGAGGTGAGCCGTTGATGTAGTAAATTGGTGTCGTAAGATACAATGTTTTATTCATACTATGATAGATTAATATTAAAAGAATTTATAGAGAACACTCAAGAAAATATTATGATAACGGTCATAGGAATCCGCTTTAGAAACGTCTTGAAGAAAACGTGAACCATTTCCTAAATAATCGACATGGAATAATTCATATTCGTATCCTACACGCCCACTAATGCTTTTGTAAATGTGCACAAGAACGCTTCCACCAAATGAATAAGCATTGGCAAGTGGATCTCTACCGGTAGATTCTTCAGGACTTTCTTTGCTAACGGGAAAGATCCAATAACTCAAGCTTCCTTCAACACTCAACCGATTTTCTATAATGGGAAATCCTAACAACGTGGTAACAATTGCCCCATGATAGAGCTGCGAAGTGAGATATGCTAGTTCATTCGTATCCCCTGCCCTAATTTCATCAAAATCCATGGTAAAATATCCATATCCGACATGAAGATCAGCATAAGGCGAAAGTAAATTTTTGCGTAAGATATACCATCGGCCAATAAGATTGAATTCCAATTTTCGTTTACTAATGAGTATTTCTTGTGGTTCATCGATATTTAAATCAACGGTGTTTTTTAATAATCCCTGGGTGAATTGAAGATCTACTCCAAAATATTTTCTTAAAAAAAATGTACCGGAAAGACCAAAATCATAAATCCCATTTGTATTTACTCCACCTTTAATAACATCTGATCCATTACTTTCTAAGTTATAATTATTAAAACTCACTCCACTTCTAAAACCCACTTCTAAAGAATACTTTTGCTTAGATCTCTTATATAATAATCGTCTGGCGAGAATCTGATTATTTTGATTATTAGAATCACTTAAACTATTCTCATCCTTTTTTTCTGCAGGTTCTTGTGCTTCTGAAGATTGACGACCTTCTTTAATCATAAATTCACTATCATATTCTTTTTCAATCTCTTCTAAAGTCGTAGGTCCATCGTTAGAAGTGGCCGTCTGTACTTCATGATTTTTTTGTTGAGGGAGTGCTGTCTCTTCTACTTGATTATCTGAAATACGCTCAGGAGCACTGTCATTTTGTGCAACAACTTCTGTGGGAGGAGTAATTGGTTCATCGTGAATGTGATCTTTGAGAGAGGATTCCACAAAGTCTACAAGTTGTGAAACACTTATATCGTATTCAGGTTTGATATACCGAAGTTTTCCCATAAGAATAGGAGGATTCAATTCACCAATTTCAATAACTCCTATTTCCTCTTTTGAAAATCCCATAACTCTTTGTTTGATTAATGAATTCTTTTGAACTTCACGTAAGAGTAGCAAGCGAACATATTTAGGATGTGATTGATTAAATGATTGCGTATCAATACGCATGATAAGGTTATCGCCATTCGCATTCGTAATAATCCCTTGATAAGGAACTTCCTGAATCATTTGATGAACTGCTTTGGCAATATCATCTTTAATTGATTCAGGTGAATACCATTCACTGATATTAATAGTAATAGCTGAAAGTTCTTCCATTGTTTTTAAGTTTTTAAATTTAACAACTATTTTTAACTTACTTCCCAATTTCAATATATTTCCATAAATAAGGCCATCTGCTTTTAGATCTTTAGTAATAAGTGCAATATGCTGTGCGGTTAAAGTTTTATTTCTTCCAAAATGAAGTTTTTTTAGGAGTTCCGTGACTTTTTTATCATCACTTAATTCAAAAAGTGTACTTTCCTGCGATAAAACACGACGAATTTCGTCTTTAACAAAATTTTCTATACCTATTTTTGAGGTATCAATAAAAGGCAACACTGCTACCACTTGAATCTTATATAAGCTATTATTAGGAAAAGAAAATGCATGTGCTTGGTAGATTAATAAAATTCCCAGCAAAAAAACCAAAAATTTCATAACAGGTATAAAAACTTTTCCTACTCTTTTTAATTCTACGTGAGTCATTATATACTCCAACCTATTGTTTTTAAAAGATTAAAAATCATTCCCCCTCGTAGTCCTTACCTTATATACTTTAAAATGAGCAAGATTGGTGCCAAAAAAGAAAATTTTTCATAGTAGAACAATGTTTTCATAGAACATTACGGACATCTGCCTATAACTAGCTAATTTTTAATGATTTTTTTTTATAAAAGTTGGCATAGAGAATGCATATTTAATACGATGTGAGACATATGCTAGGTATTTAAATGTGTTTCATAAATACACTATGAGATAGACTTGAATACCTCCCCCTTCCCTAGCATATGTCTCATGAAACTTTAACGTCTTATTTTTATCCCCACACACGCATAATTATAATGCATTTTTGACACAAAATTATTTAATCCTATTGACTCTCATCTTAGATTTACATAAATAGCTTATTGAGATTGTATAACTTTTCTGGAGGCATTAATGAAACAAGGTCTATGTTTATTCGCAGGATTATTAATTTCTTTTAACGCATTTGCAGTTGATTGGAATGTAATTTCCCACAAAGATTATCATTTGAAAAGTACGGTAGAATTAGGAAGACTCTATAAGGCAGTAGGAGACATAACCGTAAACTTTTCAAAAAATACCGATAACACATTACAAACACGTGCTCAAATTAACAGTTTACGTATAATACCTAATAATAATTATTTACCAGAGCCTACCATCACATTACCAGCTGATGCAGAAAAACAAATTACAGATATGAATGGTATATTTGAAAACTCTCTAATCAAAACTCCCAGGGAACTCGCATTCAGTTGGAAAAACGTACTTCTCAAAGCAAATGAATTCGATAGTGGTTCACCCATTACTTTAGATTTTTCGTTTACTTTCCAAGGCTCCATTAATGATCAAAATGAACTCATACAAACGGTGCTTCCTACGTTAACTATCAAAATTACTCCTGAATCTGAAAATCTACAGGCAGAGTTATTATCTTTATTTACTAAGAGTCTTCAAGCTTCTCAAGAAGGAAAAAGCCTGATTATACGCCAAACGAATGTGAAGACAGAAAGTATCAAAAAGTAATATTATTGGGGAGATTAGCATGTTTCAAAGAAATAAAATAGTTTACTTTACCATAGGCATTTTTCTCTTCATTTTTTCTTCTTTAGAAGCGAATGAAACACCCTTTAACGGAACATTCATATTTAAAGGAATTATTTCGACTCATGAGAAGAATAGTAATGATTACAGCAAAGATATGATTATTGCCTACTTAGAACTTTTAACGCAATTTCAAGAAAAAACTGATAAAATTATTGAATCAGACCTTGAATGTACTGCCTTTAGACTTAACCCATGCCTTGAGCCTAATAAAATGAACTTTTGCCCAGAAAAAAACCAATACTCATCGTTTGATATTCTTAATACAACAATAGAAAGTTTACAAATTGATTTTAAACAATATCAAAAAAATGCACAAGCAGCAAGCAATAGGATACAAGGTATACGTAATGGAGATATAATAACAGTATCAAATTTTAATTTAACTCTTCCCAATATTCCATTAAAATTCTTTAACTCAAATCTTATCACTACGATAAACATTAATCTGAATATTACAAGCACATTGGATAGCGATCATCGTTCTATTACTAAGGTGGATATGAAGGTTAATGCAATAGATCTAATTACAATCACACCTGAACCGGGTTCAGAATTTCCAGCTAATGTGAAAGATAAGCTGATGCGTCTTTTTAACACGAAGCAAATTATTGCAAAATTTAACGCATTTAAAGCAAATTAAGCTCTATTAATTTTGCGTTATAAAATCGCATAAAAACATTGATTTGATTAAAGATAGTATATAATTAAATCCTATGTTGTTCTCATCAAAAAAAGCTACGATAATAAACGTTCTTCTATTTTTCATCTTCTCCTGTTCTAATCAAAATAAACATGATTCGCTAACTATTCCACATTCTTCAAATCCGACCATCTCTAATAGTTCAGAATTTATATATATTAATCCGCTTCCTTCTTCTTATAGTAATAAGTCTACTCTTTCTTTAGCAGGTTATGTAAGTAACAAAGGACAAAAATTACTTATTCAAGGAAAAGAGGTTGATCTTAAAAATAATGGAGATAAAAAATATTTTGAAACGACTGTTCCACTAGATCATGATGATGTGTATACATTTTCTCTTGAAGCATATTTTAGCGATACGAGTTCTGAAAAAAAACAATTGCGTATTATAAAGGATACCGAAAAACCAACTATTACGATTCTGAATGCCCCAATAAACCATGAATTATGTTCATATATCCCAAAAATAGAAATCAAAGATAAAAATTTGGATACAGACTCCATCAAGTATCAACTAAACAATAATCTATTTGTTCCTGACACAAAAATTAATACACCCGGAACGTATATTTTAAGAATATATGCTGCCGATAAAGCAGGCAACTCTGCAGAAGTAACAGAAAATTTTACTATTTCAGATAGTCTTTACTGTAAAAGTGAACGATTAAGTAACGCATATACAAGCTCTCACAAAGAATTTACTCGAAAAGTATTAGATTTTTTAACACAACCTCATGAAAATCCGTTTACTCAAGAACCATTATTGAAACATTTACAATCAGAGAAGTCATTCCAAGAATTAATAAGAACCGCTCTATTGAATCAAACAAATGCCGATACTACACCTTTTCAATTATTTACTCTCGATATACTCAAAACCGTTCAATCGCAGAAAGAATTTCGAGATCGCCTTCAAAAAACCCTCGCCTCTCTTTCATCTTTTTTTAAAAATAATAAAAAACCACTATTCTCCCATTTCTTTTTATCGTTGTATGACAAAAAAGTTAAAGAGAATAGATCTATTATAGAAGAGTTAACTTCAGTTAGCCAGGAATTCCTTGGTCCATTATATATTAAAGATAAAGAAAATATTATTAAAAATAATTTACCGTTTTTTCTCTATGTGCTGAGCTACAGAGATATCAAAGAAGTTTCCACAAAACTCCGTCATGTGTTTGAATCAACTGGACCTATTATTTTGAAAATACTGATTGATTCAGCCTACAAATCACAACCAGATTTAAATTCCATTCGTGATTGCATTCTCAATCCAAGAACCAAATCAAGCGCAACAAGTGTCAATGCATTAAAGGTATTAACAACGAATTTATTATTTTTAGAAAATACTGAAGCCTTAAGCAAAATTATTACTCAAAATTTTTCTGAGATAGGCCAAAAAGAAGTATATCCTTATATTCAACTTATTCTTGCTTTATTAGATAATAACTATAATTCTTCACTATTTACGAGCTATGGTTCACAAATAAGCCAAGACAAAATTTATAGTCTTATCGAAAATTTACACTCATGTGCTCTCTATTCTTGCTCGTTAAATACTATAAGAAATACAATTAATTCCCTATTTGGAATAGAATTAGAATACAAAGTACTTGTTCCTCTCTTTACTGAAACAAATAAAGATCTTACATATCTGTTATTGAAAAGTGTTACCGAAGTATTAACTGATACGAAAAATCAGAGAAGAACCGAAGCATTGATCACCTCATATATCTCTCTTTTTACTCATGACACTTCCTGCTCAACAAAGATTATTACCGAAGCAAGAAAACCTATTGACAAGATTGCGGGTACTGATGGACAAGCTCTTAACGGCATCATTTCACTGTATCTTTCTGCACAAACTGATGAGGCCAATGCCTTTTCATGGCGGGAGCTGATTACTTACTTATCAGTCAATAATGTCAGTAGCTCTGATTTGCTCATGCGTTTCTTAGATACTAATGTTTTAGATTCACTCTACACAAATAAGATGGAATTTATTCCCCTCATTCAAAAAGCAGCCATACTCTTTGATACCATTATTCAAAGCCAAGAGTTTAATGAATTACACATGCTCCTCAATACCAATGATATTATTCCATCGGTAGATATGCTGCTTTCTTTTATAGAAACCCACGAATCATTTAAAGCTCTCATGGACGAGCTACAACAAAGTATTTCGGCAAATCCTTCTCCTCTTATTGCTCACCAAGATAAGATCAGACTTTTACTCCAAAAAAATGCGCTGGAAAAGTTCATTATCTGGGCTGACTCTGCTTTTGAGAAACAAATCGTAGAAGATACCATCGAATTTTTATTACAATTAGAAAAAGAAGGCCTTGCAGTTGAATTCTTTGATAACCTCATGCAAAAAGATATCCATCTTGACAAAGACTAAAAAAGAGTTACCTAATAGAGCATGCTCTTGAGAGAGACGCATATTAATAGTAACTACTTATGATATTTTAAGGAGGTCATGTATGGGTGTATTAGTTGGAAAACAAGCCCCTGATTTTACTGCTAAAGCGGTTGATGGGGGAAAAATTGTCGATAATTTTAAGCTCTCAAATTACAAGGGAAAATATATTGTATTATTTTTCTATCCACTCGATTTTACATTTGTGTGCCCTACTGAGCTTCATGCATTTAATGACAAACTCACCGAGTTTAAAGAACGAGGCGTTGAACTCATTGGTTGCAGTGTGGATTCTCATTTTTCACACCTCGCATGGCTCAATACTAAAAAAGCAGATGGTGGTATTCAAGGCGTAAAATATCCCATTGTTGCAGATCTTAATAAAACAATTGCACGCGATTATGATGTATTAGTAGAGACTGCGGGAATTGCGTATCGAGGCCTTTTTCTTATTGATAAAAATTTCATTGTACGCCATCAAGTAGTGAATGATCTTCCATTGGGACGAAACGTTGATGAAACATTGCGAATGGTTGATGCGCTTCAATTCAATGAAAAAAATGGCGAAGTTTGCCCTGCTAACTGGACCAAAGGAACAAAAGCCATGAAGCCAAACCAAGAAGGTCTCAAAGAATACTTTAAAGCTTAATTGATTTCTAGTGTCATTCCCGCGAAGGCGGGAATTCAGAAACAAAGTTTACTAAGACTGGATCCCCCCACCTATGTGGGGATGACAGATC
>JAHFAK010000092.1:0-5417 GCA_023250585.1 Deltaproteobacteria bacterium
TTTTAGTTTGGCAAAAGAATCAAGAGTCTATCCTATTAAATCAGTCTGTCCCCATCGTCTAGAGGCCTAGGACATCGCCCTTTCACGGCGGTAACGGGGGTTCGAATCCCCCTGGGGACGTAAATTTGCACTATTAATACCTAATTTAATAAATCATGGAACATAATGAAATAATACGCTCGGAGGAGAACCTTACTAATAAACGGGAACAAAAAATTCCTGTAATTTTACTTGATAGATCAAGTGTTCCCGCAGCTAATCTACTTAATCAAAATGATTGGGAAAACAATAATAGTAAGCGTATTGTTGATTCATGCCAAACTTATTTAGGGTTTGTTTATTATACTTATACAAAATTAGAAAAAGCATTAAACAAGACCGCTCTACAAAGTTTGTGTGCTCACCATAAAAGCACACTCCTTGATCAGTGGAACCATACTCCTTTTAAAATAGAAAAGATATCGTGTCTTGCTGAAGTCCCGGAGATTCATTTGTCTATGTTGGGATTTTTTTCAGGAATTAAATCTTTTTTGGATCTTTTAGTAGAATTACTGTCTACAGAACAAATTATTGCATCGAACGTTCACGGCTTTCATGAAAAAGGCGATAAGATTATACGCCAATTGAACAACAATGTGTCTAAATCAAAGCAAGATATTGCTAAAAAAATGGCTGCACTTTTAATACAAGAAAAAGAAGATTGGATTAATGATGTTATTCGCATCAGGGATGATTTGTTGGTGCATCCTAAAAAAGGGCTCAGTCAAGTATTGATTCCGGTACATTTAAAAAATCAAGATAAGGTCCTTCATGTAGAATTTGCTTCACCAATTCTACATGAAGAATATTTTCAAAAAACAGCGGCTCACATTGAAAATTTTACGAAGAACTTTCTATCTATTCTAAAACCTAAATTAATCAAACAGTAGGAATATAGAAGAAGTAGCTTTTGATCAAAACTTTTTAAAAGAGATCCTTAAGCGCTATTCACTTGATAAAAAATGGGAGAAATATATTGAAACAAGACAAAAAGATAATTGAAAAATTCTTTGAAGCAAAGAGACAAAGACGAAGACAACTTGCCAATATTCCTATCCAGGAGAAGGTAAAAATTCTTGTCAAATTGCAAAAAATGGCCATTCCTGTTTTGGTAGCGCGTGGGATTCAAAAGAAGGTCTGGGAGTTGTAATTCTACTTCCCGGCTTCCTGATGTCGTATTTTTTCAGACGATTGCAGAAGGTACGGCGTGAAATATTTAAGATTCGAGCGGCTTCTTCAACATTAGATCTAAGCTCTTCACACCTTTGCCGGTTCATTCAGAACATCCAATAGCTTGCGGGCGCAGTAAATCCGGTTTCGTTGTGCATCGTTCATTTGTTTTAGGACACCTGCTTTTTCCAGTTTGTCGATGGCACGCTGAGCTGTTGGGAAAGCAATCTTCTGTTTTTTTGCTATGCCATTGACTGTCATGAAGGGATTCTCCATGCAGCTGTCAATCAAGAGCAAACAATTTTTATCCGCCTTGCGGGTAAATGATTGTTTCCACTTTGAGACGATATTTTGCATCCGTTTGATACGATCCAAGGCATCTTCCGCTTGGCGAGCCACGCCGTTGAGAAAATATTCAAGCCAACCTTCCCAGTCCCCATTTTCATTTACTGCACGAAGACGGGCATAGTATTCGTCTCTAGTGGACTCAAAAAAAGCACTCAGATAAAAAATTGGTGAAGGCAGAATACCATGTTCCACAAGATATAGAATAATTAATAGCCGTCCTGTGCGACCATTTCCATCCAGAAATGGGTGAATCGCCTCGAATTGGAGATGGACCAGAGCAATCGTCACCAGTGGTGGCAGAGTAGATTCATGAATGAATTTTTCCAAAGCTCCTAAACAATCCATCAGTAGATCTGGAGGAGGTGGAACATACGTGGCATTTTGCAAGGTACAGCCAGCAACACCAATCCAATTTTGAGATCGTCTCAATTCACCTGGAGTGGCCATGTTACCTCTAACTCCTTTCATAAGTTGTTCATGAATCTCACAAATGAAACGTAATGAAAGGGGCAGTGTTTTCAAGCGCCTTATCCCATATTCCAAAGCTTTGACATAGTTTTCGACTTCTTTGAGATCTGAACGATCGCGCCCTGTCTCCACTCCTGCCTCGTCTGCGAATAATTCTGCCAATGAAGTTTGAGTACCTTCGATTCGGCTTGACAACACAGCTTCACGGCGGACAAAAGGGCGAATCAGTAGATGAGGGTTTGGCAAGGCTGAACCAATGCTGGCTAGCTGTCCAATCAAACGGTCAGCATCGGATAGGTGTCTTGCAAGTCTTTCATTCCAATCCATTTTAGGTGGCAGCGGGTCAGGCACATAAGCTTGATAGCCTTGGGGGCAATGTATCTTTTTCCCATGAATTTTCAATTTGTTGACCATGGTGTGATCTCGTTAATAAAAGGTTTTATAATTAACGATATTATATAAAATCGTTAATTATAAAACAAGTAATTAATGACTCTTTTATGGAAGTAAAGATATCAAAAAGCGAAGGAACATGCGGGCATTACAAGAAAATTCAGTCGTTTGAAGCCAGTGGTTGGCTGGCGATCGTAGGTGGTCGTCAGCGAAAGATGTATCGCAACATTCGCGGTTACATTATAAGCAATGGTTTCAACGTTCTCGAAGGAATAGTTTGCCGCTTCTTGGGCATTGACATCAGCAAATAAAGATTGGCTTAGTTTCCAGTTTTTTGGAAAAGGTTCTTCCCAAAACAATGCGGTAAAGATCGAATGTCCATGGGAGACTTCATCCAGAGTCGACTTGCTGTATGAAGGAGAGTAACCAAGATCCAGGCGAACGTTGCGCGGATGATTCGGAAAAAAATGGAAAGACCCACCGATATCGCCGCCAATGGCTCGATCCTCTCCGGACGTTGTCTGTTGGGAAACTCCTGTACCTATAAAATTCGAAAACCGGGGAAGCCACAGGAATCTAAAACGATAAGATGCCTTGAGCTCCCGTCCATATTGCCCATGAGGGGTATCAACGGTTGTCAGAAGCGACGATGCTGAAAAAGTCTGCCGCCATTGTGCCCCGCGGAATACCGTCGATCCTCCCAACGAAAAGGCTGTGCTGTCTACGCTGCCGATCAAGCCACCAACACCACCTTGGACCTCCGCGGAAAATGTATCTTTTGTTTCAACTTCGGGCTCCTCTTTAAGGCGCCGAGGAGTTTCAGCTTGTGCTGTTTCCAAAGTAACCGAGCTCAGAACAATTAATGCAATGAACGCTGTTTTTACGAATCTCAACTTTTGGAGAAATTTCATATATGGCCTCCGGGACTGATTTTCTCATGGGATTGTTGGTCCAGTTTTTCCATGCCCAATTTTTTAAAGAGTAGATACATCACGAACGTAATGATGAAACAATGAATGAGATTTGAAACAAAGTCTCCCCAGAGGATTTTCGTGCCGCCGATCGTCCATGCAAACTTTTCGAGCGAATCGACTTTCTCAAAAAACAATCCAATGACCGGATTAATGATATCGGTCACGAAGGCGGAAACCAACTTAGAGACGGACCCACCGAGGATAAACCCGATAGTCAATCCCATGATTCCTTGTTTGCGAATGAAGATGATAAAACCTTTCATATTTTTATAAATGCTAGGATGTTTATCCTGAAAAATCAATTTCTAATAGTAATGGCTCAGTTAATGGGGTGAGTTAAGGGAGTAGGCATGTTGCAAAAAAATATTCCTATCGAGCGCGCTTTCCTGTTCTTAATAATATTATGGAAGCGACGTCGATAGGAATATTTTTTTGCAACATGCCTACTCCCTAATAACTGAAGCATTACTTTCTAATAACTCATTTTACTGGCAATTTTCCTTTCTATTTGGGAAAATTATTTTTTAAATTCTTAAACTGAAGGAGTCTATGAAATTCAAATACCGATTGTATCTGAGAGGCTTGATTGTCGTCATGTACTTGCTTGCCATACTGCATTTAGGAGGTATCAGTGGATGTGACAGTGAAGTTACCACACGAAGCGTTAAAGGCATGCTTTCTAAAAATCTTCTGACCGAACTCGATATGGACAATTTTGGGAAACTTGATTTCTATGTCTGCATAGCTCAAGGGAAATGCGTTGACAATAAGACCTTAGACTCTGATGGCACTTTTGCTTTTCGGACAGAAACCGGGAATGACTATTTCCTCATGTTCGTTTCTGACGATGGATTGGAAGTCTCGTTAAGAATTCCCGTTTATTCCGGCCCCAATGGGCAGCTTTCTGTTATTAATCTTGGTACCTGCATGAAAACAGGTTGCGATCTTCTTGCTACCGCTTTGGATACTATCGATTCAGACGGTGATGGGGTTTCAGATACTGATGATACAGACGATGATAATGATGGCATTCTGGATAGTGAGGATGACTGCCACAAAGGTATTTGCGGTGATCCTACTCAAAGCGATTCCGACGGAGATGGTATTCCTGATTTGGCCGAGGGTGAGATTAATGATTCGCATGGTGATTTGGATGGCGACAAACTTGATGATGAATTTGATGAGGATCAAGATGGTGATGGTATCGTGAATAATGAAGACCCCGATGATGATAATGATGGTATAGCCGATATCGCCGATGAAGATGCCGATAACGATAATCGGGACGCAATTGCTGAACATGATTTAGATGGAGATGGTAATCCTGATGATGTAGATATTGATGATGATAATGACGGGATTCGAGATAGCAAGGACACTGATGACGACAACGATGGAATACAAGATGCCGATGATCCTGATGATGATAACGATGGTATAGCGGATGTTCAGGAACCTGATTTAGACGGAGATAAAATTCCAGACTCATTCGATACCGATGACGACAACGATGGAATTCATGACTCTCAGGACACTGATGATGACGGAGATGGACTTGAAGACAGCGTCGATGCTGATGATGACAATGATGGAATCAAGGACGTTATTGAGGATCAAGATAACGATGGTATTTTTGGCTATTTGGATGCCGATGACGACAACGATGGAATTGATGATGGAATTGATACCGATGATGATGGAGATGGGATTGCGGATACGAGTGACTTGAATGACAAGGATTCTGATGGTGATGGGCTCATTGATGCTATCGACCTTGATGACGATAATGATGGAGTCGTAGATGCCGTTGACACTGACGAAAACGGAAATTTAATTGATGATACCCTTGAAGATATCGATGGCGATGGCCAAACCAATATCGCCGATGCTGATGATGATGGTGATGGAATTCCTGATACTCAGGATCTTGATGCCAATGGTGACGGGGTTGATGACTTCTTTATAACAGATGCTGATGGTGATGGCATCAATGATTTTGTGGATACCGATGATGATAATGATGGA
>JAHFAK010000092.1:5517-10163 GCA_023250585.1 Deltaproteobacteria bacterium
TTTTTCTAGTCTCGTTTTTTATTATACCTCTACAACTCATGGCCTCAAGTAACCAGAACAGTGCTTTTACTACGCTTTTAGAAAAACTACGCGTCCGAGATTCGAGAGTGACATCATTTTCATTAGAAGCTACAAAAACAGTTGTAAAAAATAATATTTCATTAACAGATACACGATATCTTTTTGACTTTCAGAAAGATCAATTTTTCAAGATTCATCTGAATGACGCTTCTGGTGAACGAATTATTATGGGTACACATGATGAAGTCGTTGAATATTTACCGAAGCACAATCAAGCGCTCAGAACATCATTGCAAACGTTATCAATGAGTGAAAAAAAAGAAAAATATTTTAAGGCAATTCAGCTTATTAATATTCCGTATCTTTTCATTGCAGATGAGTTAGCACAAATTTCTCTAAGTGATATAGCAATAGCTCAGCAGAATGATTTTCTTGGAAAGCACTTTACAAAGCTTTCATTTGTCCGGCCCTATACAAATCGGTTAGTGCATTTTGATCTATGGATTGATGATGAAACATTAATTACATCGAAGGTTGTTATTCGTGATAGCAAAAATCATGAGCTTCTTGTTGCTTATCAAGCAAATAGCCCCGTGCTTTATAATCGAGAACTATGGTTGCCCCAGCAAATTGAATTGACTACGTATTATAAAGGACAGGAAAGTAAAGAAATAATAACTATTGAGAATTTTATTCTTAATAAAAAATTTTCTTTTTCGTATTCTACACTTTCGTTACCAAAATCAGTTACTACTGAAACTAAAAAAGCCAAAACTAAAACTTCGGAATCGATGATACCTGCAAAATCATCAAATAAACCATCAAAAGAAACAAGCCTCAGCGCTGCATTCTTATCCTTTATATTTTTGCCGGGAACCGGGGAATGGCTTATCAATGATACGCAGAGTTTTAAGCAGTGTTGTATAGAACATTTAATCATACTCATTCCTATTATTGGGTTATTTAATTGGATTGGGTCAGTCATTGATGCGTATCATAAGGAACCGAGCGCTCGATCAAATTGGCTTTTTACAACTATGGATTTATGAAAATATATGTACTGATGTGCCTATGTGCTGAAGTGCTGATGTTTGGAATTGTTTCTTCAACATCGGCACATCAGCACATAGGCACATCAGTACAACAAGCACAGTATGAAGATCCATTTAATTTTGGTAAAAACCCGCAACAGCATTTCTTAAAGATGAAAGAAAATATTTTTTTTGAGGTATGGGATACGTATCTCACAAAACTCGATGGCGCTCCGTGCCCGATGTATCCGACCTGTTCACATTTTTTTCGATTAGTTTGGGAGAAAGAGGGAATGGCTTTAGCGACATTTAAAACGCTGACAAGAGTGTTGAAAGAAACTCCGGATATGGCAAAATACGCTGAATACCCATTGATTCTGAAGTATGGTCGGTATCGATTGTATGACCCCATTGAAAATTACAACTTTGATAAATAATTATCTTATTTGTCATTCCTGCCTTTGAGAGGATGACATTGGAGAATTTTATTGTGAAAAAAATAGTATGCGTTATGTTTCTATTATATTCCTACAATGTCTTTTCATTGCAAGATGAAGTAAAAAAGTACGAGCGATATGGTGATGCATTTTTTCACGAACGTGATTTCTTTCGCGCGATTACGTTTTATAAATTAGCGCTTATCGATGCTGCTGAAGATTCACAAAAATATGTGTTTACGAAAAAAATAGCGGATTCATTCTTTAGTGCTGCTCGATACGACAATGCATTATCATATTATAAATTATCGGAAGATTTCGCATCTCACCCCAAAGATAAAGGGGAATTGTGTTCAATTATTGGAACTAATTATTTTCTTAATAAACAATACGCATTTGCTCGTGAACGTTTTGCTCTCTGTTTGGAGAATTATAAAAATGTAATTGATACGAGTAGTATTTACTATTACCAAGGATTTGCCCATTTCTTTGATAATGAATATGAGAAAGCCCAAACGAATTTTGAATTGGTTGTTCATGATCATGAATTATCGGCTCCTGCGAATGCTATTACAAAAGAACTGAGAGAATTTAGACCAAAAAGGAAAAGCAGAGCTTTTGCAGCGTTACTCTCTGTAGTTCCGGGGTTAGGCCAATTGTATACTGAACATTACACTGAAGCTGCACTTGCGTTTGGACTAAACGCTTTCTTTGGATTTTTGAGCTACGATTATTTTCGAAAATCTCAAGAAATTTCCGAGTATGGCTATATGAACTTTGCTATCTTTACCAGTGCTGGTCTGACGCTCTATTCAGCCAATATATATGGAGCTGCATTGAGTGCAAAGCGCTATAACCAAGCAGCGGAACAAAGATTGAAAGAAAGAATTATCGAGATACATAACACGAGTAGTCTTGGCGTTACTTTTCTAGAAGCAGAGAAGGGCAATTAACGTAATCCCTCAATTATTAGGGAGCAGGCATGTTTTCAAAAAGTATTTCTATCGACGTCGCTTCCATAAAACTATTAAGAACGGGGTAAGCGCGCTCGATAGAAATACTTTTTGAAAACATGCCTGCTCCCTAACTCCCCCATTCCCCATTAACTGAATTGTTGCCAATTAACAATTTCCTACATTTCTTTAGGAGTGAGATTGTATTTTTTCAAAAGGCGTTGAATTGATTTTCTATCGATGCCTGCGTCTTTAGCGGCTTTAGAAATATTGAGGTTGTTCTTTTTAAGAAGTTTTATGAGATAATCTTTTTCGAAACGTTCGATCCAACGATTGCGGGCTTCTTTAAAGTCCATACTGTCACTGACCGGCAGTATTTCCATATCGGATGATGATAATTGAAACATAATTCGCTCAGGTAAATCATTGGGTGTAATGACATCGGTTTGACAAAAGGTAATCGCTCTATCAATGGCATTTTTTAGTTCACGCACATTTCCCGGCCAATCATAATTGTCTAAGATTGAAAGAGCGTCTTGCTCAATACCTTTTATTGGCTTTTCTTTTTCATCAAGCTTTTTATTGTATTGATTAATAAAATGATCAATCAAATACGTGATGTCTTCTTTTCTTTCGCGCAAAGGCGGAATATGTACATGAACGACGCTTAAACGATAATAGAGATCTTCACGAAATCTTCCCTTACGTACCTCTTCCTCGAGGTTTTTATTTGTTGCTGCGATAACACGAACATCAACATGCATAGGCGATGCGGAACCAATTTTTTTTATTGTTCGTTGTTCTAATGCACGCAACAGTTTTGGTTGAAGATCTAAATTAAGCTCTCCTATTTCATCGAGAAATATTGTTCCCGAATTAGCGAGTTCAAAAGCACCTAAGCGAGTTGCGTGTGCTCCGGTAAAAGATCCTTTTTCATGTCCGAAAAGTTCGCTTTCAATAAGATTTGGCGCAACGGCGCTGCAGTCAAAGACGATGAATGGTTTTTGAGAACGCTTCGATGAATTATGAAGTGCTCGTGCAACAACTTCTTTTCCCGAACCGGTTTCACCTTGAATAACAACCGTAACATCCGTTGATGCAATTCGTTCAAGTATACCAAAAATCTTACGCATCGGTAAACTTTTTCCAATAATATTGCCAAATTTGGTCTTTTTGCTTGGATAAATTTCAATTTCTTCGTCTTGGGGAACGAATTTTACTTCGGTTTTGCCGATTTTGATGAGAGAACCAGAATGTAAATATGCTTCTTTTACTTTTGTGCCATTAATAAATGTTCCATTGGTGCTTCCTAAATCTTTGAGGACATAGCCATCTTTTTCTTTTCTGATTTCAAGATGATTTCGCGATACGGTTTCATCATCAATAGTCAGATCGCTATCGGGCAGCGAACCAACACGAATGGTAGATTTTTCAATGACATATTCTTTGCCAAGATTATCGCCTTGGGTAATAACGAGCTTAGATTTTGGAAGAGTCAGTGTTGTTGCTTCTTCTTCCCATTTAACAACTTTTGTACCGCTCTTTTTCTTTTCTGTCATAGAATTACACTATTCCTTATAATTTATTATATAACTTTCTGGAATGAATAGCAAATAGTTTGCTTTAAGCTTAGATTTGGAATTGGTCTTTAACCAACGTCCACATATAGAGAAATAATACGGATAATAAAATAAACGGCAGTACTGTTACGGTAACAGATTGATAATATTTAATTTTATGTATGGTAGTTAAGCCAAGAATAATAAAAATGACCATAAAAAATGTACCAATAAATGAGCCAAAAAACGGAATGATTTGAAACAATTGAGAAGCGCCAAAGGTATAGAGTGCGACCTGTAATGTTTTTTCAAAACTGTAATGTTGAGATGTGATAATCGTTAAGAACGAATGCATGATTAAAGCAATAACATTAATTAAAAGAATCGTAAAAAGAAGGATTAAAGGAAAACTAATAAGTAATTTTCCTTTGCTGATGAGCGGCTCTTGTCTCAGAATAAACATATACGCAAAGTTTATTAAAAAACCAATGGTATAGGAAATACTTGCAAAGAGTATTTCACCTCCTCTGCTTTCTGAGGTTTGTAACGTATCAAAAAAATGAACAGGATTTTTCAGAAGTTCAAGACTAGTTAGTATAAAACTTCTGACTATTCCTAATTCTTTACGTTGTTGCCATGGAATAA
>JAHFAK010000162.1 GCA_023250585.1 Deltaproteobacteria bacterium
ATTAGCAATAGAAAAAAGCAAATACTAGTTCTTTCAAATTTTGGTTATGGTATGTGAAAATTGCAGGTAAGGGAATTGATAGTACAAAGAAAAATCATGGGTACGCTAAGAAATGAAAAAGGAACGACCATTATGGAAAGGATAAACACTTGTTTAATGACATGGAAACAATAAGGATTGAATCCTTTTGATGAACTTAAAGCTCATTTGTGCTAATCACGTACTTTGAAAAAAAACATTTAAATACTAGTTGTCGTATGGTAGTAAATCAATTACCCATATGCGAAATCTCAATGGTAAAAAAGAGGAAGAAAAACATAAACTGCTAAGGGAGCATGAAGTTTTGGTTTTGGTGGCAGTTCTTGTTTTTGGAATTCTTATAGGAAAATATGTATTTGGCGGCTCTTCAAATGCGCCGGCATGCAGTGACGGCAAAGATAATGATGGAGATGGAAAGATTGATTATCCTGCAGATCCTGGCTGTTCAAGTAAAAATGACAAAAGTGAATTAAATCCATCTGTAGAGTGTGACAATGGTATTGATGATGACAGAGATGGGTTAGCAGATTATCCAAAAGATCCTGGATGTTCAAGCCTTGCTGATAAAAGTGAAAGAGGCATAATACAATGTGACGATGGCCTTGATAATGACGCAGACGGAAAAATTGATTACCCTAACGATCTTGGCTGCACAAGTCCGAGTGACAACGATGAGACAAATTGCGGTGATGGAATCTGCAGCATAAATGAAGCTTATGCAACTTGTCCAGCAGATTGTCCTCACCCTCCAACTAATTCACCTTCTCAAATGCTAAATTTAAAGAGAACTTTTACATTCTCATCGCCTTATTACACTTCATTATCAACTTCTGAAGTTGACCTTAACCATGATGGCAAGAAAGAATTTGTTGTTGAGGAGCTGAACGGACAAGCTGACGGAGTAAAAGACTGGGCTACGGATAGAGGCTATAACCAATACGGCATATACGAGTATAATAATAATCAGCCTGTTAGAATTGGTGAAATTAAAAAAATGGGAGATTCTCCTGGTTACTTGGACCTGAATGTATTGGATTTCGGCGACACTGATAATGATGGGAAAACCGATATGTTAACTGACGTTGGAGATGGCAGAAAAGCACCAGACGGCAGCTGGAGTTACAATTATTACGTAATACTTTATGAGAGTAATTCCACAAGCAGTTACCCGGGAAATGAAGTTTTTAGAATCCCGACAAGCTTTTATACACGCATCAGTATAATATCCAATGATCTTGATAATGACGGCAAAAAAGAAATCCTAGTTAGGGATTCTACTGGACCGCAATCGCTTACCAACAATTTCATAGATATGTATGAAATGAACGGAGACAATAGCTATTCAAAAGTTTTCACACTGCCCTTAACGTTGCAGCAGCCAGCTGTATATAAAATTGTTGCTTGTGATGATATTGATAACGATGGCAAGAAAGAATTTATATGGACTTCTACACCGGATGTGCACATGCTTGAGAATACAGGAGATAATTCATACTCTGAAATATGGTCAACGGAAATGCATGGAGACAATGGTGCAAAAACTAATATTCAAAATGCTATTTGCCCTGGTGATCTTGACGGCAATGGGAAAAAGGATTTTGTAATAGGGGGAGATACTATAATCAATAATAACTACATGAGTGATTTTAGAGTGTTTGAATCGACCGGGGACAACTCATTCCAAGAAACCGCAAGATTTTTGTTTACACTTCCGCCAACAATATGGTATGATCCATTTGTAGTCAAAGCAGTCGACTTAGATGGAGACGGAAAGAAAGAACTTATATTTAACAATGAAAACAACACTTTGATATACAAATCGACTGGAGAACACAACTTTGGACTTGCGTGGAGCAATTCATGGTTCAGGCCCCGCACCTTGTCTCTAAGAAAAGGCTTGATTTTGGGAGATCACGACAAAGACAATAAAGGAGAGATCATGTTTAACGAGAATCAAGATGGTACGGTCAACACATATGTTTACGAGTACTGCATCACCGACTGTGGCACTCCGCCGGCATGCAGTGATGGAAAAGACAACGATGGAGATGGGTTTGTCGATTATCCCACCGATATTGGTTGTACCAGCCCGCAGGATTCAACGGAAACTGGAACTCCTCAATGCAGCGATGGCATAGATAATGATCGTGACACGTATACAGATTATCCTGCAGACAATGGCTGTTCAAGTCCTAATGATAGGGAAGAATGGATACCTTAATTAAATAATCTTGCTTATCGACACTATCTCCAAAAAACTTCTTTAATTCTTCTTTATAATTCATCTGTAGAACTGAATTAAACGTTCTTTTATATTTGAATAAAACTTCTAATCGCAACATTTATAAAACTTAATACCTATCTAATGCAAATAAAATGGTGGACAAAGAATTAAAATTAAAGGTTGCAGAAGCAATACAGGACGATGTAAATAAGGGAATTGTTAGAATAGATTCCGGCTATTTATCTGAAGTAGAAATAAAGCCAGGCGACATTGTTGAGATAGAAGGAGAAAGAAAAACAGTGGCCATAGCTGACCGTTCTTACCCTGGCG
>JAHFAK010000163.1 GCA_023250585.1 Deltaproteobacteria bacterium
AAAAGGAGAAGAAATTACTATCGATATGTCTTTCGAAGCTATTGTAGGGCTCCCCATGAAATGTACATGCGGGAGTAAGAAGTGTAAGAAAATAATTAGTGGAACACTTGCTATTGTGTGACCGAAAGTTGCCGGGCAACTTTTATCCTTTGGTATATTTTTTTCCTATTGTTTGATATGCATCACGGAAGGACATGCCCTTTTTCACTAATGCGTAAGCATCGCTTGTTGTGTAGAGTTCTTGAGTCAGTGCTGCTCGACACTTTTCTTTATCAATAGAAAGATTATTTATAATTAAAGAACTTATCGAAAGGCATTGTTTTGTGATCATAAATCCATGCATAGTTGGTTCTTTCGTAAGCTGAAGATCGCGATGATAGCCTCCGATTAAATTACTCGTTAGTGTTTTAATTTTAAATTCCTGTGCAAGAACATCATGATAGTACGCACGAATGAGTTCAAGTGCATCGGGGTTTTGTTTGTGGGGCATAATCGAACTTCCTGTTGTGAACTCACGCGGAAGAATCACAAATCCAAATTCAGGCATTGAAAATAGAATGAGTTCTGTTGCAAGCTTATTCAAATCAAACATGATTTGCGTTAACACATGCACAATTGATGATTCAAATTTTCCTCTCGATATTTGAGCATAGATAGGATTTTTTTGAACTCGTTTAAATCCTAAGAGTTTTGCGGTATACACGCGATCGATTTTTTCCGAAAAGCCAAATCCTGCTCCAGTACCAAGCGGAGATTGATCGATGAGATCGAGAAGTACATCGACGAGCCTTTGATTATCTTTCATCGAATCAATAAACGCATCCATCCATAATGCAATTGATGATGGCATTGCCTTTCTCGTGTGTGTAAATCCAGGAAATGCAATTCGTCCATATTTTTTTTTAACGCTTTCTAAACTTTCAATAAAAGAATGTATTAAATAAATAATGATAGTAATTTCATCTTTATAATAAAGCCGGAGAGCCGTAAGCACCTGATCATTACGTGACCTGAAGGTATGAACCTTTTTCCCAAGATTACCAAGATGCTTGATTAAATATTTTTCAATAGTCGTATGGCAATCCTCGTCTTCTTGTTTCACGGTAATTTTTTTATTCTTATGAAGAACAATAATACGCTCGAGTTCTTTTTCGATTTTTTTTGCTTCAGTGTGAGTAAGGATATTAATTTTGGCAAGCATCTTTACGTGAGCGATCGATGCGCGGCAATCATAGGGAAGAAGGATAGTATCGAGTTCATAATCATTGCCTACGGTGAAGCAATCAATTTCTTTATTGATTGCATATCCTTTATCCCAAAGTTTTTTCATGATACACGAGCCTTTCGTTTTTTTAAAACCGCATGATGTGCTTTTAAGCGAAGTGCGTTGATGTTGATAAAACCTAAAGAATCTAAAGCATTAAAACCTCCCGCCTCGTCCATGCTTGAAAGCTTTTCGTTGTAGAGAGAATTCGTTGATTCGCGACCGATAATAGTCACATTGCCTTTGTAGAGCGAAAGCGTAACTTTTCCATCAACTCCTTCTTGGGCCCTATTAAACGCGCTTATCAAGAATTCCATTTCCGGTGAAAACCACAATCCATTATAAATAAGCTGAGAAAATTTTGGCGTGAGTGAATCGCGCAGAAACATAACTTCTTTATCCATCGTGAGTGCTTCGAGATCGCGATGTGCTTTCCAAAGGATTGTTCCACCTGGCGTTTCATAAACTCCACGGGATTTAATTCCAATGAAGCGATTTTCTACCATGTCTTCTCTTCCAATGCCGTTTAGAGAACCAAGCTCATTGAGATACATAAACAGATGTAATGCGCCTGATTTTTTTGTGTTGGCACTGAGATTTTTTATGAGAACCGGCGTACCATTTTTGAATGTTATTTCTATAACTGTTTCTCGGTCAGGAGCTTTTTTGGGAGATAGTGTTCTAGAAAAAATAGTTTCGTCGGGCTTAAATGCAGGATCCTCAAGGATTCCTGCCTCATGTGATATGTGCATGAGATTTTCATCTTCGCTGTAGGGTTTTTTCTTTGAGGCTTTTATCCCAATATTCCATTTTTTCGCATAATTGATGAGATCGGTTCTCCCCGTAAATGAATTTAAAAACTCTAAAATCTTCCATGGGGCAATGACCTTAACTTCCGGATTGAGTGCATAGTATGTCAGTTCAAAGCGAACCTGATCATTGCCTTTTCCGGTTGATCCATGAGAAACATGCGATGCATGTTCTTTTTTTGCAATTTCAATTTGTGCTTTAGCCAGCAGTGGCCGAGCGAGCGCTGTACCCAGAAGATAGCGGCCCTCATAGAGAGCATTTCCGCGGAGTGCAGGGAATATATAATCGGTTACAAATTCTTCACGCAGGTCGAGTGTGTATACTTTTGATGATCCTGTCTTATATGCCTTGTCTTCAATTTCCTTGAAATTTTCTTTTTGGCCAACATTGCCAATGAATGATATGACTTCATAGCCTTGATTTATGAGCCATTTCAAAATTACCGACGTATCAAGCCCGCCGCTGTAGGCGAGTACTACTTTCTTTTGTGCCATAAGAAAACTCCTTT
>JAHFAK010000093.1:0-6968 GCA_023250585.1 Deltaproteobacteria bacterium
GATTCGCTGTATCAATCGCTCTAAATCCGGTTTCGAGTGCATGTTGTGTAAGATCTAGCGTTTTATCTTCTTTCCACGCAGTTCCATAAAAAAATCGCGGGACTAATCGTTGGCTGATCGTAATAAATTTATCCATGTATGTATTCTTATCATCTTTACATACTATACCACAATAGTATTGTCGAGTAATGCCTACTCCCTAACTCACCCCATTAACTGAGAAGGTGTGAAAAAATCAAGAGAGAGCTCCATTTTCTGAAAAAGAGCGATAGGAAACTGAAATATCCAATTCGACTGTCATTGCGAAAACCTGAAGGGTTTGAAGCAATCTCTTCTTACATATGCACGATTGTGGAGTTTATCCCGAACCTGCTTGAGATTGCTTCGTCGGACAAGAAAACGTGTCCTCCTCGCAATGACAGGTGAGGGATCACGTTCGAAATCTGATTCTTTCACACCTTCTGAGCCATTACATTGTCGAATATTGACGGAGTGATAGGGCTTCTGTATAAGCCAGATTAATGAAAACTGATTGTGCTCCGCAGGAAATTGAGAAACTTATTATTGAATGGACTGAAGATAAAGATGATCCTTCGTATGGTCAATTTGCGACAGCATCAAAGGGTGGTCATCCACATGTGAGGACGGTGCATTTTCGTTATAGTGAATTCTTTAATACGCTTGTCATTGCCTGTCATACCGAATCATCTAAATGGAAAGATCTTCTAAACAATCCTCAGATGAGTGGATGTCTTTTTTCACACAAACGTTTGGTTCAAATTCGCTGGGAATCAGATGTAAGACTTATTTCCGGAGACACAACTAATATTCAAGAAAAAAAATTACTGACAATATTATGGCAGCAAATTCGACCTGATGTACGTCAGGCTTATTGGAATGACATGATAGTTTCAAAAAAATCACACAAACATACATCTACGAAACGTTGTCCTAGCTTTGGAGCGGTGATTATGTATCCATACCTGTGGGATATCTATAAACTTGGAAAAGAATCATATCTTGATGGAATACGTTTCATCTATACACTTCATAAAAATGAATGGAAGAAAAAAAAGGCAAGCATTGTTAGTTCAAAATTTTTTTAATAGGAATGCATTCAACCGCTAACTGAGGCATTACTACAATTTGTATTAATCTTTTAATGCTTTTTCCTGATAATTCAGGCTCATATCATGAGTATTAATCAGAGCCTGGATTCCTAAGGGTAGTATACGATTCCTCGCATTGGTATGGCCAACAGGAAAATTATAAAGAATGGGAAAAGCATAGTGTTTTGTTATATTTTTTATGATGTCTATGAGTGGTAAACTATATTTAGTTGTGGCAATTGCATTTTTAAACTCACCAAAAATAAGACCGTTAAGTTCATCTAATTTTCCTGCCATTTGTAATTGAGTAAGCATTCGATCAATTCGGTACGGGGGCTCATCAACATCTTCTAAAACAAGAATAGCATTTTTTGTATTAATTTCATATGGCGTTCCCATGGTCGACATAACAAGCGCAAGATTTCCTCCAACTACTTTTCCCGATGCCTTGCCTTTTCTCAATACCGATGTTTGTTTATCTCCGAAAACAGGAAGAGGTTTATTGTCTATAAAAATATGTTTAAATTCTTTGAGAAATTGTCGCGTGGGTTTTTCAAATGAGCTCATAAGCATAGGCCCATGAAAGCTAGGAATTCCAAGACTTTGAAAATATATGTGGAGAAAGGTACTATCGCTAAAGCCAATGAGAATTTTAGGATTTTTTTTAATTAATTGAGAATCTAAAGAAGAAATAATTTTTGCTGATCCAAAGCCTCCTCGAATACATAAAAGCGCTTTTACATTTGGATCAGTAATTCCATCCATAAAATCTTTTGCTCGAACTTCATCTTTACCAGCAAAATTTCCGTAGCGATTAAAAATCGATTGAGCATGTGTTACTTTAAATCCTAATTTCTCTAGATTTCGTTTAGCAATGATAAATCGGTCTTTATGAAAAGTACTCGCAGGTGCAATGAGTTTAATGGTATCGCCACGATAGAGCTTTGTCGCTTTCATATAATCATTGTAGCATATAAAGTACCAACAGACAAATAAAGAAAGTATAGGTTAGTAATGCTTCAGTTAATGGGAAAAATGAAGATGGATCCCGTGGTCAAGCCACGGGATGACAAACGGGAAATACTCTCAAATTGTCATCCCGCGGCTTGACCGCGGGATCCAGTTCCATAGAGAAATTACTTAATCTCTCCTCAATTAATGGGAGAGTAAGGGTATTATCGTAGTAACCCACAGCCACTTGACACGGTGACTGTGTCATTTTGAGCGTTTGTTCCCGATTGATTTTCAAGATATTTTTCATCGCACACTTCAATAAAATTTAGAAGCACGGGAAGCATTTCATTTGATATTTCTTTAATCAGAGCTGGATCAAGTTCAAAGCCATTACTCGCAGTATTCTCAGGAGGCAATTCAAAAGCGAGCGTTAATTTTTGGAAGTCTCCATAGAGATAATCCATTAAAGTTCCACCGCTTGAAAAATTTAAAAGTTTAGATGGTTGACCAACTTCATACACTCTGCCATTAACTTTTTTAATAAGCTTTTGCCACTCAAGCGCAAGATTATTAAAAACAACTTCATGGTCTGTTGAATCAATCGTATAAGCCCACGGATACAGTATAAATTGTGAATAGCTGTGAAAATCAAGAAGACCGCCAAGACTTTGGCTACTAATCAAATCAACAAGAGATTTTGATTCAGGTTCAGATACAGCTGATGCACCACGATAGGTTTCAGAAGCAGTATTTGAGGAAGAGTTAGTTAAAAATTCAAAGTCGTAATTTCTATTTAAATCCACCCCAAAAGTTCCATCGAGATTATCCCGTCGATTTTTTCTCCAGAGTCGGTCGGTTGTCCGTGTATATTCAAGTCCATCTGGATTCATAATAGGAATGAGCCAAATAACCTTATTAAAAAATATGCTCTGAAGATTTTCATCATCTTTATGGTCATAGAGATATTGAACAAACGAAAGAACGACTTCCATTCCAATCCACTCACGTGCATGTTGGAGACCAATGATATAGCAGTTTGTTGATACATTCTCATCTTTTGTTATTTTATATGCTGAAATATCTCTATTCTCAATTGATGTGCCAATTGATGCGACTGATGAAAAATTTGGAAAAACGAGTGAATTCAAGAGAGTTAGGCTTGATTCATTTGAGTGATAATCCGTAAGGTAATTAATTTTTTTATAAAACTTTTTTATATCGGGAATAACATTTTCAAAATAAATCCCGTGAGACAAAAAGTATTTTTGTTCAATTTCATTGGTAGCTATGTAGAAATAACGCGTATCTTCCTGGATAATATCAAAGCGGTAAGTTTCAAAGAGAGCAGTTTTTGATATTTTTATTACTGAACGTTTGGGCTCAGCATGAAGCCCTGCAAGAAAAAATAAAAAAAACAAAATACTGTATTTATTGAATCGCATATTTTCGTTTAATGATAAGGTATATAATCAAAGTAACAAAAACAAAACATTGTAACCAAAAGAACCAATCCCCATATCGTTCATATATAGTTTCTGTTTTTTGTAGCATTATCGAGCCATCAAGTGCTACTGCAGTAAAGGCTTCAGGCGCACTTTCAATTTTTCCATTTCGATTAATAAAGGCGCTGATTCCGGTATTTGTCGATCGTACAAGTGGCAAGCGCATTTCTACCGCTCGAAAAACTGCCATGCTCAAATGCTGATAAAGAGCAGAAGTCCTTTCAAACCAAGCATCATTTGTAAGTTCGACGAGAAAATCAGCGCCATTTTTTTTAAATGCGCGGCCTATATCCGGGAATATTGATTCAAAGCAGATGAAGGTTCCAAATTTTTTGTCTCCAAGTGAGATAAGATTAAATCCTTCTCCCGATGAAAAAGCTCCGCTTTGAGCTACGAGTGTCCCTAATTCAAGATAAGCAGTTAATGGCACATACTCACCAAAAGGAACAAGATGAACTTTGCTGTAGCGTTCTATAATCATGAATTCAGGAGAAAAAAGCAGGGCTGAGTTATTAAGTTTTTCGTAATTAGATTTTTTATCTCGAGTTAGTGCACCTGCGAGAAGAGGGGTACTAAAAGATTTTTCAATGTGCATCCAATCTGGCATATGAGTTTCATCTGAAGCTAATGTCCAAGGAAGAGCAGTTTCAGGCCAGATAATTAAATCATAACGTTTTTTTTCAAGAGCTTTGTATGTAAGGTTTTTATGGATATTAATAATACGTCGCGCATCAGCTTCATCCCATTTTATATCTTGTGCAATATTTCCTTGTACAACGGCTATATCCAATTTTTGCCCTGTTATGGGGTGGGAAAGTTTTTGATAACCATAGAAATAAAAGCTACAAACTATAATAAATGCTGCTACAAGATAACTTTTTTGGAAGCGATTAAGTTTTTGCTTCTGAATAAAGGAGATATCTATAAACATATATAAGGTGCTGTTAATAAGAATAATTACAAAGACAATTCCGTAAATTCCCACGGCATCGAGTATTTGGATAAAGCCAAGATTTAAATACTGAGAGTAAGCAATATTACACCAGGGAAAGCCTGTAATCACATAGGTTCGAGCGTACTCTAAAATTGTCCATACAAAAGGAGCAAAATAATAACAGGGAACATTCAGCTTTTTTTCGAGAGAGCGAATGGAATATGCAAAAACTCCAACATACAAAGCTACGTAAAAGCATAATAGAAGCATGAGAGAAAAACTTACGAGTAACGTCAACCCGCCGAAGTAATTCATTGCAATTGTGATCCAAAAAAGTGTGCCCGTATATAAAAACATTCCCATAATGATTCCGTAAGTAAAGCTTCTGCGTGGGCTTTGATTCTTGATAACTCTAAAAAAGGGAAGAAGAAAAAAGAACGCAAAAAATTCAACAGCTACTGTATGAAATAATTCATGAGAAAAAAATGCGACGGGAAATGAAAGAATACCAAACAGGGCGGATAAGAAACAAAGAAAATAATTATTACGTAATAACTTCATTGAAGAGTTTATTTTGAATCCTTTCAAGTTTTTTCAATTCATCTTTTGTTTCGTGATTATAGCCAAGTAAATGTAAAATTCCATGAATTATTAAAAAGAGTAGTTCTTCTCGCAGTGTAAAATTATGAATTTTGCTGTTTGTATTTGCTTTTTCAACGGAGATAACAATATCTCCAAGCATAGGTGAGTTTAATTTTCCAAATTTTCCTTCTCTCATTGGAAACGACAGTACATCAGTGGCATAGTTACGGTGTCTATACTGGGAATTTAATTTTTTTATATATCGATTATTAGTAAAAAGAATAACGACTTCTGCTTTCGGTAATGAAAGAGAGGTAAGGATATATGTAGTCTTTTTTAGAATTTCTGATTGATTTATCCTGAATGTTTTTTGTCGATTGATAATGTTAATGAGCATATGATATTGTCAGAATATCCACTCTAATGCTTTGAGCCACATCTTAAAAGCGGGCTTAATCTTTCTCATCATCGAGGGCCTTTTTGATGGCATCTACTCCAAGTGTTTTATTGAGCTCTACTGTTTTCAATTCCTTTTGCTTTTCTTCTAGAATATAGCTAATACGCGGATGGTAAATACTTTTAATGAGTGTATTGGTAAAATTTTCTGCAATGATATTCAAATCATTAAACGTTAAGTTACATTCATCAAGCTGGCCATCTTTAAATCGCTTTGTAATCGTTGTATCAACCACCTCTTTGAGCTTGCCAGGTGTTGGCTCCTCAAGGCTCCGTGCCGTAGCTTCAATAGAATCAGCAAGCATAATGATAGCGCCTTCTTTTGATTGTGGACGAGGTCCAGTGTAGCGATAATCTTGAGCATCAACGGCTTCAACTTCTTTATTTTCCATTTTTCGAGCCTTATTGTAGAAATATGAAATAAGGCTTGTTCCATGATGTTGGGGAATTAAATCTATGATTACTTTAGGAAGTTTTGCTTTTTTTGCAAGTTCGATTCCTTCTTTCACATGGGATTGAATAATCATGCTGCTCATATGGGGAGATAATTTGTCGTGTTTATTTTCCCGTCCTTCTTGGTTTTCAATAAAATATGATGGCTTCAAAACTTTGCCGATATCATGATATAGGCATGCAACTTTAACAAGCAGCGAGTTTACTCCAATTGCTTCAGCCGCGCTTTCAGCTAATCTACTGACGACAAATGAATGATGATATGTCCCGGGTGCTTCAATGGCAAGTTTTGAGAGCAATGGATGATCAGTATTTGCAAGTTCAAGAAGTTTAATATCGGTTGTATAACCAAAGAGTTCAACTACTGGCGTAATTCCTAAAACAATGATTGAGGATAACACTCCAGAGCTAAAAGCCATCGCCATAGGGTAGAGATAATCTGATAAAGTTGAAATTAAAAATAATTTTGATTCAAGAAATGTAAGAATAATAACAATAACGGTGTTAAATAAACCAAGTATAATTCCCGCTTTAAAGATGCTGATTCGCTGATCAGATTTATAGGTTCCTTTTATTCCAATAAGCGATCCACAGAAACAATAGAAGGAATAATAAATTCCACGTTCTGAGAGAATAGTAGAGTACTCAGATGCTAATCCTAAAATAATACTTAAAATAATTGCATAAAAAAATGCTACTTCAAAATTAAGCACTAATGCGATAAGCATGCCTGATGCAAATATGGGAATGATAAAATTGAAAGCGTCGAGCGAGATTTGCGAAAAAACTTCGTGGACAAGGTTTGAGAGAAACTGGAAAGTATCGACCATAACTATGGTCATAATAAGTACAGTGCTCAGGAGAATGAGGTCTTTAAAAGATGGTTTAAAATCCTTAAAATAGTTAATAGCAAAATAATAAGCGATAAAGATAAATACGATGTGAAAAAGGAAAACACCAAAAAAAAGTATTCCCCTC
>JAHFAK010000093.1:7068-10043 GCA_023250585.1 Deltaproteobacteria bacterium
AGTCTATTTGGATCATCGGATGTTTTTGAGTTTCTCATTTGGCGAAACGCTTTGTCGATATTCTTTAAAAGTTCTTTTTTAATTGTAGGATCGAAATAAAATGATAGGGGTGTGCTATCGGCGGCTTCGCGTTTTTTGAGCTCAGTAGTTTTCCGATCAACAATAATATAATTTCTGTTTGCTTTGATAGTTTCAGGCGCGATATCTCCTACTTGTAATGCGTGGTACGATAATTGTTGAGATGGATACACAAGATACGTAATAATGAAAGAAAGACCAATCAGAATAATGAGCCGAGATGCTAAAGCATTATTGAGATATAATTCCTCTAGTTTTTTACGGGAGCTATAGTATTTTAGTTTACCGATAAGACCCGAATAAGGCTTCGTTTCTTCGGATTTTTTATCTTCTTTTTGTAGGGCGCTATTTTTATTTATTTCTTTTTTCCAGTCGTTCATATGCTTTAATAATCTTTTTTACTATAGTATGTCGTACTACATCGGTATGGGTTAATCGAGCAAAACCAATTTCGGGGACATCGTGTAATATCCGAATTGCTTCAATAAGTCCAGACTCTCTGCCGCCCGTAAGATCAATTTGAGTTATATCACCAGTAATAATTGCTTTTGAATTTTGTCCTATTCTTGTTAAAAACATTTTCATTTGTTCTTGAGTTGTATTTTGCGCCTCATCTAAGATGATGAATGAATCATTTAATGTTCTTCCACGCATAAAAGCAAGTGGTGCAACTTCAATGGCACCTTTTTCAATCATAGTAAGAGCCATATCAGATCCAACCATGTCATGAAGTGCATCATACAATGGCTGCAAATATGGATTTATTTTTTCTGACAGCGTGCCGGGAAGAAAACCTAGTTTTTCTCCCGTTTCTCGTACAGGACGCGTAAGAATTATGCGATCTACTTTTTGTTTCTGTAAATAAAGAATTGCCATCGCCATAGCGAGATATGTTTTTCCAGTTCCTGCTGGGCCAAGGCTAAAAATTACATCAAAGCGTTTTATCGTTTCAATATATTCTTTTTGAGCGGCTGTTTTGGCAATAATAGGTTTATGACGGTAATTATGAATAATAGGTTCGAGAAAAAATTTTACTAAATTACTATCCGGGTTAGTATTGAGAATGTTTGCGGCTTCTTCGATACTTTGCCCTGTAATGGTAAAACCTTTATGATAACATTCTTCAAGTCCTTCAATCAGTTTTTTTCCGCGTTGAGTGTGCTCATTATCTCCGAGGATATTAAGCATATTATTGCTAATGGAAATATGAATATTGAATAATTTTTCTATTTTATCGAGATTGGAATCGTTTTCTCCGAACAGAATAGGGAGAAATGAATTATCGTTAATATAAATCGATGTTTTATTTTCGCGAAGCACTTTCTTAACCATAATAGTAATGTATGATGAGACATTGCTCACCATACACCCTATTATATCAGACTAAAAACGTTGTATCAATTCAATGAATTAATAACGACGTTCTCTTCGTGGACTTCTTTCGCGGTCTTTTGCTTCATTAACTCGAAGCGCTCGACCGTTAAAGTCTTGTCCATCTAATGCGTCGATAGCTTTTTTAGCACCATCATCATTCATCTCAACAAAACCAAATCCACGGAGTTTACCCGTTATACGGTCAGTAATGAGATTCACAGAAAGAACTTCTCCATGAGGTTGAAATAACTCACGAATTTCGTCTTCGTTGGTGGTAAATGGGAGATTTCCCACATAAATCTTCTTAGGCATTGAATGACTCCTTAAATAAAATTATTATAATAAAACATCTTTAGGTTCTAATTTTTGGGGTGCTCATGATGAAGGTCTTACATGAAGTGTTTTGAAATTTTCGCATCGAAACAGACTCAATACTTCTTTAAACATTTGCACTCGTCGTCTTGTCAGGACTCCTTTATCTACATTGACTAAATCACTATATAATACTAAACAATCTTTTGTCAACTTAATTCAGGAGGATTATATGGTTTCTGTCAATTCTACCATGACACCCTTGGGTTCAAAAGCTCCACATTTTTCACTTCCTTCAGTAAGGGGAGGAATAATTTCTTTGGATAATTTGAAAGATAAAAAAGGTCTGTTAGTGATGTTTATATGTAATCATTGTCCCTATGTGCAGCATATACAAAGAGGATTGGTAAGTCTTGGAAATGATTATAAAAATAAAGATATTTTCATTGTAGGAATTAATTCAAATGATTGGACCTCATATCCGGATGACAAGCCTGAAGCAATGAAGAAAATACATGCTTCATTAGGGTATACGTTCCCTTATCTTTATGATGAAGCTCAATCAGTAGCACAAGCATATAAAGCAGCATGTACGCCTGACTTTTTTTTGTTTGATCATAACCGACAACTTGTGTATCGAGGACAATTTGATTCAAGCCGACCTGGCAATACTATTCCTGTCACCGGGATAGACCTCCGCCAGGCAATCGATGCATTACTCAATGATCAAGTAATTAATCTCGACCAACGGCCAAGTATTGGGTGTAACATAAAATGGCGTAAAGGAAATGAACCAGAGTATTTTAAAAGCTGAAGTTGAAAAGCTTAAACACAAATACAATCGTGTAGCTCCATTTTATGACATTCTTGATTTTTATTTTGAATACACGCGCTATCGAAAAATTCGCAAGCGATGTTGGTCTGGGCTTAGTGGTCGAATCTTAGACCCAGGTGTTGGGACTGGAAGAAATATTGATTTTTATCCTCAAGAAGCTGTTGTTACGGGAATCGATACAAGCCAAGCAATGCTTCTACGAGCACAAAGACGTGCCAACAAAAACAATCGCCATGTCGATTTACAACTCATGAATGTCCTCGATATGTCTTTCCCTGATAACTATTTTGATGCTGTTGTTGCTACATTTTTATTCTGCGTACTTCCTGATACGCTTCAAGAACAAGCGTTACGAGAAATAAAACGAGTATGTAAA
>JAHFAK010000164.1 GCA_023250585.1 Deltaproteobacteria bacterium
ATTTTTTCATTTTAAAACCTCCTTTTGTGAAAGTAATTCTTCAAAAATTTGTATTTTTATTGGATACTTTATGAATGATTCATAGGACTCTCTATTAATTTCTATCTCATGAGATACTGGATTACGATGAAATGCAGCTCGTGCGTGATATAAAATACTTAAGTCTGGAGATTTTTTTCTATTACCCCAGATAGTTATTTGCTCATCTATAAATTCAGATGTAGCAAGCCATAGTTCATGAGAATCTTTTAGAAAAAGAAATTGTATTTTTTCATTTTTTGATTTTACGGTGCATGCTTTAATGGGTGATGCATAGCGAGTAGTAAGCGCAAGAGGCCAACAAGAGAGCGTTTGATAATTAGGATAAAAGCCATTATCACTAAAGGTGACTGTATTCTTATTATCAGGATTAGTCAGTATTATTTTGGGAAGTTCTACGGAATCTAAATACTCTGAAGGTGCTTTAAAACGATAAGTCTTTTTAAGAGTACTTTTCCAAAAATTAATAAAATACTTTCCTCTATCATTTCCAAATTTGTTCTCTACTACCTGAATGCCGAGACACCTTTGGACAGCAACGGGCAAATCGGTATCTCGTTCTGAATAACCCTTTCCATAATATCCCCATAATCCGAAATGACTTGGAGACCTCCACACAAGGCTACTTTGACTACGATAGATTGGTCGTAGGTAGAAATTTTCAGAAGTTTTACTTTTCAGTATGCTTATTGAATACAATCGATCTTCATATTCAATTGGATAAGACACATAATACTCAACGTTAGTTTCTGAACAGAAAATCCACTGATCATGTACATAGCTATCAACTTCATTTTTGAATGAAGCAATTGTTGTTATCCGACCATCTGGATATACTGCTGTTCCTTGAGGAAAAGCTTTGCCGGGAGAGGGAAAAAAATAATAAAATAATACGAGAGCGCATGAGCATATTTTTTTCACAATAATCCCCTTTTTTCGTATTTAACTATACTTATCGAAAAACTATCTCTCTTTTTCAATAATAAGCATTCTTAAGGTATCAAGTTCTCGTTCGATTTTTTTGATGCTCGTTCGAGCAGCATGATAGAGTTCTCTTTCATCGTGAGTAAGTTTTTGTTCGTCAATGAGGTTAAAAAATCCAACGATAGGATTCAATGATCCTCGCATACTATGAACTGATTCTTGCATATCTTTTGTCTGACTCATACTATCTCCACATAGCTCCATTAAACTTTTAATTTAAATTTCATACAAACAAATATATTTTTCACAGCTTTGCGTATCCTTTTATTGGATATTGTATGTGGTTTCTAGGCTTTGAATTTATTTTCCTTGCGGTAATAAAACCAATGTAACCTTTTAATGGACTCGCAGTATCTTCATTAGAAAATGGAAAAACATTTGTTTCAAAACCTAAGGCATCGAAGATTGCTTGTACTTCAAATATTGAATACGGAAAATCGTCTGAAATAATATGTTCAGTCAGTGAGGTTCTTAAATATTCTGGAGCATTAATATCTTTTAGATGATTAGTAAATGTGTCTCGAAATTCCTCTCTCCAATCAGAATAAGAACTAGAATGAACAGCTAACTCTAATGGTTCATCCGGGATATTTTTTAATAATGATTGATCGGTTATCATTCTTGGTCTGTCAGGCGGTCTCTTTACATGAGGTTTATTATGTGGCCGAAATAAATCATGAATAAATATGACACCATTTTGTTTCAAAATAGAAGAGAGAAATAACCCTAAACTAACTATTTCTTGAGCTGTTGCATGATGCAGAATAAGACCAAAATATATTATGTCGTAAGTATTTTTTGAGATGGCCACCTTACTATTCTTTAGTTCAAAAGCATTACCCCACAGTAAATTTTGTGATACGACGTTTTCTGGAAATAGGAATTTTCCTGCTTTTGTAATATCTTTATTGATATCAATTCCTTCATAACTGATTTCGATATTTGGATAGTACTCTTGTAAAAAAGAAAAAATTCCATTTGAAACAAACGGTACATTTGTTCCGCAAGCAAGATCTAGGTACTTTAATCGATGTTGGATCCCGAACTGCTTGATCCATTTTTCTATTTCAAGAATAGCTCTTATTGAAGCTTGTCTAACACTCGATACATCTAACTTCGTTAGCTCATCGTAGTCTCCATTTCGACTAAAAAAAGCTTTATGTACCCAATCTGAAAGATTATCAACTGCTTCTCTCATATGGTTTTTATGGTTCATAGTGTCTCCTCAAACCAGGGTGGATTTTTGCCGACGATCTTTGTAATCCACGGAAGTTTACCAAATTCCTCCGGTGATGAGCCCGTGGCAAGATAGATTGTGGTAAAACCTCGGGCTTTAATTTCTTTGCTAATTATTTCTCCCTTTCGTCCATCTTTTAAATGTGAATCAATATAAATAGGCGTATCATTTCGATACTGAGATGCATGGTGCAAAAACTCATCAGGATCAGCATAGACACTGATTCGTACTCCTTGTTTTTTTCCCGTAA
>JAHFAK010000094.1 GCA_023250585.1 Deltaproteobacteria bacterium
ACTCCGCAATCTTGAATATTTAAGAAGAGATTGCTTCAAACCCTTCAGGTTTTCGCAATGACAGTCGATTTGGACATTTCAGTTTCCTATCGCTCTTTTTCAGAAAATGGAGCCCTCTCTTGATTTTTTCACACCTTCTCAGTAAATGGGAAAAATGAAGATGGATCCCGCGGCTTGACCGCGGGATCCATCTTCATAGAGAAATTACTTAATCTCTCCCATTAACTGAGCTGGTACTAAAATTAATATTACACTACGCCTATTCTCACCTTTTCTTATTTGCTCATGAATATCTGGATGAAAGTACTATTTGAGTGAAAGTATTCATAGTTTTTAGATATCCCCATACGTTTTTAATATATAGCCAAGCAGTGCACATATTCCTATAAGAATTGGTTCTCTCATTCTTTTGAAATATAATAAAATGAGCGCTGATAATGTTCCAATAGCTATGGTGGGAAGATCGGTCAATTGTCGATAAGCAATAATCATCACTGCCCCGACAAGAGCTCCAATAGCAGCAGCTGTTAATCCCTCAACAAATGCCTTAATAATTTGGTTCTTGGCGTATTTTTTTAAATAGGGCGCAGGAATTATGGTACATACATAGCAGGGAAGAAAAGTTGCAAAAGCCGCGACACATGCGCCGGGAAATCCAGCAATAAGATAACCCATAAATCCCACGGTAATGAGAATTGGGCCAGGTGTTATCATTGATACTGCAACGGCATCCAAAAACTGTTGTTCAGTAAGCCAATGAAATTCTTTGACAACATCACCATATAAAAAAGGAAGAATAGCAAGCCCCCCTCCAAAGACAAATGCGCCGGCTTTCATAAACACCACAGCGATTTGTTCTAACTGAGTGGACAAAAAAATAGTCGGAGGAATAGAAAAGAAGAAGGGAGTAAAAATTAATGTTTTTGGGCCAATTGAAAATTTTGTTTTGTACAAACAATAGAGTATGCCTGCTGAAAGGAGCAGCACAATATTTTCTTTCCCAAACCAAAATGTTATACAAACAAAAGTCGCAAAAATAATCCATTGACCCCTATCACCTATCGTTTTCTTTGTAAGTTTATAACTACTTACTGCAATGATACCTAATACACCAGCACTCACTCCATAAAAAACAGCGTGTATCCAACGTAATCCACCATATACAACGTAGACCCAACCAAGTATTAAAACTATTAAGAAAGAAGGTAGGATAAAACAAATTCCTGCAAGCGTAGCACCGATTATACGGTAGTGTACATAACCTATATAAATGGCAAGCTGTGCGGCTAAAGGCCCCGGCGTCAGCTGAGCAAGAGCCAGCCCTTCTTTATAATCGTCTTCTGAAATCCATTGTCGTTTTTCAACTAAATCGCGATGCATGTAGCTTACAAGAGCTACTGGGCCACCAAAGCCGGTAGCGCCAAGTTTAAGAAAATACAAGATTAAATCTCGTAAAGAATATTTTGGAGGCGTTATGCGCATTCGGCTCTACACACTACATACATTGAATTCGAAACTCAAGGACCCTCTGAAAAACTTATATTTCAGGGAACCTCTACTATAGACCTAATTGAAATGGCGTTTGAGTTCCCGTTGCTCCGCTACTACCTAATTTTCCGTAAAAATTATCTCCCCAAACCCATAAGGTACCATTACTCTGCAATCCAAGTGAATGTGATGAACCAGTAGAAACAGCACTCCATGTTGTCCCACTTCCAATCTGAACGGGGCTACTTCTATTTGTCACTGTACCATCACCTAACCGATAGCTAATGCCATTTTGTCCCCATGCCCATAGTGTACCGTCATTCTTTATCGCGAGGGTATGATTCGCTAGAGGACCAATAACTCCAATAATACTCCACGTTGAGCTTCCGATCTGAACTGGACTCGTCCTTTGTGTCGTTGTACCATCGCCTAACTGTCCATAAGTATTATCGCCCCAAGCCCATAGTGTACCGTCACTCTTTATCGCTAATGTATGACTTGTTCCAGCCACAGCAAGACTCCATGTTGCAGATCCAATCTGTACTGGACTTGTCCTATCAGTACCCGTTGTTCCATCACCTATTTGACCATAGCCATTATATCCCCATGCCCATAACGTACCATCACTCTTTATTGCCATGCTATGTGCATACCCTCCAGAAATCTTACTCCAATTCGTTCCACTTCCAATTTGGACTGGACTCAATCTCGAAGATGTTGTTCCGTCACCTAATCGTCCATTACCATTATTACCCCATGCCCACAATGTACCATCGCTCTTTAACGCAAGGGAATGTTGACGACCTGCAGAAATAGCACTCCATGTTGTCCCACTTCCAATCTGTATTGGACTACTACTATCGTTAGTTGAACCATCGCCTAATTGACCATAGTTGTTTCTTCCCCATGCCCATAACGTACCGTCGCTCTTTAACGCAAGCGTGCTTTCATCACCAGCAGAAATAGCAATCCACGTTGTTCCACTTCCAATCTTTTTTGGAGTACTTCTAGTTGTCGTTGAACCATCACCTAATTGACCATAGTTGTTTCTTCCCCATGCCCATAACGTACCGTCATCTTTAAGCGCCACTGTATAATCACCACCTCCATCAATTTTACTCCATTTTTCTGTGTCACATATATCGCCAACTCCATCAGCATCGGTATCGGTCTGCGTTGCATTCACAACGAGCGAACAGTTATCGCTCGTATCTAGAATTCCATCTCCATCATCATCCGTATCGCAGCTATTTCCCGTTCCATCACTATCGGTATCTGTTTGTGATGCATTCGAAACTAATGGACAATTATCAGTGACGTCAAGAACTCCATCAGCATCGTCATCAAGATCACATACGTTACCAGATCCATCGCTATCTGTATCAAGCTGATCAGCATTGGCTATTAATTGGCAGTTATCGCTCGTATCTAGAATTCCGTCTCCATCATCATCCGTATCACAGAGATTACCTATTCCATCATTATCTGTGTCTAAAAGAATAAGATCAAAAATTTTCGGACAATTATCTGATGCATCCGAAATTCCATCGCCATCGTCATCGCTATCACACTCATCTCCTAATCCATCACTATCAGTATCTAACTGATTTGCATTTATCGTTAATAAACAGTTATCTCCTGAATCACTTATTCCATCACCATCGTCATCGCTATCGCAAACATCTCCTGACTTATCACCATCTGTATCAGTTTGATTTGCATTCGCCGCTAATGGACAATTATCTGATCCATCAGCTATTCCATCACCATCGTCATCTGTATCGCAAGCATCTCCAGATTTATCAGCATCTGTATCGACCTGGTCTGCATTCGCTACTAATGGACAATTATCCAATGTATCTGCTTTCCCGTCGCCATCATCGTCAGTATCGCAGGCATCTCCTGACTTATCACCATCCGTGTCAGTCTGATTTGCATTCGCTACCAATGAACAATTATCTGATCCATCGGCTATTCCATCACCATCGTCATCGGTATCACAGGCATCTCCTGACTTATCACCATCTGTATCGACCTGGTCTGTGTTTGCGACATTTAAACAATTATCTATATCATCAGCTACTCCATCACTATCCTCATCATTTGTTCCATCTCCTTCATCCACATCGCACGCGTCACCGATTCCATCTTCATCATTATCAGCTTTTGTTATATTGATTACCGTGGGACATTTATCATCTTCAAGCTCATCACAAATATTATTGTTATTTGTATCACTACAACTCAATACTGTATCAATTGCATCGCCTAAGTTTGCTTCTACTTCATTGACATTGATTATCCTATAAGGGTTATTTTCTGTTGTAATTAAATAAACATACCCATCTCGATTCATGAGGACTTTTCCCAGATCAAGAGTATTTCCACTTTTCTGCCATAGATATTGTTTATTATCCCATTCAAATGTTGCAAGGATATCACTTACTACTCCTTCATCAGTAGTGACTTCTACGACAAATTGTAAACTCGCTAAATACTTTAATGCTACGGTAATATTTATTTTTCCTTCGCCGAGTGACACTGTTCCTAAATCAACTACTGTATCTTTTTTTTCTATTTGATTCTTAAAGAGTAAAGATCCTTCTAGAGCGAATTCCGTACCGGCAGCATGCACTCCCAATACAACATCGCTTCGAGAAATGATTCCTGCTTTACTTGTATCATCGCCAATTTCATACTGAGTCTTTGTTACCCCTTCTTTGTAGAGCCTTTCGAAAAGTACATTGTATTCATAATCTGAAAACTCTGCTGCTACTTTTGATCCGTCAAATGTAATTGAATAGGATATTTCATCATCGGCTTTAAAATTTGAATCAGAAGACGAAGTTGGAGGGGCTTCATTATTACCTACATTATCTTCCAAATTACACGCTGCCAAGGTAATAAAGCATAATAATATTAATATGTTAAGTAACCTTTTCATATCCCCCTCATGCTTAATAAGTCTCTACACTGTTATTCTAGCATATTATTTAAACAATTACTAGTGCCCTATGTCACATAACAACCTAACATCATGATTTAATTCAATATTATACCCAATTAAACTGTTTGTAACAGCTCAATAAATGGGGGGAGTAAGGGTGAAGGTATGTTCTAAAAAAGAATTTCTATCGACGTCGCTTCCATAATACTATTAAGAACAGGAAAGCGCGTTCGATATAAATACTTTTTTAGAACATACCTTCACCCTCATAACTTGAGGGATTACAACAGTTTTTTATTGATATAAAGGTTATTGCTCAAGGAGGTATATTTTTGGTATAATAACTATGGAATTGTATATGTACATGAAGTATCCTCTACGACATCTCTCTATAATTTTTATTTTTTCAGTAGTATCCATTCACTGTAGTATATTTGATCCTATAACAAGAATTGGAAATACAAAAAATACCATCCAAGAAGTACCTGGAACAAACCCAGACGATGAAATACCTGTGCAGTTGAGCGTACGTTCAACTTCCGAGGAAGTAATCCCCGGATTATTAGGGAAACGTCCACTATGGAATTCAAGTGGCACCGATGATCTTTATATTGGTTTAATCCAAGAAAAATATTTAATCGAATCATCCTTTGGATCAAGTATTCCATTCGATCCAAGCACCTGCGATCCATTTATCTTTTCAAAACTAGTGTATGATGAAACAATTCCTGTCTCAGTTTGTCCGGGAAGTTATTTTTTCGCTTTAGTTCAGAGAGGAGAAGCACAAGACTTTTCCAATTATACTATTATATCTTTGAGCGCAACACCCATTGAAATAGTCACGCCATTAAGCGACAGCATATTTCAATTAGATATAAGTAAAAATGGCATTATGTATATTTTAAATTATACCGATCTTGTAAATGCTCATGTAATTACTGCTGTTGGAGAAGGTAAAAACTTAGAACGTACTTTAGATGGGGAATATGATGCAACGATAGATTTTGAAGAATATGCAGGAAATAAATCCGACTATAGTTCATTTGTGATGGACATCATTCAAGAGACAAATATCTATGGTGAACTTGATCATGGATTACGGGCAGAATCTTCTTTTACGAGTTCGATAATGCGAGGGACTATTGATCCTTTAAGTGAGGATAATTGTTTCAGATTCAATCTTGAATACCGCACTCCTTGGGGAGGAAATTATTCCTGCGAAAAAATGATAATGCTCAATGCTCCCTTTGCCTGTTTTGCTGACACATTAGATTATGATGCACAAGGAGCCGATATTATCGGATATGTACATGTTATAGAAACAATTTCCGGAAAGAACTGTCCCTTGATGTTAGAAAATCAATTTCTTAACACAACAGGAATTTTAAAATTAACTCAAAAAGGATCTATCGATAAAAATTATACCGAGGCAGAATCTCTTATAAGTAAAGTAAGCACCCCTATACAAGTAGCAATGGATACAAAAACATTTACGGTACCATACGACAACCTTAAACTTTCAAGCTGGTGCTATGATTCACACAATCACTTCAAAAATATGTCGACAAAAAAACTTCAAGACCTGCTTTACAATGCAGGCTTATCAGAAAGCCCTGCCGCCTTTGAATTAAAAGGCGAAGTAGGTGTCATGGATGGAGTTGTCTCTCTACATTTTGGATCCCATACCCAAACGCTTACGTTAAAAGGCAACTTAGGATACGCTTCTGCGTGGAAAGAAGTACCAGGGGATAGATATAAAATCGCATTTGGAGCTTATACTTCAGAGAGCGTTAATGATCTACCTCTTATCAATATATATATGGATGTTTCTGATACTGCAGAAGATACTCTCCCTTATTGTGTATCATATATAGCCATTACGAATGATCCGCTCGTACAAAAAGATATTTCAACCGAGCATCCTCCAACCGGCGAACTCTTAAAAGATAAACTTATTGATGTAACAAAATGGAAAGAAAGCGCTGCTTTCACTATAAGTGGAGATTGTAGCGCTTATTCCGATCTTCTCAATCTTTACAATAGCTCGACTGTGTATGTTAATGCTCAGAAAGATACCAAAGGATATATACAACTTTCATTTAAAGACACAAATGGAAATACGCTATTTCAAGATAGTCGCTTTATTGGAGATACCTATCAATACAATGCACGAGAGGGAAATAATTTATATACGATCGCATATACGAAGGATTATTTTTCGTATAGTCTTCGCATTCATGATTATTATACCCAAACGAATGGATGTAATCTTTCGCTCACGATAGCATCTCCTTATCAATTTGACTACACTCCTCTATCCCTTTCTGACTTACATTACACAGCGGCAGTTGTACCAAGCACCGAAAGTGATTATCCAGACTATTGGATTGATTCGCATTGTACTAAAGAAGACTTTCAGGCTTTAATCGGCACCGATACATTCTCAGAAGATATCATCTTAGATATTTATATGTATGCAGAAACTAAAACTGCGTCTGTTGTTATTGCCATAAATACAAGCGATGATGACGTTACCAATGACAAAATTATTGGAGACAGCGCAGCGATTACTTTAAATAGTCATGATATACTTGAAGGCAAAACGACATACAGCTTTGAAAATTTTGATTCCCCTTTGACTTTGTCTTTAACATTATCGGATGGAACTGAAAGCACAGGAGATGTGAGTATATTTGGATTAGCCACAATTGACAGTCAATCTTCTACAGAAAATAAACAATCATTTTTTATTGCCTATAATCGCTACGATACGATCTATAACAATTACTGTTCTTTGTATGTATATCCTTCTCTCATTACAAAAGAATAAATTATTTCTTTTCTGCTAGTTTTCGTTCAGCAACTTCAGCCAAGACTTTTTCTTGAACACTGCGAGGAAGTTCTTGATATTGGAAAAATTCCATACTGTAGTTAGCTCTTCCACTGGATAAGTTTCGTAGCGTGCTTGAGTATTGGAACATTTCTCTCAAAGGAACTTTTCCCGCAACTTTCTGTGATCCTTTACGGAATCGTCGCATGCTTTCGATCTTCCCTCGACGTCGGTTAAGATCAGCCATAACATCACCCAAATATTCGTCAGGAGAACTAATTTCAATTTTCATAATCGGCTCAAGAAGCGTTGGATTAGCCTTACGAACTGCTTCTTTAAAGCAAAGAGATCCGGCTATTTTAAAAGCAATTTCAGATGAATCAACATCATGATAGCTTCCATCGTAGAGAATTACTTTTACATCAACGACAGGAAAACCTGCGTATTCACCTTTTTGACAAGCCTCTTCCACACCTTTACGAACTGCAGGAATAAACTCGCGAGGAATAGCTCCGCCTTTAATCTGATCAACAAATTCAAAACCTTTCCCCGTATTTGGTTCGATGCGAAGTAAGCAATGTCCATATTGTCCACGACCACCGGATTGTTTTGCATATTTTTTCTCAGCATCGGCTTCTTTCAATATAGTTTCTTTATATGCAACTCGTGGTTTACCTATTTCTGCTTCAACTTTAAATTCTTCTTTCAAACGATCAATAATAATTTCAAGATGAAGCTCTCCCATACCTGAAATAATTGTTTCTTGAGTTTCATCGTCATATTTTACCGAAAAAGAAGGATCTTCAAGAGCAAGTTTATTTAATGCAAATCCTAATTTTTCGTCTTCTTTTTTGCTTGCAGGCTTGATACTTGCACTAATAACAGAGGTAGGAATAAATATTTTTTCAAATAACAAGGGATGAACAGAATCAGAAAGAGTGTCTCCTGTTGTCGTATACTTAAGACCAATGAGCGCAGCAATATCGCCTACAGCTACCTCGGTCATTTCTTCACGATCCTTTGCACGAATTCTTAAAATTCGTCCCACGCGCTCTGGTTCACTTTTGGTTACGTTTAGGATCTTATCCCCTGAAGTAATTTTTCCCGAGTAAACTCTAATAAAGGTTTGTTGCCCAACGAAGGGGTCATGAATAATTTTAAATGCGAGTGCTGAAAATGGTTCTGTTACAGCAGGGCTACGACCAACAACTTTTTCAGGATCTCTAACATCCGTGCCGTTTACCTTACCCTTATCAATTGGTGAAGGTAAATAATCAACAACTGCGTTGAGAAGTGTTTGAACTCCTTTATTAGTAAATGCAGAACCGCAAAATACGGGTGTGATAAAAGATTTGATTACCGCTGCACGCGCTACTTTTTTAATAAAATCGGCTTCAATAGTTTCGCCCCCTAAATATTTCTCAGCCATTGTATCATCAAAATCAGCTAAATGCTCAAGGAGTTGATTTCTATATTTGTGAGCTTCCTCTTTATATTCATTGGGAACGGGAAGAATTTCCATTTTATCATTTTCAAAACAAACATATTCCATATTGACTAAATCAATCATGCCTTTAAAGTTCTCCTCGCTTCCTACAGGTAATTGAAATGGTACAGCAGTAGTTCCAAGATTTTTTATCATTCCATTGATACAATCGAAAAAGTCTGCGCCAACTCTGTCCATCTTATTGATAAATGCTATGCGAGGAACATGATAGCGTTCTGCTTGATTCCATACTGTTTCTGATTGCGGTTCAACACCGCCTACGGCACAAAATACGACAATCAACCCATCAAGAACACGAATAGATCGTTCAACTTCAATGGTAAAATCAACATGTCCGGGGGTATCAATGATGTTAACTTGGTGATCAAGCCATTTTGTCGTAATAGCCGCAGAGGTAATCGTAATACCACGTTCTTGTTCTTGCTTCATGAAGTCCATAGTGGCTTCTCCGTGGTGGACTTCTCCTATTTTATAATTAAGTCCGGTGAAGAAAAGAATTCTTTCCGTCGTCGTCGTTTTGCCTGCATCTATATGAGCTGCAATTCCTATATTTCGTATTTTTTCTAAACTCATAAATATCTTTTATACCTTTCTCTACATGAATTTGAAGCCATATTCAATAATACTTCTGGGACGTTATGTCAAGAGAGCATTTATTTATTAAAACAAACGTTTCTGGCATGGAATTTGCTTGATTTATTAAGTGAGTTGATAGAGGAGGAAACCGAGTCATGAAAAAAATATATACCCTGGGGTTATTTTCTATAATAGTTTTAAACATTTCTTGTCTTAGTAGTGAAGATGATAAAATTCCAGAAAATTCTCTAGGCACAACAAGTTCTGAAGAGACTCTCGACTCCCTGAATTCACCAGACATCGAGGTG
>JAHFAK010000095.1 GCA_023250585.1 Deltaproteobacteria bacterium
ATCTAAATAAACTTTTAGTTGATCATGAATATGTATGCCTTTGACGGTAATAGTAGTTTCAGAAGTAGCAAACCCATAATCAGGATCAATAGTTGTAATAATTGTTAATTCTTCATGCGCACAGCTGAGAATAAAGAGCGATAGAATAACAAGAGTTCGCTTCATGAAAATGTATGCATGCAAAATTCTTGCCAGAAAAATTATGAGAGAATGTAGAGTGAGTTAAAAAAATTGTTACGGAAGTGATACATTTTGATGTTTTACTGTACTGTCAACCACAGGTAAGATCTTAGTAAAGATTTCATTTTCAAGAGCTGAAATAATATTCTCTTGTACTTTCTTTTGTTCATCTGCCGAAAGTTTATTATAATTGTCTACGTTGCATTTTTTATCAGCTACTATTTGAGCAAAAATATCGTAGGTTAATTTATATTGATAGATTGTTGAATAATTTTGTCCTGTAGCAAGTTCAATCGTATCTAAAAATCTACCTCCACATTTTAATTCTACGAAATAAGCAAAGAGTTCATCAAATTGCACTAAGGCTCGTTCTTTCCCATCATACGTAAATCTTTTATCGTCGATTTCTGAATGAATATCTAATGCCTTGTCTACAAAGGCGTGCCCGAGTTCATGCGTTACGGTAATATCTTTTTTCAGCTCTTCTATGTTTTTAACCATTACAATAACATACCCATTTTTATATGTCCCACCAAGAGCCTTACTCGCTAATGCTACTATTGAATCTAGTTTAACAAGTCCATCTCCAACAGAGACTATAGAAACTTCTTTATCTTTCCATCCTTGAACAGAAAATTTTTCTAATTCTTTTGTCTTCAAATCAGGAAAAATTTCTCCGAGTTTTTTCTTTTCTCTTTTTTCAATACGATAAAGATTATGATATATAAAAAAGAAATCCTCTCCATCAAGACCATCTAATGGCATAACCCCACTAAAGGCAATAAAATCTTCTTGAAGAAAATGGTCAAAAACTTCTTGATAAAAAGCGTCGGTATTTATATCCGACAACTTTTTAAATAGTTGCGGTTCCGTAAATTCCTGCCCAATTGCTTTGAATTGCTTGTGGAGTCGAATTCTGCTCGCATATACTCTTTCCAAAACTTCGCCTTCGCTTTGAGCAACCGATCTTTCAAATTTATTACTTTCAGCCATTTCTTCGAGAATAATTTCTTTGGGTGATTTTTTGTCTTCAGCAGATACAAGATTATTACTTGCAATGATTAACAATATGAGAACATAAACAGATTTCTTCATAATAGATTTCTTTCTCTTTAAGGTAGTCCGCTTTGTCAAGACAGATCAAAACCTTGAATATAGATAACGCGCATAGTGATGTTCATTACAATCCTGCATATGTATCCATGTCTTCAAAAATTTCAATTATAGAGTCATAAAAAGGTCTATAATGACTTAAAATTAATGCATCCTTGTCGTTACTTGTAAAAAATAATGAAAGAGAAGGAATTATTTGGGAATATCCTTCCTGAACTTCAGTTTGGTATTCTCGATACAACTCCTTATTATCCTTATTATTTTTTATCGATTCTTTTCTCAACTTACCTATCGAACTATGAATTCCCCTTGCCAATTGAGTTGCTTTTCCAATCCAGTATAAACGATCAAAATATTGAGAATCGACTTTTGAAATATGTATATTATAGTTGTTTGCAAATGTTTTCATAGTTTCTCTAATAATTGTATTGAAGCCATTTTCCGTGATAACACTTCCATTGAGTGATCCATTACGAATATATTTGAATAAATCAATTATGATTCGAATATCATGTATGAAGTTACCATTTATTAGCAACCCTTTATTAAGCTCTTCTGCCGGATCATAAAAACTATTTACTGTTAGATTTTCTTCTATGTCAGATAAAGTTAACTTTCGTTTTTCTTGAGCACACGCTTCTGCAGCCTCAGTAAAAACTACAAAAAATGCATTCTTACGGACATTCTTATGTTCCTTCCTAAATGCATCAAGATGTCCTTTGAGTTCATGAATTTTCTCGCCACATGGAGTATCACTCCCATAACTGAGAGTATTTACTATGAAGACAGAAAAAATAAGAACTAAAAAAGTGATTTTCATAACTTCCTCCTGTATTATAACAATACGTTATGTTGTTTTAGATAGAGCAATAATTAATTATGCAATGTACATACCAAAAATGAGAAATTATTCTACTTTAAAATCAATTAGTTATATACTTTAATGAATACCAAACTTTAATAATCGTCTTATAGTGCGACAATTTTTCGCATTGAAAAAGATGACTGCTATCAGCCTTTAGATCACCCAAGGAGTTCTTTTAATACCACGTGTAGATAAGATTGGACACGCAATTTTTTGAAGTTCTACGAGAATTTTTATTTTTTCTTCGATGGTAAGTTTTGCCAACTCTCGACGTCTTCTCTCTTTAGCTTGAAAAATACGAAATCTTCATTTTTTAGGTTTAATAACTTTTACAACTCCTGATTCCCGAATATCCGGAGTATTTTTTCCATATACGCGAATTTTAAGAATTTTTGAAGCCTTCTGACGTTCTTCCACGCTCATTGTAAAGTTCTGTTCAATATCCCATTCTAAAGCTTCACTGTGGCTCGTGGCTTTATTGCATATGCGTTTCATAATTATAATAATAACTCAGATTACAAATGAAGTACATATTTTTTTCAAATTCAAGGTAACAGCTCAGAAGGTGTGAAAGAATCAGATTTCGAACGTGGTCCCTCACCTGTCATTGCGAGGAGGACACGTTTTCTTGTCCGACGAAGCAATCTCAAGCAGATGCAGGATAAACTCCGCAATCGTGGATATGTAAGAAGAGATTGCTTCAAACCCTTCAGGTTTTCGCAATGACAGTCGATTTGGACATTTCAGTTTCCTATCGCTCTTTTTCAGAAAATGAGCTCTCTCTTGATTCTTTCACACCTCCTCAGTTAATGGATTCCCCCCGGCTTTACAGCCGGGGTACCTAAAATAATTCAAGCTGCGCTTGTCCAGCATCTTCCGCTCCTTGCATCTGGACATATCGCCTAATTATATTTTCATTCACTCCTACGGTTGATACAAAGTACCCTGGTGACCAGATACCGCCTCCATCCCAGTATATCTTACTCAGAAAGTGCGCAAATTGCTCCTGCAACGCCCTACTTGTATTCTTTTTCATGGTCTCCACTACAAAACTCACACTATCTCGAGGGGGTATTATCATATGCACGTGTACATGATCCACATCGACCCCTATAGCTATATAATCCCAATCCGGATGATATTTGCGCACTTCCCCCTCCATCTTTATTCGTAAATAGCTGTCTATTCCTTTTACTAATATCTTTCGGCGGTATCTCGTCACCCACACTATATGGTATTGTGCCTTGTAAACAGCGTGCCCTTGTTTCCGTAATTTCATTCATACTCTATACCACGGCGGAAGATGCTGGATCTAGCTCTCACCCCCGCCTTAACAGACGGGGAACTCCCGCTGCATTAGACGTAAAGAATGTTGACCAATAACTCTCACCGTGAGTTCTTCTTCATTTAAATATGCTTGCAATTGATCATCAATATTGTTTCCAGAAATCATGACTTCTGTCTCGGAAGTAACAAACCCAAAGTCTCTATCGATTGACGTAATAACAGAAAATTTTTCGTTACTACAACCAAGAATAAAAATACACAAAACGAGTAATACACGCATTAAGCTATTCGTATTGCAAAATTCCTGCCTATGCTAACCCAATGATTTTATGTAAATTTTCTTTATTGTTGTTCGCATCTTGTTCTTCCGTAGAGACATTTTGTACTTACGTAACAGCAAAGAAAAATGAGTATCACTGGAAACAAATGCCAAAAAATTGACATATCACATTACTTTATATTATTAAGTAATAAATTATGTATTACGTAATAATGATACGAAAGGGATTATATGAAACGTAAATTTCTTAATGTAGTATTTTATTGTATTGCCTTACAATCTTCTCTTCTTTATGCAGAAGATTTTCGATTCAGTGTAACCAATGTAGATATGTGGGCAAAAGAAAATGACCCGCGAATTAGAAGTTCTGAAGCTACACTCGCACTTACAAGAGAATTGATACATCTTGAACCTCGTTTTTTAAATGAACGTTCTCTTACCGTTCTTTATCCAGCATCAGGTTCCCATATTACTCCATTAGATATTGCTCATTTACTGATTTATGAAGATCGAATTGATAAGGCTACATTCATTTATACGGAGATTAATAACAATGAATTACAAACGATGAAAAATATATTTAATATGCTTATTAAAAAAGGTTATTATAAACAAGAAGAAGAAAATCTTTTTACCGAGAAAAATTTCTTTAATCAAAACTCTGGATATTCAGGAAGCGAGACGACTTTTAAAGTACGTTTTATGAATAAACCAATAATTCTTATTTTTGCACTGAATAGAAGTGGAGAAAAATATTTTAGAGAAGAACACTTGTCAAAAGCAGATATTTTTTATGAACATGATTCTGAAGCTAATTTATCGGAGCATTTTGCAAATATTTTAAAAGGATTCAAAAAACCACGAAAAGAACTCTATCTTATTCAAGAAGACTTGTTTGGTTATAATTTCGATGCATCACAATTACCTTTAGAATTGAGCAATGCAAATTTTGGCCGACGATATGATTTACTCGGCAAAGTCATTACAGTGCCATACGGCTATGGACATAAAGATGACAGATTTTCTGGAAATCTTGATGAAACGGGAGATTATGCAGTCTCTAGTGCGATGCTTTTATACTTTGATCAAACGATTCTCAATAACTTTACTGATAAAGAATATGAAATGTTAGTAGATTTCATTATAATTTCAGGTGTCCATGAACTCAATGGTAATACTCAAGTAATCGGGAATGATTTCATGGAATATTCAACGGCTCAAAAACGATTTAATGATATAGATATACTACTCGAAAAAATCGTATCTAAAAAGATTCAAGCTCATTCGCAAAAGGAACGTGAATGGTTAAAAGCAGTATTACAGTTTTATAATAAGCTTGGTTATAATCCTTATGATGAATGATCATCACTCGCTCGCATAACCAGAGCATGTACACTCTGAAGCATTCGGATTTGCGTTACAGTAGGATTCCCAACATGCCGACCAATCAGTAAGTTCCTCTATAAACATAATGCTGAGCATGTGCTATCATCTTCAAAGCAACCAATAACAGTATCGGCTGTTGTTTCGTATTTTGTTACTGTGGTAAGATCAAAATCGCACTCGCAATCAGGCTCGCAATCCTTTTCTCCACAACCTTCACAAACAGCAATACAACGCTTAAGTAAATTTCTCAAAGTTCCTGTGGAGTTGTCATCATTACAGTTCATAAAACCGAAATGACTAAAAAAGTAATACTCAATACATATTTATTATTATTCATACTGAATCCTTTCCTCGTAAATTAATAAGTTTTATTGTAATTGTCTTTTCGTTTAATTTCGTTTCTTTTGCATTGAGCAAGTCTTTTGTTTGGACAATTTTTTTTGCAAGGGTTTCTTTGGAAATATAATCTTTATGTTTTTCAAGTGCTCTATTTACCTCATCCTCTGAATAATAGTAAATTTCAATGCGATCCATAACTAGAAATCCAAGCTCTTTACGGAGGAATTGAACTTTATTCACCATTTCGCGAGCAAAACCTTCGTCAATTAAATCAGGCGTAAGTTTGGTATTGAGTGCAACGGTAATCTCTTCCGCTTTTTCAGTAGCATACCCAACTCGTGCAATTCGATTAAACATAATTTCATCGCCTGAAAGTATCTCCTCTTTTCCATCAAGCGTAATAAGCACACTGCCTTTCGAATAAAACTCACGACACACATCTTTTGGTAAATTTTCAACTAGAGATTTTACTTTCTGAATATTCTTTCCAAAACGTGGGCCTAATTTTGAAAAATTCACTTTGATTTCGACATCAAAAAGTCCGCTCGTATCGATACTATAGTTTATTTTTTTAACATTGAGTTCTTCAAAAATAATAAATGAAAATTTTTCAAGAAGCTTTGTATAATGAGTTTCATCCCCGTGTTCGACTGAGACGAGTAACTCAGAAAGCGGTTGCCGGACTTTTAATTGATGAGTATTCCTAATGCTTCTCCCCAAATACACCACGCGTTCAATGAAACTCATTTCCTTTTCAAGTTCAAAGTTGATAAGCTTTTCATTACATACAGGAAAAGATTCTAAATGCACGCTTTCTTGTTTGCCTTGAAGTGTTCGATACATCATCTCAGCCCAAAATGGTGTAAATGGAGCAATAAGCTTTGCTATTGAATCGAGGCATACATAGAGAGTTTTATACGCTTCAATCTTATCATCGGGAAGCTTTGCTTTCCAGAATCGACGCCGATTTAAACGAATATACCAATTGGAGAGAGCATCAACAAAACTTTCAATTGATCGTGCTGCCTTGTTAATATCGTAGCTATCGAGTGATTGAACACATTCTTTGATGAGCGTATGCAATCGCGATAGTATCCAACGATCATGAACATTTGTTGGAGTAAATTCTTTGGTTAGTTCCAATTTTTCTATCGTAAGCCCATCAATATTTCCATACAGAGTAAAAAAACTTAGAGAATTTTTAAGGGTCACAAAAAATTTCCATTGAATTTCGGTGAGTGAAGCTTCATCAAATTTTATATTATCCCATGGATTATTCACACGAAACATATACCAACGAATGGTATCAGCACCATTTGTTTGAATGAGTTTCCATGGGTCAACCGCATTGCCCTTTGACTTACTCATCTTTTGGCCATTTTTATCAAGCACAAGGCCAAGCACAAGACAATTTTCATAGGGAGACTTTTTAAATAAAAAGGTGCTAATTGCTAAAAGCGAATAAAACCAACCGCGTGTTTGATCTATTCCTTCGCTGATATACTGAGCAGGAAAATTATTATTAAACTCATCTTTGTGCTCTGGATAAAAATATTGCGCAACGGGCATAGCTCCTGAATCAAACCAGCAATCGATTACTTCAGGCACACGGCGCATGGTTCCTTTTGAACATTTGGAACACATAAACGTTATGTCATCAACATACGGCCGATGCATATCTAAGTCAGCTAAATTTTTTTGTGTTAATTTTCCCAACTCATTTCGATTTGCAATTGATTGAATATGTTCACATGAGTCACATTGCCAAATATTGAGCGGCGTTCCCCAGTAACGTTCGCGAGAAATTGCCCAATCAATATTGTTCTCAAGCCACTCTCCAAATCGTCCTTTTTTAATATATTCCGGATGCCAATTAATTTTTTCATTAGCTTTGAGAAGATCGTCTTTAAAAGCGGTGGTTTTAATATACCATGAATCACGAACATAATAGAGAAGCGGGGTATCGCAGCGCCAACAAAAGGGATAGGTGTGTTTATATCTGCTAGACTTAATCAATTTTTTTGTTTCTTTTAAGTGTCGAATAATTTTGGGATCAGCATCTTTTACAAAAAGTCCCTTCCACTCAGGAACTTGGTCTTCATACGTTCCATCAGGCTTTACGGGTTGTAAAAAAGGCAAATTATATACATTCCCCATTCGTGCATCGTCTTCACCAAATGCAGGAGCAATATGAACAATACCGCTTCCATCATCGGCGCTTACAAAATCTGCTCCGATTACATAGTAGGCTTTTTGACGTTCATCAGATTTCAATAAGTTAAAATCTAACAGTGGTTCATATTTTTTATTGAGTAACTCGCGTCCTGAATGTTGTGAAATAATTTTTTTGTCACCTTCAAGTTCATCAATACGACTTTGGGCGAGGTAATATATTTCATCATTCCATGTGAGTTTAACGTAGGTAAGTTCAGGATTTACGGCAAGCGCCACATTTGCAACAAGTGTCCATGGGGTTGTTGTCCACACAACAAAATATGCATTTTCATCCTGTAATTTCATTCGGACAAACACTGATGGATCAGAAACTTCTCGATATCCCTGTGCCACTTCATGACTCGACAATGCTGTTCCACAACGTGTACAGAGCGGAACGGTGCGTTTTCCTTTATAAAGAAATCCTTTTTTAAAAAATTCCGATAACACCCACCATACCGATTCAATATATTCATTGTGAAGGGTAATATAGGGATGATCCATATCCAAAAAATATCCAATTCGCTCGGTCAGTTCACGCCATTTACCTTCATATTTAAAAACACTCTCACGGCATTTCTGATTGAACTTTTCAATACCGTAGCTTTCAATGTCTTTTTTACTTTTAAGGCCAAGTGCTTTTTCCACTTCAATTTCTACGGGTAACCCATGAGTATCCCAGCCAGCTTTTCGTGGAACGTAAAAACCCTGCATGGTTTTATAACGACACATTATATCTTTCATGATGCGACTTAAGACATGATGAATGCCGGGAAGCCCATTTGCAGTAGGTGGTCCTTCATAAAACACAAAACAATTTTTATTGCTATTTTTCTCTAAACTTTTCTTAAAAACTTCTTTTTCTTTCCATTCCTTAAGAATGGCTTCTTCCATCTGAGGAAGTTCAAGTTTCAGTAAATGCTCATTAAACATACGTATACGCCTCTTATTATATTATCCATAATTTTCTAAAGTATTTTAAGGATAGGGTCAAGAATCAATGTTTTTCTGCTCTACGCTGTTTAAAGTACCCCATAACGAATGGGATGAGAGAAATACAAATAATCAGGTAGACTACAAAAATAAAATTTTTTTTAATAAAGGGTAGATTTCCAAAGAAGTAGCCAGCGAAAAGAAAACTGCTCACCCACAAAAGGCCGCCGATTATATTATAAGCTAAGAAACGCCGAGATGACATTGATCCAACACCAGCCAAAAAAGGAGCCATGGTTCTAATAATGGGCATAAAACGACTGATAATAATTGTTTTACCTCCATATTTAGTAAAAAACGATTCGGTACGTTTCAAATATTCTTCTTTAATGAAAGGAATTTTTTCCTGACGAAAAATTTTTGGGGCGAGAAAATGTCCAATACAGTAATTGCTCGTATTGCCTAAAATAGCTGCACTCACAAGAATGATAAAAAGCCACATGAGATCGAGATCTCCATGTGCAGCAAATGCGCCAAGGACAAAAAGAAGAGAATCTCCGGGCAAAAAAGGAGTAATAACTAATCCTGTTTCACAAAAAATAATAAGAGCTACTAAAACATATGTCCACATTCCATAGATATGGATAACAGAACTAAGATGTGTATCAATGTGGATAAAAAAATCTATACAATTTTTCAGGAATTCCATGCAAAGCCTTATGGTGATTGGTTAGATGTAGTCAGTGACAGTTTTACATGATTGGCTATAAAGAGATAAAAAGGCTCTCGATCTCCTGCATCAGCCTTTTCCAAGAATTCCAAATGTGGACCACGTTGCTTGTATATAAGAAATAGATGATCTATCTCGGGTAATGTCTCACGGAAATGTTTCATATAACTGCATCATAATGTAAACGCATTTTGATTCCGAGTAAAGTTTAAAACTCATAAGAAAAATTTCTTGATTCACCAGTTGATTTTGCATAATCATTGGGATCTTTCATGCGGGTGT
>JAHFAK010000007.1:0-19181 GCA_023250585.1 Deltaproteobacteria bacterium
GTATGCTTCAGCTGATGATCCGACGTTTACCTTTACCATATCGGGAGATAAATCGAGCAAATACTCTGCAGGTATGAGAGTCAAACTCACACAAACGACTGCAAAGTATTTTATCATAACAGCTGTTGCATACGCAGCTCCGAATACTACTATAACGGTGTATGGCGGTACTGATTATGACTTGGATAATGCTTCTATATCGAGTCCTTTTTATTCAGGTATTAAGGCTCCCGTTGGATTCCCTCTCGATCCTCTTAAATGGACAGTAGAAACAAAAGATACTACGTTAAGAACTCAATCAAGTCCTGCCCAAAACACGTGGTATAATCAAGGATCAATTTCTATTGTAATTCCGATAGGTATTTGGAATGTTTCTTATCATGTAGTAGCCGATGTTTATGACAGTGATAATGTTTCAGAGGTGAGTATGCGCACTACGTTTTCAACGGCTAATAATTCAGAAAGCGATTCTGATTTTACTGCTTGGATATATTCATATACTACTTCCACACAAGGCCGACAAGTAATAGATACTCTTTATAGAACTAAGACATTAAATCTAAATTCAAAGACTACTTATTATCTTAATTCAAAAACCTCTCTTAGTGGAATGTCGCATCTAAGATTTGATAATGACACTTCTCCTGCAATCATCCGCGCAGTCTGTGCTTATTTGTAAAAATAACTTCAGGGGGCTTTTACTTATTTCTTGACGATTGAGGCATTCTCATTATTATAGATACATATGAAATCTAAAAAGGCACAGCCTAGCAAAGAAAAATATAAGGATACATTTAGTGCTCAAGAAGTCGGAGTGATGCTTGAAGGTATTAAAAGTGATTTTAGTATTCTTTCTGAAAAAGTTGAAAGCTTAGAGGAAAAGTTTTCTGAAAAAGTTGATGGCTTAGAGGAAAAAATCGTTAACCTTACCGACAGTGTAAATATTATTGCTATTAATCAGACAAAGACATTAGACAGAGTTGCTGCTCTCGAAGTCGGTCAGAAACTTCTCATACAAAGAGTTGATATGCTAGAGAAGAAAATTAATGCACTTGAAACGGATATGAATCGACGATTTAATAAAGTCGATGCTGATATTAAAGAAATAAAAGATTCCTTAAAAATACAGGTAGATCTCCATAAATTTATTGTATTAGAAAGTCGTGTAACCAAAATAGAAAGTCAACTTTCCTCATTTCTTGCAAAGTAGTTATGACCATGAACCATCGTAGTGAAAAAGACAGCATGGGAACGATAGAAGTTCCATCGGATAGATATTGGGGAGCTCAGACCCAGAGATCACTCGAGAATTTCAAAATCGGCGGCCAGAAAATGCCTCTTGAATTAATTCATTCATTTGCAATCCTTAAAAAAGCTGCAGCGCTTACGAATGTTGAATGTGGAGTTTTGTCAAAAGACAAAGCTGCTAGTATTGCAAAGGTTTGTGATGAAATTTTGGCAGGAAAACTCGATGATCACTTTCCCCTTGTGGTGTGGCAAACGGGATCTGGTACCCAAACCAATATGAATGTCAATGAAGTGATCTCTAATCGTGCAATTGAAATTCTTAAAGGCGAAATGGGTTCGAAAAAGCCCATTCATCCGAATGATGATGTCAATAAATCTCAATCATCCAATGATACCTTTCCTACAGCAATGCATATAGCAGCATATCGAGTAGTGGTTGAACAAACACTGCCAGCTCTTGAAATTTTGCAGAAAACATTTGCACAAAAATCAAAAGAATTTATGCATATTGTGAAAATCGGCAGAACGCATCTCATGGACGCGACGCCGTTGACATTGGGACAGGAATTTTCAGGATATGCCGCGCAAATTCAAACGGGGATTGAGGTTCTCAAAAATAGCCTTCCACATCTTGCGGAACTTGCATTGGGAGGAACTGCAGTTGGCACCGGCATTAATACACCTCCACAATTTGCCGAAAAAGTTGCAAAAAAAATTGCTGAATTAACAAAGCTTCCATTCACTTCTGCAAAAAACAAGTTTGCAGCGCTTGCAAGCCATGATGCGCTCATGGAATTATCTGGCGCACTCAAAACAATTGCAGGAGGACTTATGAAAATTGCAAACGATATTCGTCTACTTGGCTCAGGTCCTCGCTGCGGCATTGGTGAAATTAACTTACCTGAAAATGAGCCAGGATCATCAATCATGCCGGGTAAAGTAAATCCTACACAAGTTGAAGCAATGACAATGGTATGCGCACAAATAATTGGTAACGATACCGCAGTAAGTATTGGAAATATGCAAGGCCAATTTGAACTGAATGTATATAAGCCACTTATTATTTATAATATTCTTATGTCACTTCGTTTACTTACTGATGCTTGCACATCGTTTGAAAAAAATTGCCTCAGTGGAATAACGCCCAATTTAAAACGCATTAAAGAAAATCTTGAAAATTCTCTTATGCTGGTTACGGCGCTGAACAATCATATTGGCTACGATAAAGCAGCAGAAATAGCAAAGAAAGCCCATAAAGAAGGACTAACGCTGCGTGAAGCTGCAAAAAAACTCGGTTATCTGACCGAAGAAGAATTCACTAGACTCGTTGTCCCCGAAAACATGGTGGGAAGATAAGATTTATACTCGCTGTACAACACGAGAGTATGAAAACTTTTCTCAGCTGTTTCTTAGTTGAGAATAGGAACTTTTATAACATTCTAATATTATTACGAAGAATATTCTTTCTTTTGGCATTCTTTTTGCATAACTCTCAAATATGGAATAAATAAAGGAGTTAATAACTATGAAGATACTTATTTCAGTGTTGTTTTTACTTTTCAGTAGTATTTTTAATGCTTTTTCCCATGAGGGACATTCTCAATCCGATGATGAAGTCTTACAACAACAGGCTTGTGAATCATTTATTAAAGCTGAGTGGTTTCAACAACAAATCATAGAAAAAGGGAAAGAAAAACTTGGTATTAAGAGTAGTGATGAGCTTCCTTTACTTGATCCAAGTGATTATCTTGAATTAGCATACATGTTGAATTTACACGGAGCAGCAGCTCAAGCTTTAGTTGAACCTTATTTAGATCTATTGTCGAGGGCAGGAAAGCTGAATAAGAAACCCCAAAAAGAAGGAATAGCGATTAAGGTGTGGATATACGAGGCTCTGATGGAATCTTTACCAAAATTGAACCTTAAGGATAAATGCGGGGAAGCACTACATAGAATTATAAAAGATTTGTTAGAAGTATACCGTAGAGATAAAGCTGTAATGCAGGCATCAAAAGCAAAGCAACCTCAACAATCTCAGAGAAAAGACAGTAGTAAACCCGGATCACTTGGAGCTTTTGCTGTTTACCCTGATCATGATAAGAAAAAAGATAATACTGAGGATGCATCTTCTCATAAATCGCAGTCACCAAAAGAGTACGCAAGATATGAAAAGAAGACTTTTGGATTTGATACACAAGAGCTTTTTATCGTTGTCACTATAACTTGTCCACCTTGCCACAAAATGATGAAAGAGATTGCTCAATTGAAGAGAAAAGGATGGAACGGAAAGGTTACCATATATTACATGATTGACTATATGCAGACGTCCCAGACATATGAAGGTGAAAAAGTGTGGCTCAAGACATTGGGTCTCTTGGAATTTGTAGAGAAGGATCCTGAGGACAATTATCCTGGAGGACATGCAGGAATTAAAATATATAATGATTATCCATCTTGGTACCCAGATACTATGGGTGGTACCCCAAGTGGAATGATAGACGGAAAAATATTTATAGGTAGATTAGAGGCAATCTTTGAGCGATAAAAAGAAATTTGATTCTTACCCTAAGCTCATAAGTTTCTGAAAATTCGCCAGATACTTTGGAAGTTTTTCATAGAGTTCATCTGCACGTGCTTCTTTATACATATGCGCTATTGCATTTCGATCATCAGTCATGTGTATCCATAAAGAATCATATTCAATGAGCTGTAATTTATAAGCTTCTCTAAAACATTTTTTCGGAGATGCTACAATTACACCATGAATTTCTTCGAGATGTGTCTTTAGAAATTTCCAACTTAAATCAAAGCAAAATTCAAACCGTTGAATTGCAGAATCTCGTATGAATTCATTTTTTGGTTGTTTCAATACTTCTTCAAGCCTTAAAACTGCTGCTTGAAATTCTTTTTTGAGTACGTCTAATTTTGTCATATTATTTAATTTCTTCTATATTTTGTAGAGCCAGTTTCCGAAATTCATCGGAGACAGTAGAAAAATCTATCACTTCGATTGTATAAAGTATTGGTAAATTTTCAATATCTTCCTGTATTGCTACAACAATAGTTGGATCAATAGGGTTTGTACCGTATAGCCCAATATCGATATCAGATCGATCACTTCCTTTTTCGGTTACACGAGAACCAAAGTAAAATATTTTATATTCTTCGAGACAGAGGTATTTTCCAAAGATATTTAAGAGCGACTTATTAAGAACTTCTTGGTTAAGATGCTGCAACCTCATATAAACTATACTACAAAATTCTTTTATACTTGACAAGGTTCATCAGATATGGTACACTTATTTTAATAATGAAAGGAGCATAGTATGCCTACAAAGCAACCTCGCCTTAATATAGTGGTTGAGCCATCTTTATATGAACTCATCGGTAAACTTGCAGCAGAAGATAAGGTTTCTCTTTCATTGAAAGCAAGAGATCTCTTGCGTATGGCACTTGAGTACAACGAAGACCTCTATTGGATTTCAGAAGCGTACCAACGTGAAAAGACATTCAATAGAAAAAAAGCACTCTCTCATAAAGCTGTTTGGGGAAAATAAGTGTCTTATAAATTAATCTACCACTCTGCAGTTCTCAAAGAAGATTTGCCTCAGATTTCATCGGAAATAAAATTAAGAATCAAAGCGGTAATTGAAACTAAGCTTTTACACGAACCAGAGATTTATGGTAAACCTTTACGTCAGAGTTTAAAAGGGCATAGAAGTCTTCGAGTGGGAGATTATCGTATTATCTTTAGAATCAGTGGGAATGAAATTATTATTTTAAAAATTGGCAATCGAAGGGGTGTGTATACTCGATTTACGAGAAGCGTATAAAATTCAGCGCATTAAGCTGCAATTTTATAGATTTCTTTTCCAGTAGCAGATATTTCATCCCAGAAAATACTCTTCCCATTTTTATCTTTTACTTCATCGGGTGTATAGCCAATAACTTCGAGTGGAGCATTAATTGAAAGAGTTGCTTGAGATAAAAAGCTCAGCCGTTCGGGAAAATTAAATTTCTCTAAGTCTTTTGCAATTATGATAATATCAATATCACTGTCTTTTCTTTCATGCCCCTTTGCATACGAACCAAAGAGAATAACACGTTCAACCGAGACTCCTTTATTAGCTAGGATTTGTATATACTCGCTAATTATTTTTTTGATAAAAGATAATCTTTCAGCCATTGAAATAGTTCCTCCGTATCATTAATAATCTTGTGCACAAACTTTTCACTATACGTTTGATGTAGCTTTCGAATATCTTCAGGGTATTTTGTCCCGATATAGTGAGGCAAAATGTTTAATAGCTTTAGTTTTTGGTCTTCAGCGAGAGGTATCTTCCCTTGTTCCCACAGAATCTTGAAGTTATGAGTATATCGTGGAAATTCATCAGTATATTCTTGAATAATTGCTTTGAGTATTTTTTCAAGTGCTTGATGGCAGAAATGAACAGCATAATGGAGCCGATTTTTATTTGAGAATATATTTTTGGCGAATTCTAAATCACTATCGGCAAGTTCGAGCCAGTTTTTAGATTTTTCTTTCATGATATTTAAAGTATAGCCTAAATGTAATCATCCTACAAGGACTTAAAGAGTATTTAATTTGTTTCCTCTAAATCCACATTCACTGCTCTTCTGTTATCAAAAACAAAACATGTGCCTTCATAATGAGCGCCGCCGCAGTCTTTTAAGTATTGTAAAATTCCGCCGTGGAGTTGATACACATTTTTTAAGCCTGATTTGAGCGCATATGCAGTAGCTTTTTCGCAGCGAATCCCGCCGGTGCAATACATGACTATCGTTTTTTGATCGAGCTCATTTTTTATTTCGTCAAAGAATTTTGGAAAATCACGAAAATGTGAGATGGGTAATGTTCTTGCATTTTTAAAAGCGCCCATTTCAGTTTCATAGGTATTGCGCGTGTCGAGCAATACAATCTCCATATTGTTATCGAGCCATTCTTTAAGTGTTTGCGGACTTACGTAAGTGCCTGTTAATTCGTTGGGATGAATATCGTCCGAATCAAAGGAAATAATGCTATCCTTAATTTTTACTAATAACTTTCTATAAGGAATTGTCTCAGAATAGCTTTCTTTAAAATTGAGTGCAGAAAATGCCTGTTCGCTGAGTAGGAGTGATTTCATATCTTGAATTGCATAAACTTCTCCCGCAAGATAACCATTAATACCTTCAGGCGCGAGTAGAATTGTTCCTAGGATACCTCGCGTGGTGCAATACTCGAGATACCGCTTCTGTAAAATTTCTAGGTTTGTCAGGGGAGTGAACATATAAAATGAAATGTTTAAAATTGAATCCACGGATCTTAAATATCATGAATTATAGCAGTGTCAATGGTAACAGCTCAGTTAATGGGGGAGTTTAGGGTGTAGGCATGTTCTCAAAAAGTATTTATATCGACGTCGCTTCCATAATAGTATTAAGAACAGGAAAGCGCGCTCGATAGAAATTCTTTTTGAGAACATGCCTACACCCTCATAACTGAGGGATTACGTGTCAATATTGGAAGTACTTGACAATAATGCTGCAATGTATTACAGCTGTAATTTAATTATTTGCATAATTCATTTTTAAGGGACTTATCATGAAATCATTTATTATTTCGTTTTTGCTATTTTTCTCGAGTGTTTTTTATCCATTATTAGTTTCAGCACAAACATGTCAGCAGGCAAAATCTATGGATAATGAAGTATTTAAAGAACGCCGTGAGATCTTGATGAAGCAGATGAGAGACTTTTCAATTGCACTCATTAAAGGCGGAGATATCGTGATGGATAACCATGATGATGATATTCCTTTTCGTCAAAATAATAATTTCTATTATCTTACTGGTTTCGATAATCCGAAGGCATTTCTTATTCTCATTAAAGATAGAGTTTCTCGATCAATTTTGTTCACAGATATTTTGCCGCTTGGTAATCAATATGATAAAGGTCCACACAGCGTTGAGGAAGTGATGAAAGCAACGGATATTGATGAAGCTTATAATATATCTGAATTTGATAAACTTTTTGGTGAAATAGTTAATTACATTCAAGTCCAAGATGAGGGGAATAAAAAATTAACAATTTACTATAATCGTTTAGATAAAGATCTTGAGAAAATGATCCTTGATCTTTCAAAACGCGATATTGGCAAAGATAGACAATCAAATATTACGGCTGAAATAAGCATGCTCGATAGTTTGCCTCTTATTCATTCGATGAGAAGAATTAAATCATGTGCCGAAATTGAGATGCTCGAAACAGCCATATGTATCACTGGTGCTGCAATACATAAGACGCTCCAAGGACTGCCGTCATTTTTTCATGAACGAGAAATTAAAGCTACACTTGGATATGAATATGCCTTAGAAGGAGCGGTGAGAGAAGGATTTGCATCCATTAGTGCTTCTGGACCTGACACGCTGATTGTTCATGATACTAAGTTTGGCCGAGAATTACGTGAACATGATATGGTTGTTCTCGATATTGGGGCTGATTATAATTACTATACCGCAGATATTTCTCGTACAGTTCCTAAAAATGGAAAATTTACTCAAGAACAATCAGATATTTATACCGCTGTATTAAAAGTTCAGGAAGAAATAATATCACGCATAAAACCTGGTATTTCTGGAATGGGACTTCATGATCAATCAATAAAACTCATTGCTTACGAATTATATCAGTTAAAGCTTATCACTGATGAAAAAAGTAAATGGCAATATTTATTGTACTATCCCCATGGTATTGGACATAAACTTGGAATGAATGTCCATGACGTTGGTGGATGGAAGAACCCCGATGATACATATGCAACATATCAAGAAAATATGGTAGTAACCGTTGAGCCAGGTATATATGTCAGCCTTCTCGTACTTGAGAAAGCAAAAGAAGTTTTAGGATATTTTAAACCATTTTTTGATGATGATCCTACTCTAAAATTTGAAATTCCGAGCGATGAAGAACTGAAAACTTTTAAAGATACCGTGCACGCCGCTGTAGAAAAATATAATGAAATTGGAGTTCGGATTGAAGATGATATTTTAGTTACGAATGATGGATACCGTAATTTGTCAGGCTTCATTCCTAAGACAATTCCTGATATTGAAGCATTAATGACAGGTAAATGAATTAGTTCATCTTCACTTTTTGGTTAAGAAGAGTAATCATCTCGCGCTCTTCAGTGTTTAATTGGATTCGCTTTTCATGTTCTTGTATCTTTTTCTTCCATGTATCAAAAGAATATTTTTCAATATTTCTAATTTGGTGACAAGCTCCACATTTTGCAAGGTAGATTTTTCCGCCGGGAATTTGAGAATATTTTTTATATAAAATATTTCCCGTACATGAGCTAAAGAAAAGGATAATAAAGAATGCAGTGAAACGATTCATTATTTTATTATATATACTGTACGACATAAATATTTGCGCATACGCAATGACATAACGAGCAGACCAAGGCGCGACGAAATCGAGGAATGAGGCGTATTGTCATTGCGTACAGAGTTGTTAAATATGAATACCAATAAGAGCACGCGCATCTAAATCATTGGCTTTATCAGTGAGTCCAAATACAACTCCTGTAGTGAGATATATGTTATCTCCTTTAAGTGAGATCGATGGGCCTATGCTTGCTGTTTGATCTTCATGAAACTCTCCCCGCAATTGAAGTCCTGGTTCGATCCATGGTAAAACACTATAGCCAACAGCAGTGTCATATGCTATTTCCCATTCATTCTCGAATTGATATTCTTCAGAAAAATTTAGCGCAAGGTGAAGATCATCTATATCTTTAGAAAATACCTGTTTTACTTCAACTTCATCTGCCTTACCGACAAAGCTTGTACTCATAATGTATTCTACGTAGAGAAGGGGATCAATAAACCATTGGCCTGGCTCTGCAAGACGGTATTTACTCATTACCTTTATTTCATCGAAAGTTGTACGATACTGAATAGAATTACTTCCATCGATAAACGGCTCAGTACTCCATGACTGATAGAGAGCCACACTTAATTTGTCAGTTACTCCATATTCGATTTCCAATTGTTGACGCCAAGAATAGATGTTTTGTAAATCAAAATCAGGAAGAGCTGCATCGATGTAATACTCAAATTCCAGGTGCTTTTGCGGCAGAGTACGTGCCTGGTAGGTGTAAGGGAAATCTCGATAATCAGCAAATGCTGATCCCATAATGAGAAAAGATCCAAAGAACAATAACATTTTTTGTTTCATACAATCTCCTATAAGTTAGTTATTATTAATAAAGTTAGGGAACCCTAATAATAATTATTAATTCTGTCAAGAATAATTTTGTATAGACTAAGTTAGTTAGGGTAGACTATACTGATACTAAGTTGCATTCAAACGCTAACTGCGTTGGCTTCGTCGTCGGCTCCTCAACGTACTCATTACGTACGTTTGCGTCGCCTTCTCCTTGCCGCCTTGTTATCATTTTGAATGCAACTTAGTATGAATATATAAGGAGATGCAATGATCGAGCATATTACCTCATCTCAAGAAGATTATTTGGAAGCAATTCTTTTAATTCAAAAAGAAAAAAAAGTAGTGCGTGTAAAAGATATTGCGGAGTATTTTATCGTTAAGGGTTCAACCGTTAATGAAACACTCAATAATTTGAAAAAGCGTGGCTATATTATTCAGGAAAAATACGGTTATATCGAATTAACTCAAAAGGGCACGCGAATTGCTCGAAATGTATATCGTAAACATACGCTTTTAACAAAATTTATACAAAATATTCTCGGTGTTTCTGCAAAGACAGCTGAAGATGATGCATGCAAGATAGAACATCATTTAAGTAAAGAAACACTCGATAATATCCTTCATTTTATTGAATTTACTGATCGAGAATTAAAACGAAAATACGATATCAAAAAAAACTTTCACGAATATATTCATACTAAGTTGGATTCAAAATGATAACAAGGCGGCAAGGAGGAGGCGACGCAGACGTATATTTTAATACGTTGAGGAGCTTCAGACGCAGCCAACGAAGTTAGCGTTTGAATCCAACTTATACACAACGACATAAATAATTGCGTATACACGACGCAAGAACGAGCAGACCAAGGCACGACGAAGTCGAGAAGCGAGGCGTATGAAACAATACGCCGCAGTGACGAGACGAGGAGTAACGAAGGTATGCGAAGTTATGGCGTCGTGTATAGTATAAACTACAGTTTGAATGCTACAGCGAGCAGCAATCCATCATTGTTGCCACGCTCAAGTGAACCACTGTTAAATTGATATTCTGATTTTAACTTAACTAATTGATAGGGATTATAGCCCAAACAAATACTGTAAGTGGTTTCTTCATTATTTTGAGCATTTTCAATTTTTCCACGATCATAACGGAATGAAATATTAACCCGTGAATCATGTGATACTTCTAAAAAATCTGGATACATAAAATAACTAACTTCGGTGTAGTATGAAGTTAGTTTATCAGGAAAGGGTAAGCCATCGGTTGAACTGATTCCTCCACTTATATCGTTTACAAGATATTCTCCCGTAACTTCAAATTCAAAAAGCCGAGCTGTGTAAGAAAAATCATATGCTGAAATTGATTCTGTCCCCCGTGGATCAAATTTTCCATAGTAATATGAACCTCCAAAAATTAATGTATCAAATACATTGAATTCGACACGAGAAACGTATGATTTATCACTATTGGTATCTCCAAAATGTTGCTCTGCATTTTTAAATCCTTCTATCCCCGAGGAGATGTTGTCGTTAAATCCATTAACGATATAGGCATTATAATTAAGTGATAAAAAATTATCTATAAGATCATATTTTCCCGTAAATCCAACTCCCAAATCAGATAAGGGACTTGGAGCAATAATTTCAGCAAGCATTGGATGAGAAACGAGATTTAATTTATAATCTTCATAGTTGAGATTAAATTTTGTCAGCGGACTCAAAAAAATTCCGGCGCGAAAAACTAAGGCGGGCCAAAAAATAAAATCAATAAAGGAAGTAGTTACATCAATCTGCAACGTATCATTTCCTTGAGCATCTTGGATGCCCTTGAGGCCAATTGTTGAGTGTAATTTAATGTGTTTGTCGATGCTGCTTTTGAGTTCGAGATCGAATAAAAAGGTATTAAACTCAAATGATGAATTATTATATTTTTCAAAATGCAGCGAGCCAAATGAATTCAGGGTAGTTCCTTTATTTACGGCTTCCCAAAGAGCAGACTGTTCTTCTTTAATAATTTCGATTTCATTATCATGGCGTTCAATTGATTCATCACCTTCATTGGCATATGCCGCATACGAAATTAAGAAGAGAATAATAGAGAAAATTTTTTTTTTCATATGCTTCCTCATAAATTGCTTACATATTATTTTTTTCCCATCATTAAAGTGAAGAGTCAAGATAATGCATAACCTCTTGTAATAAGATGAACAATTTCGATTGACATTTTTTCCATTGCTAGTATAAAGTACGCTAGAATACACGATTTTACGTGGAGAGAACTATGACTGAAATAATAAAATCAAATCAAATAAAAAAGAAAAAAACACAAAAAGTTAATGAAAAACAAAATCTCGCCGAAGAATTCTATGACTCACATGAAGAATCGAAAACCACGCAAAAGAAAAAGAAAGAATATGCAATCACGAGAAGTCCCTATAAAGATCCAGGGTTCAAGAAAGCATTAAAGCAACTTGAAAGACCATGCTCTGTTCCCGGTTGTACATCGCGAGTAGGAAAAGGCTTGCGATTTTTATGTGATCTTCACTATCGACAAGGTGGTTAAGATTAGGTTAGCGGTTTTCGGTGAGCGCTTAGAAAAATTCTTCAGATGCTAATCTATATTAAGGAGATAAAGATGAAAAAATTGAGTAGTGTATTTGTATTGATTGGCCTCATTTCTTTTGCAGGTTGTGCGGCTAAAAGAATTGATAAATATGGAAGAGAAGAAGTGTATGGGTACGTTACCTTACATGATACAACAATTTATGAAACTTCTGAGGGAGTTAAAAATATTGGTTCACTGCCAAAGTTTTTTAGTTTTCGAGTTCCAAAAGAATCAATGGCTGTTGATAATGGGCTTATTTGTGTAGAATATGACAGTGGAGCAAATTATGATGAAGGCCATTCATTTCCAAAAGGATGGATTAATCTCAACGATATAAAACTTCTTGCTGTTTGGGAATATCCTACTGTTGATATCACAACACAAGAAGAAGTATCTCAGCATAAATTTCCTATAATAGCAGCTCAAGCCAGCCAAGTAATTGCTGATTTTAATAAAGAAGCAACCGCGTGGCCACAAGACTTTAAGGATGCTATCAAGCGTGGTGAAATTATGCTGAATATGACTACTGATATGGTTCTTTTATCAGTTGGTCTTCCAACAAAAATAAATAAAAATAAAGGTCCCGATGTTATTGAAGAACAATGGAGTTATTCCCGTGCTGGTCAAAAAACAAATTATATTTACTTTAAGAATGGAAAAGTAGTAAGTACCCAAATCGTGGGTGAAAATATAAAAGAAACTGAATAATGGAGATTCATATGGCTTCAACAACAGCAAAAATTACGTTAATACGAAAAAGAAAAAAAACAAAAATGGGAAAAGAGAGAAAGCGAAAACTTCGTAAAGAAGGATCCACTCCTAAATTTCCTATCCATCTTGAAGAATCGAAGAAACCCTAGATTCATCCCAAATCTAAGATATCTCTTATGGGCACCTCTAATAACTAAGTTTTTTAGGAACCTCTAAAAATTTATGGAAATGTCTTGGAATTTAAAGTAATTAAAACTTCAAATAAATCTAGAGCTCGGTTAGGTAAACTCATACTCAATTCAGGCATTGAAATTGAAACTCCCGTTTTTATGCCGGTTGGAACATTGGCAACCGTAAAAGCGCTCACTCCTGACATGCTTCACCAAATTGGAGTAAAGATTATTTTATGTAATTCATACCATCTGTATTTGCGGCCTGGAATGTCGGTTTTAGAAAAATTCGAAAGTGTTCATAGTTTTATGAATTGGTCAGGCGCTATTCTAACCGATAGCGGGGGATTTCAGATTTTTTCTCTTAAAGCCCTGCGAACGCTGGAAAATGACGGCGTTGTTTTCAACTCCCACATCGATGGATCAAAACATATGCTTACTCCAGAAAAAGTGATCGATATACAAAATATCATTGGATCTGATATTAAAATGGTACTCGATGATTGTGTTTCGTATCCTGCTTCACGAGAAGCAGTTGAAGCTGCTCTTAAAAGAACAATTACCTGGGCACGTCGATCTAAAGATTACTATACCAAAACTCAAAGCAACGGAAGCCTTTTTAGTATTGTCCAAGGCGGAATGCATAAAGACCTTCGCGAATCATGCGCTTTGCAACTTATCAATCTTGATTTTGATGGATATGCATTAGGAGGCCTTTCCGTAGGGGAAGAAAATGAATTGATGTATGATATTGTTCATCACACCACTGATTTTCTTCCTGAACATAAACCTCGCTATTTGATGGGAGTTGGTACTCCTACTGATTTAGAGCAATGTATTCATAGAGGCATTGACATGTTTGATTGTGTTCTGCCGACACGGAATGCTCGTAATGGCATGCTCTTTACTTCAGAAGGTTCGATTAATATCAAGCGCAAAGAATTTGATGTTGATACTCAACCAATCGAGACAGGGTGTACCTGTTATACGTGTACACATTTTTCACGAGCCTATCTTCGACACCTTTTTAAATCAAAAGAAATACTTGCATCTCTACTCAATTCCATACATAATGTGCATTTCTATTTTCGGAGTGTTGAAAAAATTAAAGATGAAATAAAAAGTGAATAAAGTTACTTGTAAGTATTAAGTAGAGAGGAGAGAGCATATGTTCTTTTTTAATGGTATATCGATCGCGCTTTCCTGTTCTTAAAATTATTATGGAAGCGACGTCGATATACCATTAAAAAAGAACATATGCTCTCTCCTCTCTACATGTAGATTATAATTAGGAGGTTTTTATGTTTATAGAAGACGCATTCGCAATGGCCTCACCATCAGCTGGACAAGGAGGAGCAAGTGGTTTTATTAATGCATTTCTTCCTTTGATCTTAATGTTTGTGGTATTTTATTTTATTCTTATTCGCCCTCAGCAAAAGAAAGCAAAAAAACATCAGGAATTTTTAACTCAGCTTACTAAAGGAGATTATGTGGTGACCAGTAGCGGGATGTATGGTCGTGTACATGGTGTAACTGATGCGGTAGTAATTTTAGAAGTTGGTGATAACGTTAAAGTAAAAATAGCAAAACCGTATATCGCAGGACGTGTTGAAGAAAAATGATACTCAATTATATTCAAATGATAACAAGTCGATGACGAAGCCAACGAAGTTAGTGTTTGAATACAATTGAGTATATGATATTTTAAGGAGCCTGACATGAAATCAGCAACTATAAAGTTTGTTTTGATAATCGCAATTACTGGTGCTGCTCTCTATTATTTGATTCCTTCCATACGAATCTTTATTAATCCGACGGCCAAAAAAACAAACGCATGGTTCGAAGATTATCTTCCCGACAAGAATCTAAAACTAGGACTTGATTTACAAGGTGGTATTCATTTGGTTCTAGGAGTTGATACTGAACGTGCATTTGAGGGAGATATTGAAAAATATAGTGATGTTTTAAAGACATATTTAAAAGAGCAAAAAATTCCCGTGAAACAAATAGAAAAACCCTTAGACAAAAATATCATAGCTATTGTCTTAGAAAATCAAAATGATAAAGATAGATTATTGCGCTTCATTAAAGATAAATTTACTATTTTTAATTATGATAGGGTTCAAAGTACTCAATTAGGCGCTGACTCTATTGCTCTTTCACCTGAGCCTCGCTGGGAAAAACAAATTAAAAACCAAACACTTGAACAAGCCATACAGACTATTCGAAATAGAATTGACGAATTTGGGGTTACTGAACCATCAATCCAACGGCAAGGCACTAATCGTATTGTTGTTCAGCTACCCGGCATAAAAAATCCTGATCGCGCTTTAGAAATCATTCGTAAGACTGCACTTCTCGAATTTAAACTCGTTGATGGATCAATGGTACAAAAGGATTTGGAGAATTTAATTGCTGGGGTACAAGATCAGCTTCCTCATGATTATACAGCAGAAGATGTTAATAAATTGCTTGCTGATAAATTACCTCCTGAATCTGCGGTATATTTTGAAGTACGACAAGATAAAACATCGGGCCAAACCAGAAAAATTCCCTGGCTTCTCAATAAAAAAACCTTACTTACCGGGGATTCAATTGAAGATGCTCGTGTGAGACAAGATTCTACGGGTATGGGTCAGGCATATGTTTCATTGCAATTTAGCCAAGACGGCGCTCTTCACTTTGAAAAAATAACCGAAGAAAATGTCGGAAAATTACTTGCTATTGTTCTTGATGGTAATTTGAACTCAGCACCACGAATTCGTGAAAAAATATCTCAAGAATTTGCCCGCGCAGGAAATGTAAAAATTGAACTCAATACCTTGCAGAGTTTAGATGAAATGTATGAAGAGGCTTCGAATCTCGTTATTGTTCTACGCGCTGGATCTTTGCCGGCTCCGATTGTCGTTGAAGAAAATCGAACCGTTGGTCCAAGTCTTGGAGCAGATTCTATTACTAAAGGTATGAACTCAGTGTATTTAGGTTCCCTTATTGTCGTACTTTTTATGCTTGTTTATTATGGTTTCTCGGGCTTGATTGCTAATATTGCACTCATCATAAATTTGATTTTTATCTTTGCAATATTAGCCGCATTTCAGGCAACCCTGACATTGCCTGGCATAGCTGGAATAGCGCTTACGGTTGGTATGGCTGTTGATGGTAATATCATTATATTTGAACGAATCCGTGAAGAACTAAAAACTGGAAAAACACCTAAATCTGCAGTGGCGTTAGGATTTGAGCGCGCCAATATTACCGTGTTTGATGCGAACCTTACAACACTCATTGCAGGCATTGTCCTCTATCAATATGGTACCGGGCCTGTTCAAGGTTTTGCAGTGACTCTCATGATTGGACTTGTTTGTACATATATCACCAATGTTCCTATTGCGCGAGCATTGTTTGATTTTTCTGTAGAGGTATTAGGTTTAAAAAAACTCAGTATTGGATAATGAGGTAATTGCAATGGAGCTTATTAAGAATACACTCAATATTGATTTTATGGGACAAAGACGAATATGGTTTTTTATCTCAGGATCATTAGTCCTTTTGAGCCTTCTTTCATTTATTATAAAAGGATTTAATTACGGAGTTGATTTTACCGGCGGTACGGAAATTCAAGTTAAAGTACTGACGGATAAAAAAATAAATGTTGGAGAAATCAGAGATGCATTAGGGACGATCAAACTTGCCCAAAGTATGGTCCAAGAATTTGGTGATACTAATCCCGGAAATGACTTTTTGATCCGGCTCGATAATAAAGCAAAAACGGTTGATCTCTCAGAAAAAGATATACTCCTAAAAATTAAAACAATGTTACCGAGCGCTCGATCATTTGCTTTTAAAGCAGCTGATGATGCCTATATTACTTTTGCTGAATCGCAAGATGTTTCTCATATCAAAGAAGGCATTAACAGCCTTTCGATTCAGGGCTTTGAAGTTGAAACCGTCACTCAGTTTGGTAAAAAAGCCGAAAACGCGTATGTAATAAAATTTTCAGGAATTGCAAAAAAAATTGCGGCTGCTCTGGAAGAAAAATTTGGTAAAGATAAAGTAGAGATTTTGCGTGTGGAAGAAGTTGGACCAAAAGTCGGAAAAGAATTAAGAGAAAAGGGTTTATACGCGCTCTTTATTACTTTTCTTTTGATCATGATCTATGTTGCTTTCAGATTTGATTTCAAGTTTGCTCCGGGGGCAGTTTTATGTTTAGTTCATGATACAGTTATTACCGCAGGAATCTTTTCACTATTTCAGATTGAATTTACTCTTACTATTGTAGCTGCACTTCTTACTATTATAGGATATTCGATCAATGATACGATTGTTGTCTACGATAGAATTAGAGAGAATATGACAAAATTTAAATACAAAAACCTCGCTGAAATTTCAAATTTAAGTATCAATCAAACATTAAGTCGGACGATTCTAACATCTTTAACCGTAATGTTTGTAACTCTTGTTTTATTCTTTTTTGGTGGCAGAATGATTCGCGATTTTGCCCTTGCATTTACCATCGGAGTCGTTGTTGGGACATATTCAAGCATCTACGTAGCAAGTGCACTTACGATCACCATTGATAACCTTAAGAAACGACCTGTTGAACAACAGAGATGAACGAAAAACGCTGGATTATAGCCGAAGAAAATGTTCCGTTAAGTGATTACATTGGCGAGAAATTCCATATAGACAAAGCTATAGCCCAAACACTTGTTAATCGCGGGTTCACTGATGAAAAAAATATAGAAACATATCTCGAAAAAAGTTTAAGCTCGCTTCCCGATCCTTCATTACTCGTTGATTTATCTAAAGCAACACAACGTATTATTGAAGCAATAACGAATAATCAAAAAATAGCGATTCATGGAGATTACGATGTCGATGGAATAACATCAACGAGTGTACTCTATCGATTCTTACGAGAAGTTACTCCTCATCTTATGTACTATATTCCTGATCGTTTTACTGAAGGTTATGATATTCAACCTGTCGGCATTAATGCGCTCAAAGAGCTTGGTGTGAATCTGGTTATTACTGTTGATTGCGGATCAAATGCAAAAAGTGCCATTGAACTTTCGCAAAAACTTGGCATTGATATTATTATTACCGATCATCATGAAATCAAAGAAGTTATAAAAGAAGCATATGCAGTTGTTAATCCAAAAAGAGAAGAATGCCCCAATGAGTTTCGCGCATTGTGTGGTGCAGGGATAGCATTTTATCTGATTATTGAACTACGTAAGGAGTTACGAAAATTAAATTTTTGGAAAAATAGCACTGAACCAAATCTGAAAAGCTATCTCGACATTGTTGCGATTGGTACGATCGCTGACGTTGCAGCGGCTACTGGATTAAATAGAATTTTAATTGAATGGGGAATTCGTGAATTAGAAACAACGACCAAAGAAGGAATCATTGCACTTAAATCAGTGAGTGGTCTTGATTCACAAAAAATCACCTATGGAAAAGTAGCTTTTGCACTTGCCCCACGCCTTAATGCTTCTGGCAGACTTGGAGATGCAAAGAGAGCCGTAGAGTTATTAATTACTGATAATGCCTTATATGCAAAACAGCTTGCATTGATTTTAGATACGGAAAATAAAACTCGCCGTGAAATTGAAGATCGCATATTACAGGAAGCATTGCTTATGCTTACTACGATTACTAACTTCAAAGATACACATACGATTGTGTTAGGTTCGGCTGATTGGCATGCGGGTGTTATTGGTATTGTCGCTTCTCGTTTGGTTGAGCGATTCCATAAACCAACCATTCTTGTTGCTTTCGATGGAGCAGAAGGGAAGGGTTCAGCCAGAAGTTTTAATTCAATTGATTTATATTCTTCAATTGCAGAATGTAAAGAGCATTTAATTGGCTTTGGGGGTCATACGTATGCTGCAGGAATAAAAGTGAGTAAAGAAGAGTTCCCTCATTTTGTTCGAGCCTTTGAAAATGCAGTAACAAAAAAAACTCAAAAAGAAGATTTTATTCCGATTGTAACCATTGAAGGCCAGCTGAATTTTCATGAAATTAATTATAATCTTTTGCGTGATTTAAAAAAAATTGAGCCGTATGGTCCTTCAAATAGTGAGCCATGTTTTTGCACGTATGATGTAGAAATTCTCGATGCGCGTGTCGTGGGCGAAAAACATCTCAAATTGAGTTGTAAAAAAGATGATTCTCTATTTTCAGGTATTTGGTTTAATTGTATTGAAAATA
>JAHFAK010000007.1:19281-38126 GCA_023250585.1 Deltaproteobacteria bacterium
CATTTTGAATGCATCTTAGAATAGAGCTAGGGACAACGATGAATTTTTTAGGATTAGAAAAAGAATATACCGAAGAAAAAACTTCAAAAATTGTTATTCTTCCTGTTCCTTTTGAAAAAACAACGTCGTATATGCAGGGAACGAAATACTCCCCGGAAGCTATTATTAAAGCATCGGAGCAAGTCGAACTCTATGATGAAGAATTTGATACGGAAGCATATACGCATGGAATATATACCGATCCTTATTTTTATCGAGAAGTTGATCTTGATAAACTTTCAATAGAAAAGGGCTTAGATACAATTAAAGATCGTGTTGATCATCATCTTCGCAACAAAAAAATGGTTATTTCTATTGGCGGTGAACATTCAATCACGGCGCTGATTTTTAAATCCTATTGGGAAAAATACAATAAAGATATTGGGATTATTCAATTCGATGCGCACGGAGATTTGCGCGAATCATATCATGATGAAAAGTACAGTCATGCTTCAATAATGAAACGTGTATTTGATTACGTTGATTCTAAAGATAAAGTTTTACAGATCGGTATTCGTGCGATTTCAAAAGAAGAAAGCCTTTTTATAAAAGAACGAAATCTCAATCTTGTTAAGGCGCATGAATTATATGATAATAAAAATGCTTACAAGAAATTCTTAGAGAAACTTCCGAAGCAAGTCTATATAACCGTTGATTTAGATTTCTTCGATTCTTCAGAAATTCAGCACTTAGGAACACCTGAGCCTGGTGGATTTTCTTATCGAGAGTACATCTCAATTCTAAAAGAAATTAAAAAAACAAAAACGATTGTTGGATTTGATGTAAACGAACTTTCATCGAGCAGTCAATCTGCTGTTTCTGATTTCTATTCCGCACGACTTATGTACAAAACCATAAGCTGTATGATGTCTTAAGCAGCAAGCTTTAACTCAAGATCGCCATAGATTGGAAGAGGTTTTAAGGATTTAGGTAATGTATCTTTTACTAATTCAATAAGCCCTAAATCAACCAGAAACATAACGTCTTGGTATACATTTTTAAAATTTTTACCAACTATTTTTGAAAGTTCTTTAATTGAATTCGGTTTATCATGAATAATAGTTTGTAAAATTGTTAGGCGAGGTGCCGAAAATAATCTTTCAGCGACTTTAACGTTTGAACAAATAATAACCTGATCCTGCGATCGTGAATTTAGTTTTCCTTCAAGGGCATGCCTCCAGCGTTTTTTTGTTACTTCACTTTTTTCAATGACGATTATAGCTTTTTTTAATTTCATATACTATATCCTTTCTTTTTAACAAGATCCCAAAAGTCATCTAAGAGTTTTTCATATGTTTTAAATATATATTTTTCTTCTTTACTATGAATATGTAAATGGTGTCCTTTCGGTTTATGATTATCAAAACCTACTATAATATTTCCATCATGAACAAGATAGAGAGAATATTTTAATCCCTCCGGATAATGAATATCTTTTGGAATCTGCCAGACTTTTAATTCTACAATTGCAAATTTATTACTCTTTTTATGAGATATAAGTTTCTTTTCATGAAAAAGTAGGCTTGCTTTCATCTATATGGTTATATGACCATATATTAAGTAAAAAAGTCAAATATTCAAGAATGATTAAATGAATTTTAGAAATAAAGACTGGCAATAGAAATCGTAATTTTTATTACCACTCCTACATAAATAAGTACTATGTGTCTCATTCTATCCCTCACATTAGAGATTGAGTCTTATATTACTTATTTTATGCAAGTTGCGAGCCAGGTTTTTATAAAAATAGATAAGTAATTTCAGTTAGTTAGATTTATTTTCGGATGTATTACTTAGAAATTTGATTAAACGGTATTTGTAAAGTGTAACTTTTTTGCATATTAGAAGTTTTTCAAATGTCCAGAAGAGATAACTTCTTCTATCCGCCTTCGCGGAGTACGAGGGCATATGCTGTGGGTGAATGCGCGGGAGCTTTGGGGCGGATGTCGCCCCAGGACTTACAGGCGGATACCCTCCGTAGCCTTGGCGAAGGAGGGTAATAAATGGTACCACGGCTTTAGCCGTGGGGCTCTATCAAAATTTTTTATAATTTTTTAAGAACAATTTCACATGTTTTAATAAAGCCTTCTACTTTGTTTTGTACCAATACGACATCATTTTCTTCTACTTCAAAGAAATCCTCGTAGTCACTGTCTTGTCGTTTTTCAAAAGATTGTGAAAGTGTTTTTGCTATCTCTATAGAAATAACATTTGTTTTCACAAAATGCTTATGAAAGAGAAATATTACTCCGCTATGTTTTGATGAATCAAGTTCTTGAGTGGCAAGTAATGCACGTGCAGCATAAAACGCTGCATAGTAAAATCTATTAAGTGCTCCATTCAATGATTTATTTTTCAGTAATAAGAGACCGTCTTTAAATGTGCTTTTTGATCTTTTCAACCGATACCTTGCTAAAGTCGAGAGCTCTTTCTTCATAGTTGAATGCCAGTCGATTTTAAATTCTTTATAAAGGGAGTTATCTTCCACAGACGGTTATTAAATACCGATAGGGGAACAATCCGAGGGGATATATAGACATTATACTTAAGATTAATAGCAAACGTACATTCAAAAATCTGATCTAAGATTGGCCGAGCGGAATCTTTAATTAATACGAGAATATCGATGTCAGAATGAGGTGTGTCTTCACCTGATACTTTTGAACCAAAGAGTACTAATTTAACAAGGTTTTTTTGAAGAAGTCGTGACAGAGTTATTTTTAATTCAGTAACTGCATGTATGTCTTTTTTTTTATGAAGGATTTTTTCAATTGATGATCTCATATATGTATGATTTCATTAAAAGAAGGAATTTTCAAGTCCCAATAAAATAGAATGAGCTTTTAAGACATAAGATCCTGATACAGCGGAAATGCATCACAGAGCTCTCGTATAGTATTTTTGGCTGCTTGAATAATCTTTGTATCCTGAGGGTGTTCAATAATATCAGCGATCATGGTACCAATTTTTTTCATTTCAGATTCTTTCATTCCACGTGTGGTTAGAGCAGGGGTTCCAATTCGTATGCCACTGGTAACAAAGGGACTCTTATCATCAAACGGCACCATATTTTTATTGACGGTCATGCCGGCTTCATCGAGAATTTTCTCTGCATCTTTGCCTGTGATATTTTTATTGCGCAGATCAATGAGCAGGAGGTGGCAGTCAGTTCCTCCCGTAACGAGCGTAAAATTTCGTTCTTTTAATACTGATCCGAGTGTCCGAGCGTTTTTCAAAACGTGAGTCTGATAATTTTTAAATTCAGGTTCTAGTGCTTCTCCTAAAGCAACTGCTTTTGCGGCTATGACATGCATAAGTGGTCCACCTTGCATGCCTGGAAATACAAGCTTTCTAATATTTTCACCAAATGGTGCTTTCGCCATAATCATACCGCCACGAGGCCCACGTAAAGTCTTGTGAGTAGTGGTCGTGATAATATCACAGTAAGGGACAGGATTAGGGTAGAGGCCTGATGCTATAAGTCCTGCAGGATGAGCAATATCAGCAAGTAAAATTGCCTTTATTGAATCTGCAATCTCACGAAATTTTTTGAAGTCGAGTGCTTTTGGATATGCACTAAAACCGGCAATAATCATCTTTGGTTTATGCTCGTTTGCAAGACGAGCAAGATTTTCATAATCAATATCATGAGTGCCTTCGGTTACTCCATAGGGAATAATCTTGAAAAATTTTCCGGAAAAATTGACGGGAGATCCATGCGTGAGATGGCCACCGCATGATAAATTCATTGCAAGTATAGTATCGCCAAAATTCAAGACACTAAAATAGGCTTCCATATTTGCGCTAGATCCAGAATGCGGTTGAACATTGACGTAATCAACTCCAAAGAGTTTTTGTGCGCGCTCGATAGCAAGAGATTCAGCAACATCTACAAATTCACACCCGCCGTAATATCGTTTACCGGGATATCCCTCTGCGTATTTATTGGTGAAAACACTGCCAAGAGCTTCAAGCACGGCAACGCTTACAAAATTTTCACTTGCAATGAGTTCAAGTTTATTTTGCTGGCGTTCTAATTCATTTTTGATACTTCTATAAATTTCAGGATCTTTTTTTTGAAGATTCATTATTTTTCGCCTCGATTGAGTTGATTTTTTCGAGGCGTCGTGTGTGTCGACCACCTTCGAAATTTTCGTTGAGCCAAATCGTAACAAGTTTTTTTGCACGTTCAGGAGTGGTTGTTCGTCCACCTAATACAAGAATATTTGCATTGTTATGAACTTTCGCCATCTTGGCGCTCAGTTCATCATGGACAAGCGCCGCACGAACATTGGGAAATTTATTTGCAGCTATTGAAATCCCGATACCTGTGCCGCACATTAATATGCCGAGGCTGTATTCATTATTAGAAATCTTTTGTGCAACTGCGGCGGCAAAATCAGGATAATCAACCGATTCCTCGGAATGAGTTCCAAGGTCAATTACGGTGTAACCATTGTCCTGAAGATAATTTTTAACTTCTTCTTTAAGAGAATAACCACCGTGATCAGCTGCAATAAGAATTTCTTTATGCATACACTTTCATTCAATGCTTATCTTGCTGCAATAACTTGCTTACCTTTATACTGTCCACATGCAGGACATGCGCGATGTGGAAGCATTGGTTGTCCGCATGCTTTATTTGGACACGTAATAAAATTATTTGGTTCAGCAAGATGGTGATGTGCTCTATGCATACCTTGTCGTGATTTACTTTTTCGTCTCTTTGGTACTGGCATGTGCTTTTCCTTTCTTTATAGCTATGTTTTGTATATCTTTAAATGGTGATTGATGATCTTCTTCTTGTGGTTTTTCTTCACATTTGCATGTCTCATGATTTCTATTGATTCCACAATACGGGCAAAGGCCCTTGCAGCTTTCACTGCAACGATAACTCATGGGAACTATAAGTGATAAATGTTCTCCAATTATAGGAACAATATCGAGTTCATCTTTATTGAGATTAAAAAGGGTTAGCTCTTCCTCATCGTGATATGTATGGTTTTGAAGATTATGTGCATCTGCTTTAAAAAATACACGTTTCATAGTTTCATCGATAGGAAGAATGAACTCCTCTAAACAATTCATACAACGAGGTTTCAGGTGCGTTTTTACGACACAATCTAAATAGAGATCATGTTCAATAAAATAGACACGAACTTTAATTTCAATTGAGTCTTTTATATACTTTCTTATTTCATCTTGTGGAGTAAAAAAACTTGCCAAGAGCTCGGGCGCAATAGTTTCTTCGAAGAAGCACTCCTCATTCTTATTAAGATGTTTTATATTAATTTTCATAACTTAGTTAGTGATATTTTCTCTATGGAAACCATCAAAAAGTCAAGGGAACCTCTAAAAACCACCCATCTACTTCGTTGTCCACACATTCGCAATCCTCACGTATTGGGATATACGCTCCGGTTGCTCATGTGTGTACGCCTCGTATCTGGACACTTTTTAGAGGTCCCCAAAAAAACATTGGTATGAGAGGTGCCCTCAAGAATCTTACGGCTTTTTAGGTTCTTCTGGCTTTTCCTTCTCTTTTGTCTCTTGAGGAGGTGTTTCACCCATATTTTGCTTACAGGGCTTTGAAAACAGTCCTTTTACGTTTATCTTTTGTATATTTTTATTCAAATCGCATAGTGTTTTTGCCTTTTCAATCCGTTCTTTATTGTATTTTACCTTGAGTTGTATAGCTGCTTTTTCTGTATCAACACCAGTTACCGTAAACCCTTGTTGTACTAAGTCACTTTTGATTTCTTCGAGCTTGGCGGGATCTTTGGCTATAACTTCCATATCGACTTGTTTTGAGCAAGCCATTATGCTTGATAGAACAAAAGCTATGATAATCAAATATCTCATACCACGCTTTGTACTACTAATTGCGTCAAATTGCAATAAAAAAAATTGCTTTTATTCTCGCTCTCGGCTATGGCTGTATGAATGGTACGATCTTCTCCACATAACACCCGAAAAATCGCCGTAGAACTTCTTGAAAAAATTGATACTTCAGTTGCACCCTCTCAAATGCTTTTGGAACAAGCTTTTCGTGAGTACACATTACCATATCATGATCGTGCTCTCATTAAAGAAACGGTGTGGGGAGTGTTACGCAATCGCAATTTACTCGATTGGATTATTAATCGGGAAATTAAGATAGACCAAATAAAAAAAGAATGTATGAATTTTTTGCGAGTAGGAACGTACCAACTTCATTTTTTAGATAAAATTCCTTCATATGCGGTTCTCAATGAAGTTGTTGGTGCAATCACTCATAAAAAAAATAAAGGATTTGTAAATGCTGTTTTACGTAAGATCAGTAATCAGAAATCGATTCAGCCATCCGTAGCGCAATTTGAGAATCTTGCCGATTATTTAGCAACAAAATATTCTCATCCTCATTGGATCGTTGATTTACTTATACAGAATTTTGGTAAAGAAAAAGCAGTTGAGGTACTGCAGTATAATAATGAAGAATCTCTTTCGTGTATTCGTGTGAATAAATTACGCATTGGAAGAAATCAACTTCTTGAAAAATTGAAAGCAAAAGATATTGAAGTATCAAAAACACCCACTTCTCCCGATGGATTAATTATCCATACAAAAGGCGTTCAGATTAATAAGCTTGATGTTTACACTGGTGGAGGATGCGATATACAAAAAGAATCATCACAACTCGTCAGCTTTATTGTTAATCCACTCAATCATGAACGAATCCTTGATGCCTGTGCTGGTAGCGGTGGTAAGACATTACATATGAGTGCGCTTATGAAAAATACCGGCGAAGTTACTGCGCTTGATAAAAATATCAATGCGCTTGATCGTTTGCGTACAAATCAAAATCGTTTGGCGGTCAAGAATATAAAAGTATTTCAAAAAGATTTTTTACACTTTGAATCTCGCATACCCTTCGATAAAATTCTCATCGATGCTCCATGCTCTGGGCTTGGAACTATGAGCAGAAACCCCGAAATTCGCTTTCGAAAACAAACAAAAGATGTTCATACGCTTTCACAATTGCAAGCAAGCCTCTTAGAAAAAGCTGCACAATGTATAAAGCCACAAGGCATCCTTGTTTATAGTGTGTGTACGTTTACGAATGAAGAAACAGAAAGAGTGATTACATCATTTTTATCTTCACATAAAGATTTTCAGCTCCTTCACATTCCTCAAAAGTATATTCCCAAAAATTCACGCTACACTAAAGGCAAGCTTTTAATTTTCCCTCATGAAGGAATGGAAGGCTTTTTTATTGCGATGATGGAACGTTTGACTATTACGTAAATAATACGTACTCTATATATTAATATATGATAATTGTTCTGAGTCGACATGCAACAAAACAAATTAACAATCTGCCGGTTCATATATATCGAAAGTACTTATATTGGGTTGATTTAATTAAGTCCGTTGGACTGTATGAAGCACGAAAGTATAAAGGATTTCATGATGAGCCACTGAAAGGCAAACATGCTGGTCAACATTCAGTAAGGTTATCTAAACAGTATCGCCTTATCTATTGTGAAATGAAAACTACGGATACTCTGGCGATACATATTTTGGAGGTTAATAAACATGAGTACAAGAAATGATCTTCTGACCTTCGGTGATTTTATAAAAAATTATCGCTTGGGAGAGGAAATGAGTCAGACAGAATGTGCTCGATTTCTTAATATTTCTAGGCAACGGCTTTGCGATATTGAAAAAAATAGATTCAATATGAGTTTAAAACTCTGTCGCAAATTTGCTCGCAAGATTGATGTCCCACCTGAATGGCTTGCAAAATTGATCATTCAAGAACAGATCAGAAAAGAAAGGTTAAAACTCCTGGTTAAACTAGTAGCATAATACTGGTGTAAATGTAATAGCTCAGTTAAATGGGAAAAATGAAGATGGATCCCGTGGTCAAGCCACGGGATGACAAACGGGAAACACTCTCAAATTGTCATCCCGCGGCTTGACCGCGGGGGATCCAGTTCCATAGAAAAATTACTTAATCCCCCCATTTAACTGAGCTGTTACGTGTAAATTTTCTTTCCCCTTGCAAGTGAGTCTATTTTCCAGTACATTTTTTAGTATGGGTATACAGTTCAAACGGGTAGTTATTTTACTTCTCGATAGTATGGGAGTTGGAGAATTGCCTGATGCAGCTTATTATGGCGATCAGGGATCAAATACCCTCGGGAATTTAGCTCAAGCAGTAGGCGGGCTGAATCTTTCTAATTTTCAGAAGCTTGGCCTTGGCAATCTTACGAATATTCTGGGTGTTACGCCACGAAAAGATACGAAAGCCTTTTATGGCAAAATGATTGAACAGTCAAAAGGGAAAGACACCACATCAGGACATTGGGAAATTGCGGGATTGCTAATTGCAAAAGCATTTCAAACGTTTCCTCAAGGTTTTCCAAAAGAATTAATGGATGCATTTACCAAAGAAACAGGATATGAATATTTGGGAAATTATGCTGCTTCAGGAACAGAAATTATTCAAGAACTCGGAGAGAAACATTTACAGGAAAATAAACTCATTGTTTACACTTCTGGGGATAGCGTTTTTCAGATAGCCGCACATGAGTCTATCGTTCCTGTAGAAAAGCTTTACAAGATATGCACGATTGCACGAAAGCTTTGCGATCACTATAGTATTGGACGAGTCATTGCGCGGCCATTTATTGGAACTTTTCCTTCTTTTACTCGTACACATCGTCGATGGGATTTCTCCATGCCACCGCCGTCTAAGACTGTATTAGATTACCTCAAAGAAGAAGAATTCAAAGTTATTGGTGTTGGAAAAATAGATAACATATTTGCAAATTGTGGAATTACTGATTCCATCCATACAGAATCAAATGACGATGGAATTAAAAAGACACTTGAAAAATTGAATGTTCTTGATAAGGGCTTATTGTTTACGAATTTGGTTGATTTCGACATGTTGTGGGGACACAGAAATGATTGTAAGGGATATAAAAAAGGCCTCGAAGAATTTGATCTTTTTTTACCAAAAATAATCAATAAACTCGAGCACACTGATTTATTAATCATTACTGCCGATCATGGCTGTGATCCAACAACGCCAAGTACTGACCATTCACGAGAATATGTTCCCGTGATTGCATATACTAAACACAATGAAAAAGGAAAAGACTTGGGAATCCGAAAAACCTTTGCTGATATTGGTAAAACAATTGATGAAAACTTTGAACTTAACAAGCTTCAATTTGGCACCAGTTTTTTATCAAGCATAGTAGGAAGCTAAGATGTATACCGAAGTACAAGAAGCGGTAAAGTATATTCGTTCTAAAATATCTACGAGTCCTGAAATAGCACTTGTTCTGGGTTCTGGCTTTGGTAATTTTGCTTATGAAATGAAGCAGGTCGTTTCTATTGCTTATAAAGACATTCCTCATTTTTTTGTCGGCTCGGTACCTGGTCATGCAAACGAATTACTCGCGGGCGTAATTGCAAAGAAGAACATTCTCTGTATGAAAGGTCGTATTCATTACTATGAAGCGGGCGTAATGGAGAAAGTAATATTTCCTATACGTGTTTTACATGCTCTTGGAATAAAGACGATTATTTTCACCAATGCTGCCGGCGCTATTAATCCGGCTTTTAATCCAGGCGATTTAATTGTTATTCGCGATCATATAAATTGTTTAGGAACAAATCCTTTAATTGGAAAACACGAAGATGCTTTTGGGTCACGATTTACCGATTTAACGGATACGTATGATCAGGCTTTACGTACTCAACTAAAAGAAGTTTTTGGACATAGTGATATTCCCTATAAAGAAGGAGTCTACGTAGCCGTTACAGGTCCAAGTTATGAAACACCTGCAGAAATTCGTATGTTTAAAACCATGGGCGCTGATCTTGTTGGGATGTCTACTGTCCCATCTGTTATTGTTGCACGTCAAGGAGGGATTAAAGTCGTTGCGGTATCCTGTATAACAAACACAGCAGCAGGGATCAGTCCGGCAAAAATATCACATGAAGAAGTTATTGCAACAGGGAAACAAGCTCAAGAGAAATTTAAAAACGTGCTTATAGAATTTATTAAGCGATTGTAAGAAAGGTGTCATTCCGACCTTTGCGGGAATGACAGAAAGAATATGAATCAAAGTACACTTGATGATCGTCTTTTTGAAGCTGCGAAAAAAGCATACTCAAAAGCACGGGCACGTTTTACAAACTATAGTGTTGGAGCCGCATTATTAGTGGAAGGAGATATTATTATTTCGGGGTGTAATGTGGAATCTCTCATTCCTTCAAGTTCAATCTGTGCCGAGCGTACAGCGCTGTTTTCTGCTATTTCACAAGGCTATACTCAATTCAAAAAGCTTGTGTTAGTAATGAATGCTACTCCTCCAACCGTTTCTTGTGGCGTATGCGCGCAACTCCTTCATGAATTTGCTCAAAAAATTCTTATTACGAGTTACAATCTTGAGGGAAAAAAGAGAGAATACACCCTTAAGGATTTACTCCCATTTGCTCATACAATTTAATGGTCATACTAAGTTGCATTCAAACGCTAACTGCGTTGGCTTCGTCGTCGGCTCCTCAACGTACTCATTACGTACGTTTGCGTCGCCTTCTCCTTGCCGCCTTGTTATCATTTTGAATGCAACTTAGTATCAGTCGACGGTAGTGTCTATTTGCTTTTTAAAAATCCCAAACATAAATTTCCGTCAAGAAAAATAGTAGTATAAAAATTTTCTTGCCAGCTAAAGTTAAAATGTCACATTTTTGTTTAGATGTTCAAACATATGAAAGAGAAATGTTTCAGATGCTAAACATACTGAATGCTCTGTGTAATGAGGGAATTATCATAACGTATCAGAATTATGTGTGTTTATATATTCTATTTTTTTGGCATGAATATTGCTTATTTAAATTTAATATAGAATCTTCTTGCCAAAGGCTTACTGATAGCCTATGAAAAGGACAAGAACCTCTGGGGATGGAGGATATGCATGGTAATTGGCGTAATCGGCTCGATTACGAAAGACAGAATTATTATTGATCAAACGAACGATCAGTTTGATCACGTTGGTGGGACTGTTTATTATAGTTCACTGACGTTAGCTCATCTTGGATGTTCAGTAATTTCAATTCCACTGTTGGCTGAAAAAGATTCTTATCTTCTAAAACATTTCAAACATGAAAATATCGCCTGTTACCCTGCGTGGACTGAAAGGACAACAGAATATGAAAATAGATACCCATCGGATTCTTACGATATATGTGAAAGAACCATCATCGCACATGCTTCAGATTTTTCTTTGACGAATACAATACTCAAGAATCTTTCTGTCTGTAGTGCAATTCATTTAGGTCCATTAGCCCATGATGAATTTTCACCTGATACTTTTACGAAGTTACGAGAACATGTTTCGGGTATTATTGGTTTCGATGCACAGGGTTTTCTCTCTGGAGAAGAAGAGTATTTCAATGAAGTTGTACAAGGAACGATCGATATCATTAAGCTCAGTTCTCATGAATTACTATCAATAACCAAGGAAACAGATGAAGCAATGGCAGTAGAGAAACTAATAGGATTGGGCATACATGAAATTGTTGTGACTCGAGGTTCTCAAGGTTCGACGATTTGTTACAATCAGGAACGGATTGATCTTCCTGCATCTAAGCCACAACAAATCATCGATGCTACAGGCTGTGGAGATACGTATTTTGCCGCGTATTTGTTGAAAAGAACTGAAGGATATAGTCGAGAAGACTCTGGAAAATATGCGTCGCGAATTGCAGCCGAAAAGTTGGCATATCGTGGGCCGATTAAGGATGAAAAATAAGATAGATAGTAGTAAAGCAGCAGGAGAAGAAAGGTGCAACGAAATCAAATTAAGCAGAGATTATTAGTAATAACTATTTTGTATTTTCTTATTGCTTTGTCAGAAACAAATCTCCCTGCGAATCAAAAATTGAGATGTACAAATATTTTTGAAACAAAAATTAAAGGATATTTTAATACAATGGCCAAAGCACTCCTAGAAAGGAAACGTATGAAAGAAGAGCAAATGTTAATAAATAAAAAAGTTACAGATATGATCGCCATTGGAAAAACTTTCTATGATAAAAATTGGCTTTTGGGTACATCGGGAAATTTATCCTCACTTATTTCAAGAGATCCTCTCCGATTTATTATAACAGCAAGTGGTATGGATAAAGGTACTTTAATTAAAGATGCATTTGTTGAAGTTATTGGTGAAAATAATGGATCCTATCAAGTAACCAAAAATACAAGCAAAAAGCCATCAGGAGAAACATTACTTCACAAAGTTATTTACCAATATACCGATGCTGAAACAATTATTCATATACACTCGAGCGAAGCTGTGTTCGTAGCAGAATTATTTGCCAACAAGGGAATCTTTACGTTTCAGGGATATGAAGTACAAAAAGGTCTAGGGTTTAAAAATATCTGCGAAGAGTGTAGAATCCCAATACTTGAGAATAAAGAAAATCTTCACGAGTTAGCAAATGAATTTATTTCACGTTGGGAACCATCTCAAATAGCGTTTCTCATCAAAAATCATGGGCTTTTTGTTTGGGGACGATCTCTTTCGGAAGCAAAGAGGTGTACAGAATTATTGCAACACATGTTTGAATATTCTATTTTGAAAAAAAATTCTGAGGTAAAAGATAAATATGAATTCTAGAAAATATATGTTTTTAATCCTGATTATTTTTATATTTAACATACATATGACCGATACTGGATATTGTTGGAGTTTATCTAAAGCTTCTAAACCATATAAAGGTCAAACTATAACAATCTCATTAATGATTGGGTATGAGGTCAATAAAATTTTGTTGGATAAAGTTATTCCTGAGTTTAAGAAAAAAACAGGAATTAATGTTGAAGTTCAATTCGTTCCGTATCAAGAAGTTATACCACAACATACGAGAATACTAAAATCTAAGGATTCTAAGTATGATCTTATTAATGTGGATAATATTTGGTTTCCATTTTACAAGCCTTATCTAGAAAATATTGATCAATTTATTAAAGATTCAAAATTATCGATGCCAAAGTTTAATATTTCAGATTTTATTCCAGAATTACTACAGGGGTACCAATGGGAAGAAAATACATACTGTTTCCCATCAACATTTGAGTTCCCTCTTTTAATGGTAAGAAAGGACTTATTTAAAAAAGCTGACTTCATTGATAAGAATGGAAAGATTATACCACCAAAAAATCTGGATGAATATTATGAATATGCCAAAAAATTAACTCAAGATATAGATAACGATGGAAAAATTGATGTTTATGGGACAACACTCCATGGCTATAAAACAGGAATTTTTGATGAAGCCATAAGTTGGTATTGGGGTTCAGGTGGAGAACTTCTTGATAAATCTTTGAACCCAATATTTGGTAATGCTCTACTAATTAAAACCATGAAGATATATAGTAATATCTATCATCATGGGTATGCTTCTCCAGAAAGTACAGCATGGGAACTTGGGGAAGCAGCAACTGCATTTAGAACAGGCAAAGCCGCCATGTCTTGGAATTGGACTATGGTTGCACCATGGGTACTTGATCCTAAGCTATCTTATGTAGCAGATAAAGTAGAGTTCATTAAGCTCTTTAAGGAAGATACAAAAAGAGTTCATTATTTGAGAGAAGCTTCAAATGCATTATGTATTCCAAAGAATTCTAATAATAAGAAAGCAGCCTTTTTGTTCATGCAGTTCTATACAAGTCCTGTTATTCAAGAAACTTATGTGTCTGATCAGTATCGAATTCATCCTTCAAGGAAGTCCATAATTTTCTCCGGAAAATATGCATCTCAGGTTCCATATGCAACTATACAACGCGATGTGATTAAAAATCATGAAATTAGGCTTTGCCCTAAAATCCCTGAGTACACTGACATTGATCAAATTGTTGCGATGAGATTTCAACAAATAATGACAGGAGATTTATCTGCACAGATTGGTATTGAACAAGCAGTCGTTGATGTTCAGAAGTTATTAAGTCAAGGTAACTATTATGAAGGTAACAAAAGTTATACACCGATCTTTTCTGGTATTTACAAATAAATTACGAACAAATTTTTATAGCAAGTTGTTATTGAGTATTATTTGTTTTTCTTTAATACCAACATTATTGTTGATACTAATAGTTTGCTGTATTTATTCTACTAAATATAATTATGAACTCGAACGTTATTCAATGACTTCTTTACAATTAGTAAGAAGCAATATCCGCACTTATCTTGATAAAGCTCTTGGAGAAGCCCTTGTTATTGCAAAAATGCAATCAATTAATAATGCTATCTTAAATAGAAAAATAGATGAACTTCAAATGCTTACGTTCGAACTTAAATCAGCCATCAACGCTGATTTACTTATTATAACAGATGATAATGGTAAAGTTATTACTCAAGCTAAAGATGTACAGAAATATTTACGTTTAATTCTTAGCGAGAAAAATTTTTCTAAGATTATCATAGAAAATAAGTTTAATAAAGAAATCATTGAAAATGATGATGAAGTATTATTAGTAGCAACGGTTCCTGTATTTAATTGGGTTGCAAATGGTACAATAACCGTTGGGTACAGACTTAATAAAGAAAGATTAAGCTTAGTCAAAGATTTTCTAGGTTTGGATATTATACTTTTACATAAAGATGGATCACATAAACATACCTATAGTAATAGTAACTCTGGGATTCAAAAAGTTATTAAACTTCTTATATCAATGAGAGGTATAAATGAAAATAGAACACGTTTTTTTAGAGAAAAAGTAAATAATGAATTACAGCAATTTATTGTAGCTCCTCTCAGTGAATCTTCTAAGAAAACTATTATAGCTGTGAGTTCACCAATACGATCTTGGTATATTGAATTTTTACAGTTTCAATATACCTTTATTGTACTAATCATTGTTCTAATAATCTCTCTCATCTTTTCTGCGTATAAGTGGGGAAGAAAAATAACAAAACCATTATATGCAATTTTAGATATTGCTAAACAGGAGAATGAGTTAGACAGTTGTTTTAAAGAAGATGACTTATATACATTAGATGAATTTGAAAAGATTGGATATGCTTTTAAAAGGATGGCAAAAAAGATTAAACAACAATCCCGTCTTGCCGCGATAGGCAGCACAACAGCAATCCTAGCTCATGATGTGCGTAAGCCGTTCACGAAACTCAAAGCATTGCTCAATTATTTTGATGAATACAAACAATCACCGGTAAAGCTTGAGAATGCGAAGCAAGAAATAGAGAAGTCTATTAAGCAAGTTGAGAGCATGATCAATGACATCATGGATTTCTCACGAGAAGTAAAACTTGAGACCAAGCCTGTGCCGCTTGTTCAGCTGTTTGATTTTTCTATTCGACAGATAACACAAGGGCATGATGAGAGTCTGATTATGTTTGAATATAATGTGAGTCATAGTAAAAAGCCTCGTGTTGATGATGAGCGAATGTCGCGAGTATTTTCGAATATTATAGGCAATGGCATTGAAGCGATCACGGTTATAGGGAAGAAGAATACGGGAACGATTACGATAACAACAAAAGATATTCAAAGAGAAGATACGTCATTCATTGAGATAACAATAGCCAATGATGGACCTTTGTTCAAAGAAGAAGATATTCCCAATTTATTTGAGTCATTTTTCACAAAAGGTAAACGAAAGGGAACAGGACTTGGGCTTGCATCAGCACAAAAGATTATCAATTTACACGGTGGCACTATTACTGCCCACAATAAATCTCATGATACAGGAGTAGAGTTTGTAATGACAGTACCTGCATCGGATGAGAAAGAAAGAATAGATCTGACTATACTACCGAAGAATAGCAAAGAAGCAGCGTTTATAGAATTAAAGAAAGACACACGAGAACTTGATCGAATCATTGAGACAATACAGAATAAGCGATTCAAGATATTACTTTTAGAAGACGAGGCATTGTATCGGAGCGCAGTAAAGAGCATGATACAAAAGGATGAAACCCTTCGCAATATCATTACTCTGTATGATGCGCATACGGTGGATGAGGCATTAGAGATAGTAGAGAAAGAAAATATCTCTCATGCAATAGTTGATATTGATTTAGGTGATGTACAAAACGGCTTTGATTTTCTTGTATATCTTTCCCAAAACCTAAAAACGAAAAACCAAAAACTATCATGCATGATTCATTCTAATCGCCATTTAGATGAATTCCGGCAAAAGGCATTTTCATTAGGAGCAAAAGCATTTGTTCCTAAGCCTTTGGCGTTAGAACATTTGGTGGATTTTCTATCGGTTAGCGGCTTGCCCTGCGTAGCACCTGACCTTCATAGCTCTCCGAGCGAAGTAGGTTTGGCAAAGCAGGCTGATGGGTCAGAGGTTAGCGTCGTAGAAGAAACACGCAAACCGTTAACCGAAAACCACAAGCCAAGAATCCTTGTTATCGATGATGATCCAATACTACTGAAAGTAACGGGAGATATTGTTGGACGTACATTTTACGGTGCTACCGTACTTGAAGCGAAAAGCCCAGAACAAGCAATGGACATGCTTCATGACCAACAATTCGATTACATCTTGTGCGATATCAATTTCGATAATAGTCCTATGAATGGCTATGAGTTTGTTCATACACTACGAAAGGATACTCCAGGATCAAAGATATATCTCGTATCATCGACACCTACTGAATTAGCGTATGATGAAGCAATGCGAGCTGGAGCAGATGGATATATAGAACAGCCAATATCGAAAGAGAAGATACGGACGCTGAGTAGTATTTTTCCTTATGCTCTCCGAACTACGGAGATAGAAAAAGCACGAGCACCTAAAACCCAAAATCTCAAACCGAATCTTCTTCTGTGTCGTGTCTTTCATGATATGAAGAAACTGCACCTGTTCATGGATAGTTTTATACGAGAATCACAAGGAGAGAATTTGAATGAGTGGAAAGAATTATTGAAACTTTATGGGGATTATTCATTACGAGTTACGAATCTGTTTCGAGAGTATTTACGAAAGCGTGAAGTAATAATAGATGATGAGGCATTAATGAAAAAGCTTAATGCCGAAGCGAAAGCATTGAAAGAAGGGCTTGAGCATGTAATGCTACGAGCCAATACGGAAGGAACCTATGAAGCATCAGAATTTACTCATTGTTGATGATGAGGTACAAATGAGACAGGAAATTAAGACAGTATTGAGTTCACATTTTACTCTTTATGAAGCATCCGATAGTAATCGAGCGATACAGCTTGTCGAAGAGAAAGAGATTGATATTGTGCTTTTGGATATATGGCTTGGAGATGAGGTCAATGGCATAGAAACTCTCGGAAAGATACAACGACTCGATAGGGATATTGAAGTAATCATGATATCGAGCGATGATTCACTGGATCTCATAAATCAATGTGTTGATAGGGGGGTATATACGTATATTAAAAAACCGATTCAGAAAGATGAATTACTGATTGCAACACATATAAGTAAGAAGATACGTCAGAAGATCTATGAGTGTCGTATTAACGAAGATCTACATCGAATGCATGAAATATCGCCGGAAGAACTCGTTGGAAAAAGTAAGACAATCGAAGGCGCAAATCGCGCAATTATGCAATTAGGGAAATATCACACTATAACAATACTCATTCGAGGAGAAAGCGGTACAGGCAAAGAGCTGGTAGCCCGAGCGCTTCATAAGGAATATGGGAATAATAATCGGCCCTTTGTTGCAGTTAATTGTGGGGCATTATCTCCGAGTTTAATGGAGAGTGAATTATTTGGGCATGAAAAAGGTTCATTTACAGGAGCAGATCGGCGAAAGCTTGGGATTTTTGAATTAGGAAATGGTGGGGATATATTTTTAGATGAGATAGCGGAATTGCCCATTGATTGCCAGGCAAAACTCTTACGCGTACTTGACGGGAGTGGATTTATGCGGGTTGGTGGGAGTCGATTACTTTTTTCTGATTTTCGACTCATCCTTGCAACGAATAAAAACCTGGAAGAAATGGTTCTTGTAGAGAAGTTTCGTGAAGATTTATATCATCGAATAAATGCGCATACGATTTATTTACCACCACTTAGAGAGCGCATTGAAGATATAGGAATGCTTTGTGAGTATCTTTTACAAAAGATTTGCAAGAGATTACGAATAAGTCCCAAACAATGTTCAGAGAAAGTTATTGCCTATTTTGAAAAACTTTCGTGGAAGGGAAATGTCCGAGAGCTCAGGAATATGCTTGAGAATATGGCGGTCAATGCATCGAGTAATATCTTAGAAGCTCATGATTTACAAAGTCTTGAGGTTGATAGCTTAGTCACTCAAAGATCCCAGGACACAAGAACCCAAACCTTGGCACAACAAAGTGGCATTGGTTTAAGTCTGTATAAAGCATCACAAGCCGAAGGGTTATCACATGCACTTGATCATTTTGAAAAGGAAGCTCTTTCATTTGCCATTCAATCACATGATCAATTAACTCAGGTTGCAAAAACCATGAAGATGTCGAGAACAACACTTTTTCTGAAAATGAAGAAGTATAATTTGATGTCATAGAATCAATGTTCGAGAAATGAAACACAATAATCTCAGAAGTTCATATACTACCATTGTTCATTGAGTGTCTGCAGAGATAGTAAAGCGCAAGCACAGTAATCCCAGAGAATTATATTTTTCTAAAATTTTGGCATGGATCTTGCTTTTCTCATTTGTACCTGGGGATAACAATTTCAATAGGAGGATTTTGTATGAAGCGAGCATTTATCACGGAACATGGGCCATTGGTACGAAGGCTATCAGAGTTAC
>JAHFAK010000096.1 GCA_023250585.1 Deltaproteobacteria bacterium
AAAGGAATAAAAAACGAGTGTCCGGTGTCACGTTAAATGGGTATTCTTTTAGGTTGAAAAATTCTAAATACATATATCCATTTAAAATTATAGCAGTAAATTCAGGTTAATGCAATAGCCATGCTCTCCTCACCTTACCGCAGTTTTAAAGAGGAAGTCTCCGGTCGTCATCCCGCGGCTTGACCGCGGGGATCTAGGGGGTTCAATAGTGGGATGCTCTTCAAAGTACACCAGTTTATTACTATCGTATTTTGAGGTGAAGGAATCAGCTGCTTTATTCTTGTGTTGCCAGATTCTTTTGGGAAGATCCACCAGCAACATATAAGGTACCCTTTCTCTTGCTCGCAATGGAAGACGTGACCGTCAGCTTCCCATCAAAATGCGTCGGTCACTTGTACAAATTATTAATATTTTGTAATGGCTCAGTTAATGGGGGATTAAGTAATTTTTCTATGGAACTGGATCCCGCGGTCAAGCCGCTGGATGACAATTTAAGAGTGTTTCCCGTTTGTCATCCCGTGGCTTGACCACGGGATCCATCTTCATTTTTCCCATTTACTGAGCTGTTACAATATTTTCTTGCTATGTATTCACTATTTTAGTAACATTGGTTATAGTAACGGAAGTTGTTATAATGAAGTTTTATAATAGAAAAAGTGAATTAAAAGAACTAAATAATATTTTAAAACAATCTGAAATATCTTCTAAAATGACAGTTATAACTGGAAGAAGACGTATAGGAAAAACCATACTCGCTTTAGAATTGTGCAAAAATATCAAGTACCTATATTTATTTGTTTCAAAAAAGGCTGAAAATTTACTTTGTAAAGAATATATTAATGAAATAAAAAATACCTTTGATTATCCAATTATTGGAGAAATAAAAAATTTTAAAGATATATTTCGCCTACTCCTTGAAATTTCTAAAAAAGAAAATTTTACACTTATAATTGATGAATTTTCAGAGTTTTATAATATCAATCCTTCTATTTATTCAGACATTCAAAATTTATGGGATATAAATAAAAATAACACAAAAATAAACATCATATTCATCGGCTCTGTTTATTCGATTATGAAAAAAATATTTGAAAATTCTAAAGAACCTCTTTTTGCCAGGGCAGATAGAATAATATTTTTACAACCTTTTAAAATAAAAACCATCTATCAAATTCTTAAAGATAATTCTGTAAATGATTTTAAAAATCTTTTTGATTTTTATTTATTTACTGGAGGTGTACCAAAATATGTTGATTTATTAGTAACAAATAATGCTTTTCAATTTTCTAAAATAATAGATTTTATGTTGGATTTAAATTCACCATTTATAAATGAAGGAAAAAATCTGCTTATTGAAGAATTTGGTAAAGAGTATGGTACGTATTTTTCAATTTTAGAATTAATTTCATTGGGCAAAACATCAAGAACAGAAATTGAATCAATCCTTGAACAAAATATTGGCGGTTATTTAGAAAGACTGGAAAATGATTATTCTCTTATTTCAAAATATAAACCAATTAATTCAAAACCTTTGCAAAAGCAGCAAAAGTATAAAATTATAGATAATTTTATACTTTTTTGGTTTAGATTTATATATAGAAACAGGTCGAGTATTGAAACTCAAAATACTCACTATATAAAAGAAATAATTTTGCGCGATTATTCAACATATTCTGGAAAAATATTAGAAAAATATTTTAGCGAACTTATTTCATATTCTTTTAAGTATAATAAAATAGGTACTTATTGGGAAAAAGGCAATGAAAATGAAATTGATATTGTAGCAATAAATGATTTAAAGAAAAAAATAGTAATAGCTGAAGTAAAATTAAATAAAGGAAAAATAAATATTGAAAAATTAAAGTTTAAATCTACAAATCTTCTTTTAAATTATAAAAATTATAAGCCAGAATTTTTAGGATTAAGTATTGAAGATAGTGCTAGATTTTTAACCATCCTACCTAATAGGAAAACGTGAGTAAAAACTACCCATCTACTTTATTGTCCACAAATTTGCAATCCTGACCTGCCTTTTAGAAAGATTATAATTTCCATAATCAGAGAGAAGTTACGTTTTTTTGGTACCTATTGTAATTAATCGAATTTTCTGATAACATTACTAATGGAGATTTATATCGGTACCTAAATATGTATACGAAACGAACGCTTTACATAGCATTGATTGCAGGTGCATTTATAGTTGTTATTGTATCTTTTGGGTTTATTTGTGGGGATGGGGAAGAGAATGAAGGAGGGGATACACGTGCAACGAGAGATTTATTGGATCAAAATAGCTTCGATGAATCGATTCATTCAGATACTGATATCGAATTTTTGAATTCCGTTGTAGATGAGCGATTATCAGAAACTCCTGCACGTACAGACACACAACTATCTGTACATAAGAGTAAAGGTGCTGAATTAGAATCAAAGCCCGTCGATGAACTCAAGAGTGATACAGAGCATATTTATTCAGATATTATCAAAGTTCCTAATGAAAAACCAAAGAAAAGACCAATAAAAGATAAGAAAGAACCAAGAGAGCTGGTAACAAAAAGAATCGGAAGAGTAAGTCTTCCGTATAAGCCAGAATTATCGAAGAGAAATAGGAAAACTCCTGTAGGGATACTCCATAATATATGTACTGCTACAGGATGTGAGCACATTGAATTTGATAAAATTGATCCGGCAATTTTAAAATCATTGGGAGAAAAAAGAAATAAGGACAGAAGGGAACTCTATGCTCTAGTCCAGCTTACCGACTGGCCTACTATAGAACGTAGCGAAGTATTGGAATCAAAAAATGTGCATATTCTTTCAATGTATGGATCTCATGTCCTCGTTCGGCTTCCCTTTAATAGTGATTTAATAAATACATTAAGCCAATCAGAAGAAATCAAATGGATAAGTTTTATACCCGAACGATTAAAGATTGATCCAGATCTTACTACATTGAAACATCAAATGGCTGAAAACCCAGCGCTCATGAGTACTCTCAAGGGAATACCGGTTACTATAGCCCTCTTTGATTCTGATAGAGACGGAAGGATGGCACAACGATTGAAAGAGCATGGAGTAAAACTCATTGAATATAATAGCGACTTATTTTGGTATACAGCAGTTATACCCCTTGCCCAACTTGAGGCAGTACTTAATGAAGATTTTGTATTGAACGTCGAATTAGTTAAAAAAGCTACTCCGTCACTTAATCAAACTACTTCTTTGATAGGAGTTGACTATATAAGAACTTTAAAAAGTGGGGGAGGTACTGGCAGATATGATGGCAGTGGGATACAAATTGGGATGATCGATAGTGGTTTTGATTTCACCCATGATGATATCGTTCCGGCAATGTGTGGGAAAGATTTTACCGGCGAAGGAAATCCTTTTCTTGATCCCGCATGGCATGGAACTTTGCTGTTAGATGTTATGTCGGGGACAGGGGCAAAGAGTAACGGGAATTATACCGGTATAGCAATTGGTTCTTCAAATTATTTTGGTGCACGAATAGTAAAGAGTGACAATACGTCTCCTTCTTCGACAACCGTAGAAAGTGCAATGACATGGCTGTCACAAGGAATAACCAATGGAAATACCTGCGAGGGTTCATTTAGTAAACCGCCGAGTATCGTTAATATTAGTTATGGTTCTTCGGGCAATAACTTAACCGGTACAGACTCTATTTCGATCCTTGCTGATTGGATGGTGTGGAATTATAAACAACTCGTTGTCACAGGAGCAGGAAATGGGGGGCCAGCAGAGAATTCAATTAAGTCTCCCGGAGTTGCAAAAAATGTAGTGACTGTTGGTGGATTACTGGATGCGGTGGTTAAGGATTCGAGTGACAATAAGATGTATTATCCAGGAGGTGTTCATCCAAAATCGAGTCAATGCTGTACTGGTGATGAAAGAATCAAACCAGATGTATCAGCAGGAGGATTAGAATTTACCGGGGTTAAGAAAGATAGCAGTAATAGCTATGACACCGATACGTATAACGATAATAAAACGTGGTCAGGGTCAAGCTTAGCAAGCGCGCATATAGCTGCTGCCGCCGCAACAGTAATGCAACATCAATCATCTTTCAAAAATAATCCAGCTGCACTCAAAGCCCATTTATATGGTGCTACCTGGGAACCTAATGCTGAATACGATAATTATTTTGCTCATTATATCAAGGATACTACCTGGACCTCATTGACTTTCAATAGTTCGGGAGCTACGGGAGAATTACTGTGTACCAATCCAAATAGCCCTATTACCATAAGTAATTCCTACTTTGTGGGTTTTTATTTTACCTGGATAGAAAAAGCAGCAAGCCAAGGAGCAAGTAATTCGGTTATAAACTTTCCCGTCCTGATAGTAAAGAATCTCAATCTACCTCAGACGGGACATGGTAATTCTTATTGTTATCAGTCGGGGTATAATGGTGATACCAGTTTATGTGATATTCCTATTGACTGGGATTATCTCGCATACCCTTGGTTTGATAGTGAGTTTGATCTCTATCCATACTACGAGGCATTCGATTACTATGGAGGTTATTATGGCCCCGATAATTTTATTGGGTTATCTGATTATAATGCAGATGGAAAATACCAACTATGTATTTATAATGATGGCTTAACGAGTTCACCCTTCACCGTTGGAGTTGAAGTAGTTTCGGTGAATAATGTTTCCCCTAAAACGACACTCTCGCAAAGCTCTCAATCAGCTACGATTGCGTGTGATGAGACTAAGTCTATTGGTTCGGTAACCGTATCGAGAGATTCCACAGTTGAAAGCGATGTCTATATAACAGCTCAAACTTCAAGTTCTTATCTAAAACTAGCACGAATCGAGACTAGTTTAGATGATGGGAGAACTTCAATAAGTTATTCCGATAAAGCCACTATTGGGAAGGTATTAGGAGGACATACTAAAACATCCAACATTTATGTTACCGCAAGTAAACAAGGTTCATTTACGGTCAGTGGAAAAGTTTCGGCAACAACGCAAGGATACGATATCGGCAATTATCAGTTTTCAGTGAATGTCGGAGCTTCTTCGACTCCGCCAGGCAATTTTCGGTCAAGTGCTTATGAGGTATATTCAGGAGCAGTCTATGATTTAGATTGGGATCCTGCCGGGTGTGGTACTGTAGTAAAATATCAAGTACAAGAAAATAGAAGCACTGGTCAGTTCAACGATGAGGCATATACTACCACTCTTGAGACAACTAGGACTGATCAGGCTTTTTCTCATACCGTAAATTTTGATACTAATTATTACTATAGAGTTCGAGCCTGTTACAATAATTCGTGTGAATATTCTGATGAACATAGCGATTGGGCAAATCTTGCGAGCCCGGGCTATGTAAAAGTAAAATATGTTAATTGTTCGATAAGTATTTCAGTTCCGAGTACTGTTGAATCATATAAAGACTTTACCATTAGCTGGAAACCCAAAGATACATGCCCGAAGAATTTAGAATATGGATTGAATGAATATTATATTTACTCTGATGGTGAGCTTTCAAGTGGGACTGGGCTTTATGGGAGGGGACCCGCAACATCATTTGTCCATCAGCAACATGCATGCTATTTTGCAGATAAATATCAGTATGAAATCGATACCTGTATAGAAGGAGGATCTTGTAACTCGATACCAGATGTCTCGAGTTCACCAGTAACGATTAAGCCAGAACAATTTACTATAACCGTTCCTGATTCTATAGAATGCGGAGAAGGATTTGATATTAGCTGGGAAGAACCCGAAGATTGTTCTCCGCTTGCAGACTACATTCTTGAAGAAAGAAAGGTAGATTTATCCAGTTGGCATGAAATTTATAGAGGAGATAATCAATATTACCATAAGAATGATGAAGAAACTGATGTATGTGACGGGAATCAATATCAGTATCGAGTACGATCATGTTATAACTTTGATGAAGACAACTGTACACCGTATGTAACATCGAATGAAGTAGAATCATTTTGCGATGATTTTCTTATAGGAAAGATTGTAGATAAAACAGTGCCATGGTGTGCTGAGGTTGATGAGCAGTATTGGCTGTATTGGGATGTTGAAGAAAATACGTGTTCCGTGGATGTCCAGATACTAGAAACCAATGAAGTTACTGACAATGAAGAGGAGATATATAAAGGCCCTGCATCAGGTATTGCATGGAAACATGACCAAACTGCATGTGATGAGGGGTATTACTATAGTTATAATGCCTATCGCTGTGACTCAGAGACATGTTATGGAGATATGACCTCTGGTTTTCCAAATCCCATACAAATACGAGCAACATGCGAGGATGCTTATAAGTATCCTGATGCACCTACGCATGTGTACGAAGCCGATGTGAAATGGAATCCCAATACTCAGGAAAGAACGTTTAATATTAATTGGAATCCTCCTCCCGGGGACAAAGAATATATTCTCTGGTACGACGTTTATGAACAAGTTGCTGATACTGATGGTGATTGGCCATCAGATTTCGATGATATTTATATTGATGATTCATATTATCGAGGAATGGCAAAGGACGTTCTTAATTCTTACCAATACTCAGGAAACGAGTATAAGAAGTACTCTCCGTATATTACCACTCATCAACTTGAAACTATTGTATCGAGTGTAGATAGCTTCAGAACAAGCTGGTATGGAGGTTGGGATTTAGTTGATAGCGTAGTATCAAGCGGATGTGAGGATAAATTAGGTTTACAAATAACTCGCCCCATAGGAACGTATCGGTATGTTGTTCAAGGATTTGTTAAAATGGGCGAGAGTTATTATGGGGGAGACTATTCAGATCCCGTTATTGTTGAAGTCACAGAAACTCCCGTAGATTTTCCCGACAAAAAGAATCCAGACATAGAAATTCCACAGGGGAGCATTGACACGGATCCAACAACGATTCCAGAAATAAAGATTCCGGTGGATACAAATTCTGGCGATACGTATAGAAGAAAAAGATAAGTGAAGAATATGATTTCAGTATGTCATTCCCGCAAAGGCGGGGATCCAGTTTGTCATTGCGAGGAGCGATAGTGACGAAGCAATCTTTTCAATTAGTTTGAGATTGCTTCGCTGCGCTCGCAATGACAATTATTTGTTTCTGGATTCCCGCCTTTGCGGGAATGACAGTTTATAAAGTCGATGAATTGTTGATACTCAGTTGGATTCAAAATGATAACAAGGCGGCAAGGAGAAGGCGACGCAAACGTACGTAATGAGTACGTTGAGGAGCCGACGACGAAGCCAACGCAGTTAGCGTTTGAATGCGACTGAGTATGAAAGGCAGGATGAAATGATAGGTAAATTATATCACTACCTGAGAATTAAAGTAGAACGGTTCTATTTTTTTGTTGCAATTAGCATTGCCTTTCTTATTGTTATTGTATCATTTGGATTTATATGCAGTGATGAAGGGGATGAGGAGGGACTGCCACAAGAGGAGGAGAGTTTTTATGAGAGAGGTGAAGGGGAAGCAGATGTAGCACCTCTTGCAGGTGAAGTTCCTGTTGAATCTAAGGAAGTAGCCTCGTCAATTAATCCTACGGTATCATCCGATTTTGGAGAATCAGTTGAGTTTTTATATTCAGGAGAACCGAAGATTCAGCATGGGGTAAAGAAGGAGACGATTGTACGCCGTGCGGTTACGGTCATGAGAGGAGAAGTCAGAAGCGAAGATGGGGGAGGACTTTCGGGAGTAACGGTGCATATTCTCGATCATCCTGAATATGGGTATACGTATACCCAAGCTTCGGGGCGTTTTGATCTGGTGGTAAACCGGGGTACGTACACCGTGGTATTTGAGAAGATCGGCTATATGAAAGAATACCGTAGAGCCAATGCGAATCGTATACGGGATTTTTCACTACAGAAACCAGATGTAGTTCTTACGAAGCTTTCAGACAAAGAAGAAAAGATCATATTAGGAAAGACAAAGTCTCTTTTCATTAACGATAAAAATATATCGGGCATAGTACTTTTTGAACCAGGTACGCAAGCGAAGCTTATATCTGGTTTAGATGACAAGGGAAAGAGTATTCAAGAATTTAGGGTTCGCGTAACGCCGATTACCCATGAGGATGGGTATCGATTACCCTTACCACGATTGAGTAAACATGTGGTTGGGATCGATGTGAGCGTGGCGGAAGTTACTGAAGAGAAAGCGGCGCGGTTAGCGTTTACGAAGAATGTGATACTGTATATAGAAAACACCTGGGGATTTCCGGAGGGAGCTGCCGTACCCATAGGATATGTAGATCCATTCACTCGATCGTGGAAGGGCATTGAAAATGGGAAAGTTGTAAAAGCAGACCTCCGCGATGTACTTAAGAAGGGAACGACCTATTTTAAAATTGCGTTACCGTATTTTGGTTCATATAGCATAGCCTTTCCGACAAAGACTGGTACTTCTTTAGATTACGGGTATCTCGAGCAACAATCACAATCTCAAGAATCTGATACGGCTGACGTGATAAAGAGTCTTGAAGATCCTGATTGTACCTGTGTACGCGGAGGACTTTGTATGTGCTTGCCGCAAAGGACTACAATGTTTAGTCTTGGCGTTCTCGCTGGACCCAGCCTTGTCTATACGAGTGATGGGCAGATAGGATTCAATAAGAATTATACGGGGTCAACCGGTGTTGGTAAAGGCACGCTTCCTACTGATGGATTGGAAGATATAAATATTGATTATTATGTTCAAGGATTTGAAAAGACGATTAATGTAAAGTCCACATCAGAGCTTCCTGAAAAGCCACGAGCGCTCGTGTTTAGTACACGTGATGCATATGGCAGATCATTAGTGGGGACACAACGAGGCTATGTAGAAAAGACCTATCGGTATAAGACACAGTATGCAAAACCGTATAAGGCTGCAATTAGTTTTGCACAGGCAGGTGATAGTGATGATTCTATTGGCTATCCAGAGACACAAGCTATAACAAGTTTTCCCGAAAGCATGGAGGTTACCTATCGCAATGATAAAGACCGCTATGGGCTTGGGGGCATGCGATTAAGTGGGTTACATTTTTATGATACTGAGTCAAAAGTTCTTGAGTTTGGGGATGGGACGAGACGAAAATTTCCCCAAACAATAGAGACCGTTGCAGGGACAGGAAACTCTGATGGTGGAGATGTGTGTAACAGTGGGTATCATCCAGCAGAAGGAGACGGCAAACGTGCGACCGATGCCAATATAGGCAGGCCGGGAAGTATTGCCATGGATAGTCAGGGGAATCTCTATATTGCCGACGTTGCTCAGTCCCGCATTAGAAGAGTAGATGTCATAAGTGGAAACATAACAACGATTGGTGGAAGTGGTACGGGATCAGCATATTCACCTTATGCCTGTGATACCGAAACCGGTGAATGTAGTACTGTGAAAAATCTTCCGGGAG
>JAHFAK010000097.1:0-7656 GCA_023250585.1 Deltaproteobacteria bacterium
ATGAAAAAAGAAATCGCACAGCTTATTTTAGAAGATGGGACTGTTTTTGAAGGAGTTTCTTTTGGATCAGAACAATCCGTAACTGGGGAAGTTGTTTTTAACACAGGGATGGTCGGTTATCCCGAAAGTTTGACTGATCCTTCATATACGGGGCAGATTTTAGTCCTTACGTATCCTGAAATTGGCAATTATGGAGTTCCTTCGAAAGTTAGAGAAGATAATATGTCTAAGTATTTTGAATCAGAACATATTAATATCAAAGGATTAATCGTGGTAAATTACTCAGAACATTTCTCCCATCCCACCGGAGAAAAATCTTTGGGCAGTTGGCTACAAGAAGAAAATATTCCCGGGCTTTCAGGTATTGATACACGAATGCTTACAAAAAAACTCAGAGAAAAAGGGACAATGATCGGAAAAATCGTTTTTAAAAATAACGAGATAGATTTTGAAGATCCCAATAAAAGAAATCTTGTCCAGGAAGTAAGTATTAAAGAACCTATTGAATACCAAAAAGGGAAAAAAAAGATAGCGCTCATTGATTGTGGAGTTAAAAATAATATAATTCGCGCATTTTTGAAACGCGATATTACGGTGCTTCGATTTCCATGGAATTATGATGTGTCCCGAGAAGATGTTGATGGAGTTATTGTTTCTAATGGCCCGGGCGATCCTAAAATGTGTGGAGAAACGATTGAAAATGTACAGAAGCTCATACAAAAAAATATTCCCATTTTGGGAATTTGTTTAGGCTCTCAGCTGCTTGCCCTTGCTTCAGGTGCGACTACATATAAATTGAAATATGGACATCGAAGTCATAATCAGCCATGTATTGAAGCTGGATCAAAACGATGTTTTATTACATCGCAAAATCATGGATATACGGTAGATTTAAAGAGCATTTCAGGCGATTGGAGAGAATGGTTTTATAATAATAACGATAAAACGTGTGAAGGTATTATGCATTTATCTAAACCATTTTTTGGAGCGCAGTTTCACCCCGAAGCGTCTCCAGGGCCCGATGATACTGAATTTATTTTTGATATGTTTTTACGAGCAATGGAGTAAAAGATTACTAATGCAGAATCGGTGTCATATGTTCTTTTTGTATTTCCTATCGACGTCGCTTCCATAATAATTTTAAGAACAGGAAAGCGCGCTCGATAGGAAATACAAAAAGAACATATGACACCGATTCGATGTATCCTTAATATGAAACAACAGTACAAAAAAGTCCTCGTACTCGGTTCGGGGGCAATAAAAATTGGTCAAGCCGGCGAATTTGATTATTCGGGAAGCCAGGCTATTAAAGCGCTCAAAGAAGAGGGTATTGAGACTATTCTCATTAATCCCAATATTGCGACAATGCAAACATCCGCAGATTTTGCGACAAAAGTGTATTTTCTTCCTGTCGATCCTTATTTCACCGAAGCAGTTATTAAAAAAGAAAAGCCAGACGGTGTTCTCTTAGGTTTTGGAGGACAGACCGCTCTCAACGTTGGTATTAATCTTGCGAAAAAGGGAATATTTAAAAAATATAATGTTGCTGTCTTAGGATCGCCAGTCGAAGCAATTATTAATACCGAAGATCGTGAGCTGTTTGCAAAAAAGATTAAAGAAGTTGGATTAAAAATTCCTCAAAGTAAAGCGGCGCCTAATCTCCAAACAGCATTTCGAGTGGCGGATGAAATTGGCTATCCTGTTATGTGTCGTATTGCTTTTGCTCTTGGCGGGTTAGGATCAGGAGTTGCCTATAATAAAAATGAATTACAAAAACTTGTCCAAAAAGCATTTCGGTACACAAAACAAATTTTGATTGAAGAATATCTTGAGGGTTGGAAGGAAATTGAATGCGAAATTGTTCGTGACGAATACAATAATTCGACGGTGGTTTGTATCATGGAAAATCTTGATCCCATGGGTATTCACACTGGCGAGAGTATTGTCGTTGCTCCTACTCAAACACTTTCGGCAGATGAGCTTTTTCAATTGAGATCGATGTCGATTCGTGTAATTCGTCATTTGGGAATTATTGGAGAATGTAATATTCAATTTGCTCTCAATCCTCGCGAATGGGATTATCGTATCATTGAAGTTAATGCGCGGCTCTCCCGCAGTTCGGCGCTTGCTTCAAAAGCTACGGGATATCCACTGGCTCATGTGGCGACAAAACTTTCATTGGGATTTAATTTAGGAAAAGTTCGTAATATTGTTACTCAAGATACCTCTGCGTGTTTTGAACCAGCGCTTGATTATGTGGTTGTTAAATTTCCTCGATGGGATTTACAAAAATTTAAAAATATTAGCCTTGAGCTTGGATCAGAAATGAAATCGGTTGGCGAGGTTATGGCTATTGGTCGTTCATTTGAAGAAGCCCTGCAAAAGGCTACACGTATGCTTGATGTTGGGGTCGATGGAGTAACGAGTAGAGGTATGGAGTTTAAAAATTTGGACCGAGAACTTTCTCATCCATCTGATAAAAGAATTTTTGCGATTGCCGCTGCTCTTCGAAATGGATATTCGCTTGAGAACATTTATTCACTCACCAAAATTACTCCGTGGTTTCTTGGAAAAATTAAAAATATTGTGGATATTGAAAAGACATTAGAGAAGTATACTTTCGACACCCTTTCATCTCAGCTTTTATTAGAAGCAAAACAAAAGGGTTTTTCTGATCTTCATATAGCAAATCTCATCGGTTGTGAAGAAAGAGAAGTTCGTGAAAAAAGAAAACAGGAAAAAATTATTCCTGTTGTAAAGCAGATTGATACACTCGCTGCTGAATATCCTGCAAAGACAAATTATTTGTATGTGACCTATAATGGAAAAACTGATGATAGTGAATTTACCACAAAAAAACAGGTTGTTGTATTGGGAGGAGGCCCGTATCGTATAGGTTCAAGCGTTGAATTTGATTGGTGCTGTGTCAATGGAGTTAGTTCATTACGGAAATTGGGATATCAAACAATTATGATCAATTGTAATCCCGAGACTGTCAGCACAGACTATGATTACTGCGATAAACTCTATTTTGATGAACTTTCTCTGGAACGGATATTAGACATTTATGAAAAGGAAAAGCCTCTGGGCATTGTTGTTTCTCTCGGAGGGCAGACTCCTAATAATCTTGCATTGCCTCTTTCTCATTATGGAGTGAACATTTTAGGGACAGCGCCTTCTTCGATTGATCGAGCAGAGGATCGACATCAGTTTTCAAAAATGCTTGATGACCTTTCAATTGCACAGCCACAATGGAAGGAGCTTACTCATATACAAGATGCTCGCCAATTTGCCCAAACAGTTGGATATCCGGTACTCATTCGGCCAAGTTATGTTTTGAGTGGCGCTGCAATGAGCGTTGCAGCAACAGAAAAAGAGCTTGAGGAATATCTCCAGAAGGCCGCAGCTGTGTCTAAAAAATATCCTGTTGTTATGAGTAAGTTTATTACCGGCGCAAAAGAAATTGAAATTGATGCGGTTGCAGCGAAAGGAAACCTTGTCATATTTGCAGTTTCTGAACATGTTGAAAATGCGGGGGTTCATTCCGGGGATGCGACTCTTGTATTTCCCCCTCAGAGAACATATCTTGAAACTATCAAACGCATTAAAAGTATTGCCAAAAAAATTGCGCGTAAACTCGAAATTACAGGGCCATTTAATATTCAATTAATTGCAAAAGACAATGATGTTCAAGTCATTGAATGCAACGTGCGTGCTTCGCGCAGTTTTCCTTTTGTGTCAAAAGTAATACGCCTTAATTTTATTGACCTTGCCATCAGAGCAATCATGGGCGAAAAAGTTGCCGAAATAGAGAAATCTTTTTTTGATTTAGATTACGTGGGCGTAAAAGCTTCACAGTTTTCATTTACACGGCTGAAAGGTTCTGATCCTGTGCTCGGTGTTGAAATGGCCTCAACTGGCGAAGTTGCATGCTTGGGCGATAATTTCTATGAAGCCTTTCTCAAAAGCATGTTCGCGCTTGATCATAAACTTCCTCCAAAAAATGTTCTGCTTTCTACGGGACCGATCGAAAGTAAAGCAGGATTTTTAGAAAGCGCGCAAAGCTTGCGTGATATGGGAATGCAGCTGTATGCAACGAAAGGCACTGCTGCTTTTCTGAAAGATAATGGCGTCACCGCTCGAGTACTCCATTGGCCACTTGATAAAGAAGAGCCGAATATTTTGAGCTTTTTAGAAAAAGGCAAAATAGATCTTGTAATTAATATCCCTAAAAATGAAACGAAAAAAGAACTCACCAACGGCTATCTCATTCGCCGAAAAGCAATCGATGCGAACATCCCTCTATTTACCAACTTGCAACTTGCAAAACGTCTTGTTGAAGCGCTGACAAAGACTTCAAGAAAAAAACTATCGATTAAAAGTTGGGATGAGTATTGTTAAGATAATATTCATAGTCTATAAATAGTAGTAGTTGACAACAACAATGCAATATATTATATAATGTTTAAAAATAACGTACATGGGGGTCTATCTATGAATTATATTAAATTAGATTACTATAAAATTAGTCGATTGATTGTGAGTATTGCTCTTCTTTTATTCCTGTCTTTACAAACTGCACGATCAGATGAACCAGTCAAAGTTTTAATTGCTCTCCATGAAAAGATGCTTGCGGATCTTTATGGAACATGGATGGATGATGAGTTTCTTTCGAAGATGGGCGTTGCTTATGAAATAGACGTTGTATACTCATTATCTGAGACAAAAAAAGCACTGTCAGGTAAAGAAAAAAAGTATAAGATTTTGATTATTGATGCTAATTTTCAGGATACTAGCGATGGAGAAGGTAGAGCATTAGCTGAAGCAGAAGCAATTAAGAATCCCGAATTAATATATTTTATTACTGCCAGTTCTCGTAAGTCTCTGACTGGTTATGAATTACTTTCAGATATTAATCCGAGAAATTATGCAGAGAAAAATGGATTTGGGTTAGTGGTGGAAAAGCCTGATACTCTCACTAAGTATGGAGGAAAATTAACATTATTGCTTCCTCCTCACATTGTATCTCAAAATTTAGCTGTAACACAGCCTATAACGAGGCTCGACATTCTTCTCGTTGATGATACAGAGCTTAGAGCTCGTATATACAATGAACTTGTTCGTTTATTACAAGGTGACTATATACTAAATATTACAGAATCAGATGGAGCAATAAGGGGTGGTATCCTTGGTGGGACTAAAAATCCAGCTTTGGATCTTTTGCAACATGTACACTTTAATCTTGTTATAGCAAATCGAGATTTAAAGCCTGTAGGCAGTGGCCAATCAATTCATGATGCTTGTGAAGGACTACCATCAACGGCTTTTCTTGGTTACTTTGATGAGAAACCTGGGCAAAAACCCACTAAACCTGATAGTGATTCACCTTTTATTCCATGGAATGTACTATCTCCTGAGTTTAGTAAGTATCTCGTTGGAGCTTTTGCTCAAAAGGGTAAAACAATCACGGTAAGTTTACCTTTTCAGAAAGAAGAAGAAGACGTTCTTAGAGATCCGAAAAACGAATTAAAGATTCTTATGATTGATGATAGAGGTGTCGAGCGGATGCAGAATAAGTCTAAAATCGCTACATTATTAAAAACAGAACATACGAATGTTGAAATAGTTGAAGTTGATAATACAAGAGATGCTGAGCGGGAGCTGAAGAGCGGAAATATAGATATAGTTATGGCCAATTTATTTACAGGGAAAGATTTTGGCGGGGTAGTAAGCGATAAAGATTTACGATCAACAGATGTGCGTGGAATGTTCGATACTTTACAAACAATAGCTAATCATCATATACCCATTATTCTTCTTGCACAAACGCGAGACGTTGAAGCAGATATTCTTAAAGGTAAAGTTCCTGTATCACGTACTCTTTATGTTCAAAATTCATTGATAGAATTAACGGGAGAAGATCAAGATGAAATTCGGAAAATAGCCAAGGAACGCATGTCAATGAAAAGTCAAAATCTTTCTCAGACAAAAAATGGAAGATTCTCAGATCCTAATAGCTGTGGGCATACATTTAGTACGAAATAAGAAGATCTTCTTTGGGGCCGAAGGGGCAGAGTGCCAGGACTTGAGCCGTGGGTGAATGAGCCCGCTGGAGATATTTGCAGACCCTAAGATATAGTTAAGGGATGGGATTCATGAAATAAACGCATAGGGTTATACATTGCAGTATCATGTTGTATGGGTCTGCACATATCGGAGGCTGATTCAGATCAATTTCGTCTGAAGTTGTAACGGTAAGAACCCCGCGCATGCGCGGGGGGAATCTATGAGTTTTTCTAGCATAGCAAAGTATAGTTGGCTAAATTATGACAATAACGTAAACTATACTTTGCTATGCTAGAAATAGTGAATAGAGTCATCCAAAATTCCCAATTCATCGGCGATGTCGAGAACCGTAAAGCGGCCACGAATATAACGGGCAGACTGAATCGCTCGATGAGCTAATTCATCTGAAACTCCAATGTCTTTAAAGTGTAGTGGACACTCGGCTTCTGTTAAGTAGTGCTTAATTTTTGGTGGAGTATGTACCAATGAAAATGCTTCTTTTTGCATGCGAGGCCAGAGAGCGGAGAGTTCATTTTTCCATGTGGCGATTATAGGAATTTTTTTCTTAAACTCATTGGTAATTAATGCTCTATCGTCTGGGAATAATTTTGCAATTTCTCGATCGTAATCAATATGTTGTTTGGCGAGCAGAGTTTGTACATCAGTAATGGACAATTTTTTGAGCTCTTCGTAAATTGCGGAAGAAATTCGTACGCCTAAGCCGACTTGCAAACCATGATATGCATAGACATTCTGACCATGCTTATGTGCGTACATATCAAGAAAATGCGAGATGAGATGCTCGCCTCCTGATGCTGGCGATGATGCTCCTGCAATAACCATCGAGAATCCGCCGAGATGTAAACCTTCAAGTAAACCTGCAACTGAATTTCGATCGCGAGAAATTAATTCCTTTCCTTTGGTGATATATTTTTTCTCAGCTTCAGTTGCTATTTGAAATGGTAATAAACAGAACGGTTCGTTGGTAAGCATTGATGAAATACACCAATCGGCATTTGCAAATGATTTGGCGAGGCTGTCGGCAAATCCTGATTTAATAAGTAAAAGCGGACTTTCGGCCAGTATGTCAATATCTGCAATTACTCCTCGTGCAGGAGATACAGGGAGTGTAACTTTTAAACCATGCGATAAAAAGGCAGCAACATTCGATGTATATGCATTCATTGAAGGAGCCGTCGGGAAACAAAAAACAGGAATTTTTAAAATATTTGCGCTATATTTGCCAATATCAGTAATGCTTCCTGTTCCAACCGTAAGTATTGCCGATACATTGGTTGAAGCATTAATGACTTTTGTTATATGTTTTTCTTCAGCATGGACAGCTTCTCCCCGTTCGGGTTTCAGCACGAGGGATGTTATTTTTCCTTTGCTTTGGAGCGTTTCTTTGCATTTTTTTCCCGCAATTTCATAGGTGATCGCATCGCTGAGAATAAGAATATTCAAGCTCTTGTCAGGCATAAGGCGTTGAAGAAAAGATGGAAGTTCTGCACATGCATTTTTCTTTGAGATAACTTCTTGAGTAGGGATAAAATGTTCGCGATTACAGGAGGAACAGGTGAATTTTTTATT
>JAHFAK010000097.1:7756-9143 GCA_023250585.1 Deltaproteobacteria bacterium
AGTTTCTTTGTTGTCTTTGCGCCGAGCGTTCGTAAGTCTTCTGCCTTTTTGATGAGATTTCCTTTTCCTGTCGAGAGTTTTTTCATCGCTTCATCATAACAATCGTGGGTCGATTTAATATTGCGACCGATTTGTTCAAGATCAGTCACGAAGGCTACGAATTTGTCATACATGAGGCCTCCATGCTTGGCTATCTCAAGAGCATTTTTTGTTTGACGTTCTTGATTCCATAAAGCGGTGACGGTTCGAAGAACTGCAAGAAGTGTTGTAGGGCTTACAATGACGATTTTACGATCCCACGCAATTTGAAAAAGATCATGCTTTACTTGCAGGGCAAGACTAAAAGCTGCTTCAATAGGCATAAAAAGTAAAATGAAATCAGGTGAACTTATTCCCGAGAGCTCATCATATTTTTTTTCGCACAATTCTTTAATATGGCTATGAATTGAGTCGGCATGGTTTTTTAAATGGATGTCTTTGTCTTCTTCATTCTGTGAATTAACATATCGTTCATATGCAGTTAATGAAACTTTTGAATCAATGATGAGATGTTTATCATTGGGAAGCATAATAACAACATCGGGTCGTAGCATCCTGCCATCTTCGCTGACTAATTTGAGATTTTCTCCCTGAAGGATATATTCTTCACCTTTACGTAAACCTGATGTTTCCAATATTTTTTCTAATATAAATTCACCCCAATTCCCCTGTGTCTTTGAATCTCCGGTGAGTGCACGCGTGAGATTTATGGCATCTTTGCTTACCTGTTGATTGAGTTCGATGAGACGTTTGAGTTCTTCCTTCAAAACAACACGCTCGGTAGATTCGCTTTTATAGGTGTCATCGACTTTTCTTTCGAAGTCTTTAATTTTTTCTTTGAGGGGATTTAATATGTCCTCGAGATTCTTTTGGTTAATGGCCGTAAATTTTTCGCTTTTTTCTTCAAAGATTTTATTCGACAGATTTTCAAAAGTTTCGCGATAGCGTTCTTCAATGTGAGTGTGTTCGGCAAGCTTCGAGGCAAGATTCTTTTCGGTTGCTTCAAGACGAGTCTTTTCAATGATTATTTTTTCTCGTTCATGATTGAATCTATTTCGAGAAATAAAATAACCTAAAAGAGAGCCGAATAAAAAAGTTATTAAACCTAAAACTATTTCCATTGCTTGATTTCTAATGATGTTCTTCATAGTGTATAAATGATTTCTTACTAAGAATCAACTATAGGTAAGGAATGAGTTATATCTGCTTTTGTATTTTCTATCGACGTCGCTTCCATAATAATTTTAAGAACAGAAAGCGCGCTCGATGGAAAATACAAAAGCAGATATAACTCATTCCAAAGGCACTATTTTATGACAATGAGTACTTTTCAAATTATCCAAAAAGA
>JAHFAK010000098.1:0-7621 GCA_023250585.1 Deltaproteobacteria bacterium
AAAGTTGACGGTCACCTTTTTCGTATGATAATTTTTATAAGATGAATAATTCTCTTTTTAATAACCCAACTCGGTATTTTTCAATCGTTCTTTTCCTTGATCATAAAGCACTGGAAGAGCATCAGAAAAAACTAGAGCAATTATCGAACCAAAAAAATGTAAAACTTATTGTTCAGCCATGTGGCTTTGAAGCTGTAGCATTTCTGTATCACATTGAGCATGAAATTTTGGGACACTTTGAAAGTTCAGAAAACACAATGTTTTGGAAAGCAATTGAAATAAAAAAACCAGAAGATTCAACCACGCTTGAAAAAGTCGCAGCAGCTCATCATCAATATATCGTGGCAGTTCTTGAGCACAATATTCAAGCAATAAAGACTAATACAATTCGATTGCAAAATCTTTCTAAATACTTTATTAAACCGCTTATGAAGAAATAGGTGAATGGTTAGCGCTCAAAGATGATTTATGAAAGAATTTCAATCAACATATTACTTTGATGTAACGAATGTTTCATTCAGAGATATATTCCAAACAAAATACTGTTGGGAAGTTTTAGGAAAAACTCTGCAACAGTATATCCAAAAGAATTTAAAAAGTGAAATTCGAGGAGAAGTTCAGAACGGAGCATATATTGTGGGAGATAATATTTTCATCGGCGAAGGTACTGTTGTTGAACCTGGGGCCTATATTATCGGCCCTACAATTATTGGTAAAAATTGCGAAGTTCGTCATGGTGCTTATATTCGTGGAAATGTGTTAGTCGGAAACAATTGTGTTATTGGACATACCACCGAAATCAAATCATCGATCATGCTCAATGGCTCGAAAGCCGGGCACTTTGCCTATATTGGAGATAGCATTTTAGGTAACAACGTTAACCTTGGAGCAGGAACCAAACTTGCAAATTTAAAAGTAGTTGAGGGAAACGTTTATATAAAAATTGATGACAAAAATATTGATTCAGGACTTCGCAAATTCGGCGCAATTATCGGTGATAATACTGAGATTGGCTGCAATAGTGTTACCAGCCCCGGTACACTGATTGGAAAAAATTCCACGCTTTATTCGTGTACGGTAACTCGAGGATTTTACCCCCCCAATTCAATTATTAAACTTCGCCAAAATCTCGACATTACTCGAAAAGAGTAGCTATGAATTGTGCTATTCTTGGAGCAACTGAATTTGAAATAACACTCTTACGGTTAGCGGTTTGCGGTGAGCGGTTTGCGGTTCAGAAAATAGGTATTGGTCCAAGAAATGCTCAAAGCTCAATAGAAAAACTTATAGAATCAAATCGTCCAGATTTTGTTATTGTTTGTGGCTTTTGCGGAGGATTGCAGAACAATCTCAAAACGGGAGATAGTGTTATTTCCGATTCATTTGTTAGTACCACTGAAAAGATTGAATCAACTATTTCGACTGAAATAAAAAATGTAATTCTTGAAATAGCAGAAAAATTGAAATGTACCTATCATTATGGAAGTACGATAACAGTCGAAAAAGCACTTCTTACATCCAAAGAAAAAATCAGTGCACAGAAAAAGTATAATGCTCTAGCTGTTGAGATGGAAAATTTCCCCATTGCAAAAACATGTAAAGAACATGGTATTCCCATGATATCAATTCGCGCTGTTTCCGATAAAGTCGACGAGGATTTAGACTCGCGTTTTTTTAATGTGATCGATACCGATGGCTCTCTACGAAAAAGAAAACTCCTGCAATATCTCGTGAGAGATCCTTTTTTTATGTGGTCACTCATTAAAACAGGAAAGGCATCGAGGAAGGCACGAAAAAACTATTCGAGATTAGTTCACAAAATTATCACTCACTTCGCAAACCAATAACCGCAAACCGCTCACCGAAAGAATCGGGGCGACTGGATTTGAACCAGCGACCCCTGCGTCCCGAACGCAGTGCTCTAGCCAGGCTGAGCCACGCCCCGAAGTCATGATAGAAAATCGATCCCTCTCTCAAAATAAACTCTAATATTCTTGACAAAAAATCGATGAGTACATAATGTGTTCGTTCTTACTGCGGGGTGGAGCAGTCTGGTAGCTCGTCGGGCTCATAACCCGAAGGTCTCAGGTTCGAATCCTGACCCCGCTATTTTTATTTCTTCGAAACTTCGAAGGACAATTTCTGTTTTTGTTTTAGAAGAAAAAACATTATAATTTATCTCCTAATTTTTGTTGTTTGTCCGCAAGCTCATTATTCCTTCCTTCTTTTTCATTCGTAATTGATTCTCCCGGCCCTGTGATTACTGCTACTAATTTATCACGAATTCTTACATGAACGGTAAGTTTAGGATCTCTAATAAGTTCTTGAATAATTTGTGTTAAGTTACTGCGCACATAATTTAATTGAAATGTTTTTTGCATAAATACCTCATTCACTCATTATAATTGTGTCACACGTATGACGTATACAAGTAATAAAATGAAGTCAACTAAAGAGAATCTCTCAAAAATTATTGATGATGATTGAAGAGATGAATGAACTGAAGTGGATTTAATGGAATATCGTTTTTTCGGAGTTCAAAATGCAAATGTGGTCCCGTTACATTTCCAGTATCCCCAACCAGTCCAATTACCGTAGCTTGATCAACATAATCGCCAGGCTTTACTAGGTTAGTTGAATTATGTCCATAGTACGTTGTATATCCATTACTATGCTCGATAATAATAAGATTTCCATAACCGCTTTTTTGTCCAGAAAATATGACCGTTCCAGAAAGAGCTGGCCGGATTTTTGAATTATACGTACGTGGCAAATCAATACCTCGATGGAATTTCATTTTGCCCGATATTGGATGAACCCGATAACCAAACTTACTTGACGGTTGTACATTAAATGGCAACCGAAAATTTTCATCTTCAGCTCCTATAAGATGGCTATTTTTTTTGAGTTCTTCCTGAAAAGAATAATTAATAAAAGAGCTATGATTTTTAATATTATTAAGATCTACATGAGGTATATTGAATTTTATATATTCAGTAATATCATCTATTATTTTGTCATCCGCATTTGCAACACTTCCATTAGGATCTTTAACAATCCAAAAAATATTATAGCCAATTAACGTGAGGCCAAATATGAAAAAGACAATTCCAACTAATGTATTCATTGAAATCAATTCTAGTCGTTTGCGTATACTATTTCTGAAAAGATGATATGTATAATCCAGAGTATGAGAAAGCCCTCGATGAAATATTTTTTTCTTTCTTTTAACGCCAATAAAATGATTTTCAAACAGCCCTCGTTTTATTACAAGAGGAAGAGAACACGAAGGACAACGAACATTACGTGTACTTTCAACAGTAAAACTTGTTTCACAATGGCTGCATAATATCTTTTTCATATTTTACTGAATCCGTTTATTCTCCTACCTTATAATATATTGTAGCAAAATCTATACCAAAGTTCTTCTTTTTTATGAACTAAATGAAAATTCTTTTTATATTTTAAAGACTTACAATACAGCTTTCTCGCTTGACTTCACAGCACATTTTCCTTATAAATGGCCTAGATTTTTTATACTTCTTAGTTTAATTATTCATTAAGAATGGCATAGCACTTGCACCTAGTTACTATAGAGAAGAAAAGAGGTTTAAGCCAAACTGTAGATGAATATAAAAAAGAGAAGATACTTTGGCATAATTAACAGATTAATATAATTAGTTTTTTAAGGAATTATGTATGTGTAACAGCAACTGTAGTCAAAATCGTAACGTTTCAAAAAGAAAAATATCTTATTCTAAATCTCTGCAAACTTTGCACAAACTCATGAAATTTTTACAAGGAGGCTTTATGAACAAGCATCACCTATCTAAAGTAATAGTACTACCACTTTTTGTGGGATTAACCTTACTTATTAACTCGTGTGGTTTTCTCCAAGATGCTCATTACTTCAGAGGAAAGGATACTACAATACTTGGGCAACAAATATTCGGTGATGTAGCAGGTGATGCGGCAGAACAAACTGGATCGCTTAATAATCCAGACTCTGCTCAAGTAGGTTCAACAGCTACGGTAAGTGATGGAATTGTTGATACCGATGGCGATGGAATCGCTGATAACGAAGACAACTGTCCAGATGTATCTAACTCAGATCAAAAAGATAGTGATCAAGATGGAATTGGTGACGTGTGCGATGACGATCGTGACGGTGATGGAATCCCAAATGAAGAAGACAACTGCCCTGATCTATCAAGTGCCGATCAAACCGATACCGATAAAGATGGAATCGGTGATATATGCGATCCTGATGATGACAATGATGGAGTTCCTGATGAAAAAGATAACTGTCCTCACATCAGTAACGCTTCTCAAAAAGATCTCGATGGCGATGGAATCGGTGATGCATGCGACTGTGATATTGATGATGATTCAATAAATAACGAAGGTACCGATGACTTAGGTGTGGTTTGCGAAAATCCAGTCGATAATTGTTCATTAGTAGAAAACCTCGATCAAGTTGATACCGATAAAGATGGATATGGTGATGCATGCGAATGCGATATAGATGGAGACAAGATCGAAGATAGCGTTGCTGCTGATTGTAGCGGTGATGACACCTGTCCTTACGATATAAATTCAGGAATAGATGAAGATCAAGACGGTATCGATGATGCATGTGATACCTGTATTGATACCGATAAAGACAATGCAGGTTTAGGTACCGCTACTGAAACCTGTGTTAAAGATAATTGTCCTGATATAGAAAATCCTGACCAAGCAAATAGCGACTCAGATGTAAAAGGCGATGCATGCGATGATTGTATTGACTCAGATGGTGATGGGTATGGATTAGGCACCAAGTCAGAAAGTTGCCTCCAAGATAATTGCCCAACGGTTGCAAATGATCAAAAAGATTCAGATGCAGATGGTGAAGGTGATGCATGCGATATTGATGATGATAACGATGGCATTCCTGATCCAGAAGATAACTGCCCATTAGTTAACAATCCTAATCAAGAGGACCTTGATAAAGATGGAATCGGTGATGCATGCGATTGCGATAAAGATAACGATGGACAAAATGAACCCGAATGCGATGGAAAAGATACATGTTTAAGAGGTAGTGAAAATGACGTTGATGGAGATAACATCTGTGTAAGTGATAACTGCCCATCAGTAATCAATCCCGATCAAAAAGATAGTGATGGAGACACCCTTGGTGATGCATGCGATAGTTGTCCATTAGATTCTACAAATGATAGCGATGAAGATGGAATTTGTGAAAATCTCGATAACTGTCCTGGTGTAGCTAACTCAAATCAAAAAGATTCCGATGGTGACTTAGTTGGAGATGCTTGCGATATCTGTCCACAAGATAGCCCGAACGATATCGATGAAGATGGTATTTGCACAAGCATAGATAATTGTCCAACAACTGCAAATTCCGGACAAGAAGATAAAAATGATGTTGGAAAACCAGATGGCGATGGAATCGGTGATGCATGCGACTTTGATAAAGATAACGATGGAATAAACGACGACGTTGATAATTGTCCAACCATATCAAATCCTGGACAAGAAAATACCGATAACGATGAATTTGGAAATGTATGCGATACTTGCCCAAATGATCCACAAAATGATAGTGATCATGATGGAATTTGTGGCGATTTAGATAACTGTCCATTTACCGCAAATGAAACTCAAGACAATAGCGACGGAGATACTTACGGAGATGTATGCGATACCTGTCCAAATGATATAGATGAAGGAGATTTATCTGATTCTGATAACGATGGAGTTGGAGATCAATGCGATAATTGCCCTGCTGTTGCAAATGCAGATCAATCTGATGTTGATAATGATGGCTTAGGCGACGCATGTGATACGTGTCCTAACGATGTAGAAAATGATCAAGATAAAGATGGTGCCTGTGGCGATGTTGATAATTGCCCTGTCGATGCAAACGCTAATCAAAATGATCAAGACAAAGATGGTAAAGGCGATATATGCGATATCTGTGCTAAAGATGCTCAAAACGATGGCGATGGTGATGGTATTTGCGGTAATGTTGATAATTGCCCATCAACTGCAAATAAAGACCAAGCTGATCAAGATCATGATGGACTTGGAGATGTATGCGATCCATGTCCTGAAGGTGATGATGATAAGGATACTATATGTAACAATGTTGATAATTGTAAAAATACATCAAATACAAACCAAGCTGATGCAGATCACGACAGTATTGGTGATACATGTGATAATTGCCCTTCAAAGGCAAATGCAGATCAAATCGATGCAGATGGTGATGGACTCGGTGATGTTTGTGATAGCTGCAAAGATGATCCCACAAACGATGATCCAGATAGTGATGGGAAGTGCACAAGCCAAGATAATTGTCCGAATGTTTCAAATCCTACTCAATACGATGACGATGGAGATGGGGTAGGAAATCTCTGCGATAACTGTCAATTTGTGGCAAATCCAGACCAAGCTGATAGTAACGATATTGATCTAACTTTCGATATTAATGGAAATGAAATTAAGATTACTAAAAAAGATGGCGTTGGCGATGCATGTGATAACTGTCCTGCTCGCTACAATCCAAATCAACATGATCAAGATGGGGATGGCATTGGTGATCTTTGTGACCCATGCCCATTTCAAGATAGTAAAATATCAGATCTTGACGGCGATAAAATATGTGCTGGAGTAGATAATTGTCCTCTCGTTGCAAATGCTGGTCAGAAAGATACTGATCATGATGGTCGTGGTGATGCATGCGATATATGTAGCCTTGTAGCAAATTATGAACAATTTGATGATGACAGCGATGGGATAGGTAATGTCTGCGATAACTGTCCAGCTGTTTCAAATCAATTTCAAGAGGATTTTGATCAGGATCATATAGGTAATGCTTGTGATAACTGCCGCAACATTGCTAATACTCCACAACGTGATACTGATCACGATACTATCGGAAACGCATGCGATAATTGTCCGAAAGTAAGCAATACAGACCAAGCTGATACCGATGGTGATCGTATTGGTGATACATGCGATAACTGTCCTCTCGTTGCAAATGATCAAGCCGATGCTGATACAGATGGTGCTGGTGATGCCTGTGATGCATGTCCTCATGATGCAAACAACGACAAGGATAAAGACGAGATCTGTGCAGACAAGGATAACTGTCCTGATACATCGAATCAAGACCAAGCTGATGCAGATAATGATGGTGTTGGGGATGTATGCGATTCAGAGAACTGTTATCATGATGACGATCAAGATCATGTCTGTGATGATATAGATAATTGTGTAAATGTAACTAACCCAGACCAAGCAGATTCAGATCACGACGGTATCGGTGATGCATGTGATAATTGTAAAGACATCTACAATCCTTCCCAACAAGTTGATACCGATAAAGATACTGTAGGTAATGTGTGCGATAACTGCCCAGGCATAGTAAATACCGACCAAACCGATTATGACCTCGATGCTGTAGGTAACGCATGCGATAATTGTCCGGATAATTACAATCCAGGACAAATCGATAGAGATCATGATGGTCTCGGTGATGTCTGTGATCCATGCCCTGAAGGAGATCGAGATGGAGATGGAATATGTGACCACTCAGACAACTGCCCTCGCGATG
>JAHFAK010000098.1:7721-9002 GCA_023250585.1 Deltaproteobacteria bacterium
TGGAGATGCTTGTGATCCTGAAACAGATCCACTTTGTACAATGCCGATTCTCGACCCAATTCAAGAACGTATAACATTGAGTTTCTTAAAGGGAAACCCTGACGATGCAGCCCTTGATGGCAATATTTTAGCTTTATTTCCTCAAACAGGACATGGAAGCCAAGTAACAAAATGGATTAGGGATCAGATAGAAAATGGCAACTTTAATGCTATCTTTAATGATACTCAAAAGCGTGATAGGCTTATTAATATACTACAAGCCTACTTTGATTTCTTTACTAAAGGAGCTATAGATGATCGTATTATTAATCCCGTTGAGAATGATAATACAATCCCAGTCAGAACAATGATCACCCTTGGTGCTTCAAATGTTAAGTTGATTGACACAAACCTCAAAGGATATTTCCACCTCACAGAGTGCGGACTTGGAAGTATCCTTCTCTGTAACCAAAATCTCGATTTCGAAAAAGATGACTTTACATCATACTTATTGACAAATTATTTTGATAAACCAGTGGATGATTCAACTGAAAAAGGGAAACGCTATGGAATTGCTTTCAACACAAATCAAAATATTGGACTTGATCGTATCATAGATACTTGGAGAATCAGAGATCAAGTTGACAGAATTAATACTCAAGCAAATGAGCTTACTTTTTCTGATTTGGTAATCACAAAATTGGGAATTTCCTATAATGTTGATCTTAATAGTTTACCTTCATTAAGCATAAGTAATCTGAAAACTGGAATTCATACGATCTCACAAAAGCAAAAAGTTTATAAAAATGAAAATGGAGAAGTTAAAGATATTAACCCATCAAAGGATTATCAGATAGCAGTTTCTGGTATCACACTCAATTCACTTGATGATATTACAAATACTGGTTTTCTGAGTGGAAGGTGGCATCGAGTAACTCGAAACAAAGTTCTCTTTACTGGAAAGATATTTGACAAAGACGGTTCAAGGTTCTTACTTGGCTTTACTAATAATGACAATACCGCTGATATCCATATTTTCAAAGGTATTGTATTTGACCATCATGTTACAAACGGAAAAACTACTATTGAAAAAATTGCTGATCTTGAAGGAAACCTCTCAAAATATTCAGAAGCGGGTGAGTATGAAAAATTCACGGGTACTATTACAAACCAAACAACCTTAAAGAATATTGATGGAAACTTTGGATTCTCACAAGCTCGCCGCGATGGTATCTGGACTGGATCTTACAAAACTATTTCCCTCGAAGAATAAATTAAGAATCTATAGAGAGACGTAAGAAA
>JAHFAK010000099.1 GCA_023250585.1 Deltaproteobacteria bacterium
TCTTCTCTTGGCCTTCTTGCATAATCGTTTTAATTGCATTGATGGATTCAGAAAGTGTAACGGGAATATCTGAGATCGCAATCGCTTTAAATGCTTGAATCGCATTCTTATTGATGGGTATTACATTTAAAGTTTTAACAAGAAAATTTTTACTTTCATTGAGAACTTTTGCATCATTATAGTAAGCAAAAATAGGTCGTAGTGATTTGAAATCATCAGATGCTAAAAGCTGTGAGACAGTATTGATATTCTTTTTGGTATCATCGGTGATACTACAATTAAATTGAGTGAGCTTTTTGTCAAAAGTATCATTGATATATTCTTTAGTGAGTTCATTGTCTGGTGCATGAATAAAAATATCGAGAAAGAAAATTAAAAGATTATCATTGAGTACTCCTCGACAATGAAGTGAAATATCGAGCTTTGGAATTGCATGTGCAATATTAACAAGCTCTTCATCACTATATAATGCTTGCTTTGTAATTTTGTCTTGCGCGAGTATCATTTTCCCAAGTATTGTTGTAATGCTTTCTTCATTAGGTTTGGCAGGAGGCGCTATCTTAGCAAAATTAATAATGTCATTAAAATAAGGAGTGAGTTGTCCTTGCTCATGAAGATTAAAGAGAATCTGTATTATGTCATATCCCTTTGCTGAGGCTGTAGCAAAGAGATCACTGATTTTCATAATGATTCTCTTCAGTGGTTTATTTTCATTCTTAATTAACTTTTCCAATACGCTTGCTACATTTTCTTCAGTACGATGTGCAAAAATGCCTTTATTATTGTCCTTTGCAGGAAAAATAAAATCAGGATCAAAAAAAAGATTGAGAAGATTTTCTAAAACCTTATCTTTTGAAAGATAGACAAGAGCATTAATCACCGCAGGTAAAAGATCGCTTGTGCTTTCACTGAAAAGGTTTTTTAAAGATTCTAATGCTTCTCTATTGGTGAGAATAGGATTAATGAGGTTTCGTAGATCTTCACCCGCACCATTATCTATAAGGGCTTTAGCTATATCATAAAAAGTTTGAATTTTTCCATTTTTGTTCAATTCTCCCAAAAAGGCATACAATTGGGCATTATCCTTAAATCCATGAGGAAGGCTGAGCCCTTTGTAATCTATAGGTCGCCTATTGGCCAAAGGAGAAGGTTTCGATTCCCTATTTTTACATCCTTCAGCACATATAAGAACCCCAAAGATAATAAAAAATAGAGTTATGCGTAGTCTTGTTTTCATAGGAGTTTCCCAGCCTCTTATAACAAAAAATACTTGCCGTGTCAAAATTTGTTAATAACTTAATGAAATCACTAAAGATTTTCAGCAGGATTTTTATCGGAAATGCCTTCAGATTTAGGTTTCCGAAGCTTGATATAGAGACTTCTTAAAGGGAAAAAAACAACATAGCTTATGCCTATTAAAAAAAGCATAATTTCAGGTTCTAATGCTACTACAATAAGCAATAAAACAATAAAGATAAGCGCTGAGAATGATTCTCGAGTTGTGAATTTAAGATCCTTAAAGCTTCTATATTCGATTTGAGAAACCATGAGAAAAGCAAGAATATATGCACAAATAATAAGATATAAATGCGAGGTATTGCCATAACCTCCCCAATATTCATGGAGAATAATCGTAATAGCAATCATTCCAGCTGCACATGGAATGGGAAGGCCTTGAAAATATCTTTTGGCCGCAGATGAAGTATTGGTGTTGTAACGAGCGAGTCGTAAGGCTCCACACACAAAATATAAAAACGCCGCTAGCCACCCTAACCTTCCATATGGTTTTAGTCCCCAAACATACATAAGTATAGCGGGAGCAACACCAAACGAAAGAAGATCACTTAATGAATCATATTCAATTCCAAAGCGGCTTGTTGTTTTTGTAAGACGTGCTATTCGGCCATCAATACCATCAAAAAACTCTGCAATGATAATAGCCCATGCAGCATCAGAAAAATGTGCTTCAGGTCTGTTCAAAGCATTGATCGAACGAATTATTGAAAAGAAGCCACAAAACATACTCGCAGTGGTAAATAGATTGGGAAGAATATAAACGCCTTTTCTGACTTTACTTAATCTTGTGGACTGTTTCATCTTCTTGCTTCTAGCATACAGATGTAAAATGGTCAAGATTTAGAGGAGTGTAGAGAGGAGTGAGATGTTCTTTGTCTGTGCTTTATCTTCATTTCGTAACTTTTTACACTGTTTATCATAGGCGTTCTGTAATTTTTCATTCCCTTGGGCTTTATAGAGATCTCGTAAAACGCAATAGCCTTCGGTAAAAAGGTTATTAATTTTGATAGCTGTTTTAAGAGCCTTGATTGCATCATCTAAATTTCCATTTTGAACATAGGCCTGCCCTAAACGATAAAAAACAATTTCATGATTGAAAAGCTGGCTTGCGTTCTTTAAATAATCCAGAGCTTTGCCATAATCTTTTAATTCAAATTCGAGTGACCCTAAAGCAAAATAGAGATTTCCTCTATCTAAAAATCCATACGTAAGACATTTATCAAATTCATCTCGTGCAAGGAGTTTATTCTTTTCTTCAAACATTTGAGAATGGATATTCCCCAAAATCCAGTATGCATGCTCATTTGTTGAGTCATATTTTAAAGCTTCTCGAGCATTTTTTATGGCGATATCAATATCGCCTTTTTCCTTAGCTTTGTAAGCTAGGTCAATTTTTTTCTGAGCTTTTAAAATTTGATCATAATCTAATTCTCCTTTGATAATCTTAATTCCTTTTTCTGCCTTATGGATAATTGCTTTATCTTTTGTTATGAGAATTAATCGTTCGAGATCAGGTATAGTACTATCAACTCGTAATGCTTGAAGACGCTCAATTGCGTAGATCACAATTCGTTGATCGTTCTCAGTAAGTGCATCGATAATAAATTGTAATGCGCTTTTATATCCCAAATTATAGATAGCCTCTGCGGCCATGAGCGAAACTTCATAATCAGGATCATTAATCGCTATTTTTTTGAGCTCATCACGAAATTCCTTTTTACCTAATCCCCCTAAAAGAAAAACAGAAACAATTCGTAATCGTTTATCTTCATTGGTATTGGCTGCAATCGCTATTAATTTTTGTTGAGCTTTTTTATCACCTGATAAACTCCAGATTCTAAGAGCATCTTCCTTATCGTTGCGATCCTGGCTTTGAAAAAGTCGAACTCCTCTATCGTAATCGCCGATTTTTTGTTTTCCCCACGTAGCTATCGAAACAATGAGAAATAGGAGCACTAAGATAACTCTATTTTGAGAAATCAATTTTTGATTTATTCTGAATCGTATACCCATAGTGTACACCTATTGGTTTTTGGAGATTTTTTATAATTCCAACTTTTTTTTCAAGAATACCGTACATGCATGCATGAAGCTTCTTTTCAATGAGTTGTTTTTGATCAAATGATATATGCGTAATTATTCCTTGTGGATCTACAGTAAAGCGCATCCCTATTTTAGTTGTTCTCGTTGTTATTGGAGAATAATATTGATAGAGACACTCTTTAATTCCACTAATTTTTTTATCAAGCATTGATGTAAGAGTCGCTTTGGTTTGTTTCTCATGTAGGCTCGTATCAAAGCTAATCTCTACATCCACCATAGAACTTACAATGTCTTTTTTTTCTTTATTTTTTTTCTGTTTACCTTGTTCCTTTATTTCTTTTCCTGTTTCTTGAAAATCAAGATTGTAGCTGAAGTCGGCAAAAAGTTCTTCTACGCTTTTATCTTTTGATTTTAAATTTTCTTGTTTCTTTGTTTTAATCGATGAAGCTTTTTCCTTTAGCAATGGAATTTTGGATGAAACAACTTTAAATGGTGTGGGTTGGATTATTGCTTTATGATTTGGAACTACAGGAGTTAATACAATCTTTGCCGGTTGAGGAGGATTATTTGGCATTGATTTTTTTTCTTCCATTGTTTTTTTTACTAACTGAGTTGAAGGAGTTGCTCCGTGTTTAAATATGATAATCAGGAGTAAAAAAATAATGATAATACTTGCAATGAAAATCCAACGTCCATATTTTGAGGCAAATATTATTTTTAACTGATTCGCAACTATTTTTTCGTCTGGTTTTTTTTCAGCACTCGTAGAACGATCACGCAATGATTCAATGGCAATTAAGTCAAATTTTTCATCAATGCGCTCATTTATATTTTCTTCTTTTTCTTGGTTTGTTTGAAGACTCATATTTTTAGGCGTTGAATTAATAAAGATACAAAATTTTGTTACCCCGATTGTAATAATATCTTTATCATTGAGAATACGACGCAGAATTTTTTCATTATTGACGTAGATGCCTTGAATACTAAATAAGTCGTTTATTTGTACTAATTGATCTTCTTTAATTTCGATCATTGCATGTTTTGGAGAAATATTTCTATCTCCAATAGTAAGATCAGCATTGCTACTTCCTATGACAAATGGAGATTTTGTGATGTCTAATATCTTGCCTCTATAATTTCCTTCCATAAATTGGAGGAATATTTTTGGGCGTTTAGGAACGGGCATATGCGTTCTCTCGGTTTTTGTATCATCTTCATGTATACCCTTCACTTTACGTATCTCTTGTTTAATTTTTCTCGTAATGTTGGTAATTTCTCGTTTGATTATACTTTCCTTGGGCTTATAAATTAATTTAAAAGAGATCGGTCCTAGTGAGATAATATCTTTTTCGTGCAGAAATGATTTCTTGATTAATTTTCCATTGAGTAAAATACCTTGCGAAAGAGAATTATTATCTTCGATAAAGAGACCTTGCTCTGGTATGAACGTTACTTTGAGATGATTTGCAAGAATTAGAGGATGTTCAAGATAATAATCATCATGTTTGCTTGACCCTAAGAATAACTCTCGCTTTTTAATATGAAATAAATCATGAAAACGCTCGTTAATTGAGACTTCAAAATATGCCCAAACTTTTTTTCGTTCTTCAGTCATGAAAACCAAATCTACAACTATTTCTTTATACAATCTGCTCGAACCTGAACCTCTGGAAAGCCAAAAAGTAAGTAATAATCTTGATAGTAATCAATTTCTACATTGCGAAGTTTTAAACATGCGTATTCAAATTTAATTGCACGAATAAGATGATCAGCATCAAGAGGTTCAGATAAAACTAACCATGGATGAAATAGGGAAAATCCTGAATCTGTTTTTTCGACTCGTTCGCTTACTGCTTCAACCCCTTCGGAAATATTGCTCACGCTCTTTGAATAATAGATAGAACATGAAAAAAAAAGTAATGAACACGTTAGTACACAATAAAGCATTTTCATAGATCATTACCTCCTATACTATATAGTATACCTATTTTTTTAATAGATTACAAATAGATATATTTATATACTTTATGATTGCATTCTATCTCTGTTTATGATAAAAAATTTATAAATCCTTTATAATAGAAGGGAGTATTTATGGATTTAGAGGTATCAAAACCAAATTCAGCGCTCAAACTTGACAAAATTTCCCCGGAACGACGAGGAACTTTTAGAAGTGACATTCGAGTAGCGGTAAAACTTACCGTTGATGAACAACAACTCAATGCGTTTTCTCGGAACATTAGTAAAGGAGGAATTCTGATCGAATCTCCACAAGAACTTCCTGTCGGCAAAGATGTCTTTGTCGAATTTACTCTTCCCCAAACGAATTTACCTATGCAACTCAAAGGAATGGTTATGTGGGTAAATACCATGAAAAGCATCCAAAATAGTACGCCTGTTTCTGGAGCTGGAATTAAATTTAACTGGAAATATCTCGCTGCCTAGTTTTCTTTAAGTAGATTTAAAAACTTTTTTAAATGCAGCTAATGCTTTATCAAGGTCATTTTTTGTATGATCAGCTGAAATTTGGACACGAATACGTGCTGCATTCATCGGAACAACAGGATAAGAAAAACTCATAACATTAATTCCTTCTTGAAGAAGCAGTGCAGACATGCGGGATGCTTTTTGAGCATCATATACCATGATAGGAACAATGGGGTGAATATCTCCTCTGATTTCAAAACCAAGAGCTTGTATATTTTTACGAAAATATGCAGTATTTTCAGCCAATTTTTCTCGTAATTTACTATGAGAGCCCGTGATGAACTCAAACACTTTGAGCGTCGTTGCTACAATAATAGGCGCCAGGGAATTCGAGAATAAATACGGACGAGATTTTTGTCGTAAATAATCGATAATTTCTTTTTTTCCTGTTGTAAACCCGCCTGAAGCTCCGCCTAAAGCCTTTCCAAATGTCGAAGTAATAATATCAATTTTATTTAAAACATTTTTGTACTCAATTGATCCTCGTCCTTCTTTACCAATAACTCCTGTTCCATGAGAATCATCAACCATAACTAAAGCATTGTATTGTGAAGCCAATGCGCAAATTGCATCAAGCTGTGCTATGGAGCCATCCATACTAAAAACACCGTCAGTTGCAATGAGGCGAATACGAGCATGCTGTGTTTCTTTAAGTTTTTTTTCTAATTCATTAATATTATTATTTTTATACCGTATTTTTTCTGCTTTACAGAGACGAATTCCATCGATGATACTTGCATGATTAAATTCATCAGATAGCACCGCATCTTTTTCGGTGAGAAATGTCTCAAAGAACCCTCCATTTGCATCAAAACATGATGAATAAAGGAGGGTGTCTTCTGTTTCTAAAAATGTAGATATTTTTTCTTCAAGTAACTTATGAATATCTTGAGTTCCTGAAATAAAACGTACCGAACTTAACCCATATCCGTAACGTTGTAATGCATCTTGAGCACATCGAATAATCTCAGGATGATTTGAAAGACCTAAATAATTATTTGAGCAGAAATTAATCACCTCTCCTTCTTTGAGCCGAATATGAGTCCCTTGAGGAGAATGAAGTACTCGTTCCGTTCTATACAACATTTCTTTTTTTAAGTGATCTAATTCTTGAACGAAAATATTTTGAATCGTTGAATCCATAATTACCATTTAATAATTATTTTTGGATGTTTATGGAATAGTTCTTCTATTTTAACTTTTGAAAAATTATCAATGGGAATGATTGTTTCATTTCCTTCATTGAGCATCACATTAAATATCTTTTTTTGAATCTTATTTTCGGAGTTTTCGAGGAGTTGTTGTGTAGTAAACCATGAAGCAAAAATTTCTCGTCCAATAACTCCATGAAGGTTTTTGCCATCGAGAATGATTGAATCGAAATGTTGAATCGTAAAATCTCCGCTTTTAAGACCAAAAAGTATAATATCTCCTCCGCGAGAAGTATTTTGAAGAGCATTGTTCACCGAAGCATTAAAGCCAGACATTTCAAAGCTTACGTCAACACCACGTCCATTAGTTAAATTGCGAATTTCTTGATAGAGTTTTTTATCACTTGCATAGGGAGTATTTGTAGTGGACAACGTATATTGAGCGCCGAGCTCTTGAGCAATTGTTCGGTTTTTTTCATTTGGATCAACGCCTATAATAGTAGTTGCTCCGTAGGTTTTGGCTAAAAGAATTAAGAATTGGCCTATCGATCCGCAGCCAAATATAGCTACTGTTTTACCTTGAAGTGAAACTTTTGATGCAGCATGTACGGCGTTTCCAAAAGGCTCTTGTATGGCTGCAACTTCTTTTCGGATCTTTTTCGTATTTGTTGGCCATAAAACATAGGCTGGAAGCTTTACATATTCAGCAAAGCATCCATCAATTGAAACACCCATAATTAGTTCATTTTCACAAATATTTGATTGCCCATGCTTACAAAAATAACATCGTCCACAGAAAAGATGTGACTCCGAAGAAATAACTTGCCCTTTGTGTAAATCAAACTTTTCTTCAACGTCATTTCCAACTTCAATTATTTCTCCAACAAATTCATGGCCTAAAACACGCATTTTCTTTTTTTCTTTATGTAAGGAATTAAAAATTACGTCTTTAAATGTTTCTCTATTCCAAACGCTACGATCGGAACCACATATCCCCGTGTAATGGACTTTAATGAGAACTTTCTTGGCATCTTTTTTGGGATCAAAATCAGGAATGGGAACTTCTTCAAGTTCAAAACCGCGTGTATTTTCCCATAATTTATCGTCGATATTTAATATGAGAGCTTTCATTATATCTGCCTCCAAAAAAAGGCGGCACCCGGATTTGAACCGAGGAATAAAGGTTTTGCAAACCTCTGCCTTACCACTTGGCTATGCCGCCTCGTTATACTCAGTCGCATTCAAACGCTAACTTCGTTGGCTTCGTCAGAAAGCTCCTCGACGTATTAAAATATACGCCTGCGGCGCCTCTTCCTCGCCGCCTCGTTATCATTTGAATGCGACTGAGTATTTAAACACGAAATTCTACAAAAATTATTATTGAATGTCTAGACGTAAGAAATAGACGTAATATGAAGGGTATATGGTTGTGTATGAAAATTTACTCTGCTACAATATATTAATGAAGAGCCTTTTTTCTATTGCATTCTTACTCGCTATTTTTACACCTGTTAATGCCCTACCAAAATATACAATAACGGCTGTATTTAATCCGACTACTAAAACTATTACGGGAAAGATGCAGATAACTTTTACGAATACTTCCTCAATAGCTTTAAAAGAAATAAAAATTCTCAATTTTCCTCATTCTTATAAAGAAGAATCAACAAGTCTTACTGAAGTGAATTTTGAACAGCTATATCCAGAAAAATTCAATCCAGGATTTATGGATATAACCGTTAAAGATCAGAAAGAATCATTACAGTATGAAAAGCCTTACCAAGCCTCGATTAGTTTAGTCGAACCACTGAAGCCTCATGAAGAAATATCAATAGCATTATTTTTTAATGTACAGATACCAGAAAAATTTGGAATCTTTGGTAGTTATAAAGATACTTTTAATCTCACTGCGCAGTGGTATCCAAATCTTTGTTCTCTTGAGAA
>JAHFAK010000008.1:0-4745 GCA_023250585.1 Deltaproteobacteria bacterium
AACGTTACAGCAGATAAAAAAACAAACTCACTCGTTATTGCGGGAACTTATTCGGGCTATCAATCAATTGTGCCTATTATTAAAAAACTCGATCTGAAGAGGAAGCAAGTTCAGATTGAAACAACTATTTTGGAAGTGACTTTATCTAATGATTTAAATCTTGGAACTTCTGCTGGTGGAGGTAAACAATTCAGAGATGATAAAGGAAATGTTACGGGTACATTGTTTGGGGGCACACAATTTCCTAAATTTTCGTCTAGTCAGACTTTCAGTGAGTTTAAGGATGAAAAAGGCAATATAACGGGAGGATCTTCAATGCTTGCAGGAATTACCGGTATGTTATTAGGGTTTACCACTAAGCCAGTTGAAATCACAAAAGGATTTAGTATTCCTGGTATTAGTGCAGTTTTAAAAGCGAATCGAATAATTTCAGATAGTAAGGTTCTCTCTAAACCAAGCATTACGGTTATAAATAATGAGAAGGCAAAATTTGAGGTTGGGAGAACTATCTATATTCAAAAACAAACATATCAGACAGCTACAAATGTTCAAGGCGCAGATTATACGCCAGAAAAAGTAAATTTGATTTTAGAGATTGAGCCAAAAATCAATGCAAAAGATTATGTGACTATGCAGATTAATCAAGAAATTAGAGATACAGCTCCATCATCAACGGATTCAGTAAATCCTGATATTACAGAAAGAAAAGCTACAACAATGACCAGTGCAAAATCGGGAGAAACAATAGTAATCAGTGGATTAATTCAGGATAAAATTTCTCATAAAGTTGTAAAGGTGCCTATTTTAGGTGACATTCCATTATTTGGTTATTTGTTTAAAACAACAGGGAAAAAAGTTGAGAAAACAAATATTCTTATTTTTATCACTCCTACAGTTCTAAACACATCGGAAGATATTGCTCGAAACAATTCCATGTGGGTAGATCGTCGCAATGCTTTTTATAAAGAAAATGGTATTCAAGAAGATGATTGGATTGGTAGCAGTGAACATAACACTAATCCGGCTGGAATCGTTATTGAGAATAAACCTCAGATTTCGAATAAACCAAAAGATTCAAGCATTCTTGAAGAAGAAAAAGATGACGATGGTATTGTTGATATTGAGTTTTCTAAAAAACCAGATGGGGTTACAATAAAATAGAGACCCTGCCCCTTAACTTTTCACTATCTTTAATTTCAATTCTTTGAGTTGTTCTTCTGCAACAATACTGGGAGAGCCATCGAGGGGATAAATCCCGCTTGCATTATTTGGAAAAGGGATAACTTCACGAATAGAAGCTTCGCCACACATAATCGCCGTAAGTCGATCAAAGCCCAATGCGCAGCCACCATGCGGTGGAGCTCCATACTTAAATGCCTCAAGCAAAAATCCAAATTTCATTTCTGCTTCTTCTTTGGATAATCCAATAAGATCAAAAACTTTTTGTTGAAGATGCGGCTCATTAATTCTAATACTACCGCTCAAAAGCTCAACTCCATTGAGTACGAGATCATATAAGTTCCCTAAAACTTTTGAAGGGTCGGTATCAAGATAGTTCATACAATCCTCTTTTGGTTTTGAAAAAATATGATGAGTTGCATCCCATCCGCCAGCTTCATTTTTTTCAAAGAGCGGAAAATCAACAACCCAGGTAAAGTAAAAATCTTTTTCGTTAAAGAGATTTTCATCTTTTCCTAATTTATTTCGGAGATTACCTAATGCTTGCGACACAACTTTATAGCTATCGGCTGCAATAATAATTAAATCATTTGGATGAGCATCTATTTTTTGTAATAAATTTTTTGCTAAGTCATTGGTAAAAAATTTTGCGGCGCCTGTTTGTAAAACCAGTGTATTGTTTTCGTGCGCAACTTTAATAAATGAAAGTCCCTTGAGTCCAAATGTTTTACAATATTCAGCGAGCGCGTCGGTTTGTGCGCGAGAATATGCTGCGCCTTTTGGGAGAGAGAGGCATTTTACCACCCCATTATTTTTTATGACGTCTTGAAATATTTGAAACTCCGTTTTTTGAGCAATGTCCGTTATATCCATTAAGTGAAGCCCAAAGCGTAAATCGGGTTTATCAAGGCCATAAGTATCCATCGCTATTTTATACGTCATATGGGGAAAAGGAGTATGAATTTCTAGCTGTAAAAGTTCTTGAAAGAGATTTTTTAAATAATATTCAACGATAGTAAACACATCTTCTTGCGAAACAAAGCTCATTTCCATATCTACTTGTGTATGAACAAGAGCGCGATCGGCGCGTAGATCTTCATCTCTAAAACAATGAGCAAATTGAAAATAACGATCGAATCCCGACACCATCAGAAGCTGTTTATAAAGCTGGGGACTCTGTGGAAGCGCGTAAAATTTGCCAGGATATAGACGAGACGGGACAATAAAGTCGCGAGCGCCTTCGGGCGTGCTTTTCACAAAAAGCGGTGTTTCTATTTCAAGAAAATTGTGTGAAAGAAGCGATTTTCGAATATTCTGCATCGCTTTGGTTTTGAAAATAATATTATCTTTTAATTTATCTCGGCGTAAATCCAGATAGCGATATTTCATTCTCACTTCTTCTTTGACTTCTTTTGTGCTATCGATTTCAAGCGGTGGAGTTAATGATTTATTGAGTATTTCCAGATTCTGTATTGAGACTTCGATTTCGCCCGTAATAAGATTTTTATTAATATCCTTGTCATTTCTTTTGATAACGGTTCCTTGTACGCGAATGCAATCTTCTCTTCCGAGAGATTTTACTAAATCAATAATGTTCTTATCCCCTTTAGTAAGATCAACCAAAACTTGTGTTATTCCATACCGATCACGAATATGAATAAATGTTACTCCTCCGTGATCACGAACTCTATGTACCCAGCCGGCAAGGCTTACGTTTTTCCCGAGATGTTCTTTTGTTAGTTCTCCGCAAGTGTGTGTTCGTAGCATACTCATTCTCCTATTTCTAATTCAGGGGGCGTATCTTTTTTATCTTCTTTTTTTAACATATCTGTTATACTGATTCTTTTATCAATGGCTAGCTCAATCTTGAGCTCAGGGACATGTTTTAGTTGTAAAAATGGGTTGTCATAATTCCAATTCATGAGTTTGAAGTGATCTCGCGTTAACATCAGATCTATTTCTTGTTTATAGGGATTATTCTCTGGCTCTTTGGCGTGAATCTGAAGATGATTAAGCCATGGAATAGTTTGGTAGGTAAGGTTAACTATCAGAACTAAAAGTCGAGCGATTACGTCCAAATATTGTTCATCGATAAGTTTCTCTCGTTTCTTCTTTTTTTTCTCGCGCAGGTAAAGAGGAATAATAGATTTTTGTGGAAGAATAAAATTAAGAGAAAGAACATCTCCATTTTTCCAGGATATAAAGCCTTCAAGAGAAAAAGGAAGCGTGCTTTTTTTTAATTCACGCGAAAGAAAAAAAATAGTTGTCTCAGGATCTCGTGATAACATTTTAGTAATTAAATGAGATCTCTCTTTTTCGGATTGTATCAAAGCTTCTTTTCTTTGTTTTTGCTCTTCTGTTTCTTTGAGTATAATTTTTTTGAGGTGCTCTTTTTCTTCGACCAGCTTTTTATTATACACCAGGGATTTATTGCGCACGAGCCAGACAAACCATGTAATGGCTGCTGTTCCGGATACAATGCCGGTTACGCGTAAAATAATCGGCAGCATTGGAGCAGCAAAAAAGAGATGTACTTTTTGTAGTAAAAATGAAATTTCAGAAGCCCGGACCAGCAAAGCAAGGCCAATAGATGCAGTCGCTATTTGTGCATAAAACATTCGACGAATTTTTGTTCGTGTTTTTTGTAAAGATAGACTGATGCTTTGATCGTATTGATGAAGAGGAGCATCGATATACTCTTTTGCAGAAAGTTCTTCATCCCAATTTTTCGGCGAGCGATAATTTTTTTTGTTAAATTCGTTGAGGGCTTTAACGTATTCTTTTTCTCGATAGAGATTTTCTCCCTCCAAACCAATTGCATCACCTGAAATGATAGTTGAGATAGAAATAAATTTTAAAGAAGGGTTTATAGTGAAATGAACCCCTTGTTCACTTGAGCGCATAAACTTTCATAATTATGACATGAATGGTAATTAAAGGCCAGCAAGAATTTCTTGCACATCTTCAAGAAATTTACTTGTTGGATATTTTTCTAAAAATTGAGTAAAAACTTCTTGAGCTTTTTGGGGTTTATTTAATTTATAATATGAGAAGCCCAATTTATACATGGCTTCTTCATTGAGATCCATGCCTGAATATTCTGATAATAAGAGATTATAACGATAAATTGCCGCTTTATACTCGCCTCGATTAAAGTAAAAATTTGCAATGAGAAATTCCTTTTTAGCAATCCGAGTCCGAGAATCGTGAATTTTTTCTTGGACTTCAGCTATGTATTTACTTTGAGGAAAGAACTTCTCAAATTCAGTAAAATCAGATAAAGCATTGACGAGATTTGTTTGATCCCGATCAACGCTTTTTGGACTATCGAGATAATACGAAAGCGCAAGGCGATAATATACAAACTCAATTTCCGCATACGATGGATGCAATTCTTTAAATCCTTTATAACATTCTGCGGATTCTAGATATTTATCATCGTCAAAATATGCATGACATATTTTAATTTCAGCTTGAAGGGCAAGATCGCTTTTTGGATAATTATTTTTCAATTTTTCATAGGCTTCTATCGCATCTTCATAGCTTTTATCTTTGTAGAGTAGTTC
>JAHFAK010000008.1:4845-11905 GCA_023250585.1 Deltaproteobacteria bacterium
TCTTATAGAAAATTTAATGGATCTATGTCAATTTTTAAACTCACCTGTGGAGGCTTATCTTTCTGGTTTTCGAGGTATTTATCGAGATAGAGATCCAGGCTTTGGGCATTTTTTCCCTTGATTAATATGCTCCATCGATACTTGTCGTTAATTTTGTAGATAGGACACATAGCAGGACCGAGCAGAATAATTTTTTCTGCAAAATGTGGATTGGTGTCCCGAATCGTTGAAAGCGCATGGGCAGCTTGATATGCCGCAGTTTTTGTATATCGTTCGTTTACTCCGGATATTCTTATATTTGCGAGGCGCGAATACGGCGGGTAGTCGAGTTCTTTTCGATACGTGAGTTCTTGCTCATAAAAGGCAACATAATCATGTGTCTGAGCTTTTATTATGCTGTATTGACTCGGATTAAATGTTTGAATAATAACTCGACCTTTTTGCTCGCCCCTCCCGGCCCGCCCTGCAACTTGTGTAATAAGTTGAAACGTTCGCTCGCAGGCTCGAAAGTCAGGAATTGTAAGCGTTAAATCAGCATAAATAATTCCTACGAGTGTGACTTCAGGAAAATCAAGGCCCTTTGCTATCATTTGAGTTCCAATGAGAATATCTATTTCCCCTTTTTTGAACAGCTCATGAAACCGCTCTGTTGTACCCTTTTTTTTTGTAGTATCTGAATCCATTCTGAACAGTTTTGCATCAGGAAATTTTTGTTCTAGTTCATGGTGGATTCGCTCTGTTCCAAGGCCAATTTTGGTAACCGCATGTTTTCCGCAGTGATAACATTTATCGGTAAATTCTTCGGTATATCCACAGTAATGGCACAGGAGCGTATTGATTCCTTGATGATAGGAAAGCGAAACGCTACAGAACTTGCATGTTTTAATTGAACCGCATTTGTTGCAGAGTATAAGCGAAGAAAATCCTCGGCGATTCAAAAATAAAATGGTTTTTTCACCGGTATCTAAATTTTTTCTAATTTCATCTTCAAGTTTTTCTGAAATAATAGGTGTTTCCCCAAATGCTTTATCTTCATCTTTCATGTCAATAATTTCAGCTTTTGGCGGAAGAGCCTGGGTAACACGTTCAGGAAGATGGAGAAGGACATATTTACCTAAATGAGCATTGAAATATGATTCGATTGATGGCGTCGCAGAACCAAGAATTACGGTACATCCAAATATTTTTCCTTTCATAAGCGCGGTATCGCGGGCATTGTAGAGGAGCAATGAGTCTTGTTTGTACGTGGTTTCATGTTCTTCATCAACTACGATTAATTGTACTTCAGGAATAGGCAAAAGAACGAGAGATCGAACTCCAATCATAACACGCATTGTTCCTAGCAAAATTTTAACCCACCTTTCACACTTTTCGTCTTCAGTCATTTTTGAATGAAATACAGCAACCTGAGGGCCGAAACGTCCGGTTACAATTTCAATGAGCTGCGGAGTGAGTGCAATTTCCGGGACAAGCATAATGGCTCTCGCTTTGCTATTATGCTTGAGAAGATATTCAATTGATCGAAGATATACTTCTGTTTTGCCGCTTCCTGTAACGCCATGAAGAAGAAAAGGAGAGAATGAATGCGTGTCAATTCCTCTTTGCAACTCGGCATATGCCCTTTCTTGATGTGAATTTAATCGAGGAATATTCGAGAAAGGGTACGTATGGTCCAAAAGAGGATTTCCATCAAGCGAACTTTCTATAAAAGGCGCTTGGAATATTGTTTCTATGAATCCCATGGACTCTAATTCTTGAAGATAGGGAAAGAGTTTGTCGATTTTTGTTTTTTTTTCAATCGTTTTTTCTGATAAAATTTTCTTTGAAGAAAAAGCGTTTAAAATAATTCGATGTTGTTTTTTCAGCAGATTATCATCTCTTGTTTTTTCTGTTAGTTTAACTTTTTTTGTTAATCTCTTCGCTATTTTATTAGGAAGGCTATGCCATATCACACGAGGAAAAGGATATTTATAATAACTCGCTAGCCAGGAATAAAGCTTGATATCATTCTCTCGACATAAGGGATTTTCATCGAGAATTGATTCAATGGGTTTGATTTCATAACTTTTTTCTAGAACATCTTGCGTGCTAACAATAAGCCCTATTTTCAAAGTTCCATTGAGAGGAGCAACAACGCGTTTACCCACCGCAACCTGGTTTTCCAAATGAGCAGGAATAGAATAGAAAAACGAATGATCCAGAGAAAAGTTGAATACTATACGAGCAAACATTATTTATTACCAAGCGAATATCGTGTTTTCACTTGGTAGGTATACAATGCTACTGTATCCTTTTTGTCAATGGGATGCGGAGTTATTTTTTGGGAAGGAAAAGAACTAAAAGGTGAAAGATTAAAACGATTTTCATCTATATTTTCTTGTCGAAATGATGAAATCGTATACGTGAGTAATCGTGTATCATTATTATAGACTTCTATTTCTTGAGGGTAAATTTTAAAGAGAGAGTAATTATTGTAATATTCGGTAAAGCGCTCATTTCGTTCATTTTCAATAATTGTTTTAACAGGGAGGAATGTTTCTTGATCAAACCAAATTTGGATTCGTTGAGAAGAAATTTGTTTTTCTTCGCCTATCGCGCAATAGACTTCTAGATCTTCAGGTATTGTCGTTTTTTCGCGCACTGGAAATGAATTTGGTTGAATTTTAACATTGAGTCCATTGAGAAAAAGCAATGCTTCTTTCGCATTTGTCCGTGTAAGTAAACTATAGAAAATAGGTTCATAAAATTGGCCACGAGAAGTTATGATATCATTAAGAGTGGTTAAGGATCTGCCGTTATTTTTTATTGAGATTTGTTTTCCTGAAAGATGTTCTGGGACCTCTATAAACGTTAGCGAGCTTCCTTGTAGATCCGTTGTTTCCTTTATTTCATGGGGAATGCTATCATAAATATCTTTTTCAATTGTTGCCGTGCTTTTTATGACGAAACTTCGAGGTATTGATTGGTAATGAGCGTAAAATTTTTTTAGAATATATTCGGAATCAAAGTCTGCATACGCAGAAACGGTGAGCACGATAGAAAACAAAAAAAATAAAATATAGGAACCTCTGAAAAAGGTCCATCTGTGTTGTTGCACACAAAAGTCACAATCCTCACATACTATCTGAGTATGCTCCGGTTGTGACTTTGCGTGCGCCTTACATCTGGACCTTTTTGAGAGGTTCCCTAGCATTATGAATTTTTTAGAGAGTCCTGTATTTTGTGATCACTTTTTACTAAGAGAAATGAAGAGAGCTACTATTTAAGTAGCTCTCAATCATGATACGTTGTTTATTATAACGTACTTTTAAAGCCAGGAGCAGGTTTAAAACCAACGGTCCTGCTTGCCTTGATCTTAATTTCTTCACCCGTTTGTGGATTTCTTCCTTTACGAGCTTTTCTATTCTTAACTGTCCATGTGCCGAATCCAGGATACGTAAACCGCTTATCCTTTTTGATTCCTTTGGTCAGTTCTTGAAAAACGCAATCACAAAGATCGTTAATTGCGGTTTTTGAAAAACCTTGTTTCTTTCCGAAGTTCCACACGCATTCAATTAATTCTGCTTTAGTCATGGATGACTCCTCCTAAATAAAAGGGTTAAAACTAAAACTACGCTTACGAGTGTAAATAATAAGGAAGCGAGAAAATCATGTCAAGCAAATAAAGAGTATATCTGCATCTGAGAGTATTATGCTTTAGGAACCTCTGAAAAAGGCCCATCTGCATCGTTGCATGTAAAACCACAATCCTCACATACTATCCGAGTATGCTCCGGTTGTGTCTTTACATGCGCCTCGCATCTGGACCTTTTTGAGAGGTTCCCTAAAAGGCGAGTTTTCCAGAGTGTGCTTTAATAAGTTTTCCTGAAGTAATGCATGAAGCACATGCGTAGATTCTTTTTGCTGCTCCATTGATTATTGCGTGAACCTTATGAATATTGGGTAACCACACTGTCTTTGTTTTATTGTTGGCATGGCTTACTTTATTTCCTCGTAAAATTCCCTTGCCGCACAACTCACATTTTCTCATAGAAACCTCCACTAACAAACTATTATAAATACGATGGTCCTTGTAGCATAGGTGCTTCATGGTTGCAAGCGATTTTCTTGCTTCCTTCTTTGTATTGAAATATATACCTATCCTATGCAGCAACAAGAAACCCCGATGATTCGACAGTACAATGAAATCAAGGCTCATTACAACGATGCAATACTTTTCTTCCGACTCGGCGACTTTTATGAAATGTTTTTTGATGATGCGTTGGTAGCTTCAAAAATTTTGGGAATTGCGCTGACGGCAAGGAATAAAAATCAAGAAACAAAAGTACCTCTTTGCGGAGTCCCTTATCATAGCGCTTCTCCATATATTCATAAATTAATTGAAGCCGGCCATAAAGTTGCAATCTGCGAACAAACCGAAGATCCTAAAGCAGCAAAAGGAATCGTTAAACGAGAAGTGATTCGCGTCATTACTCCTGGATGTGTTATTGATAGTGATTCAATAGAAGGTAGCGAAAATAATTATCTCATGAGTATTCTTCCTCATGATAATCTATTTGGAATTTCATATATTGATATTACAACAGGTGAATTTAAGGTTAGTGAACTTTCAAATCCTGTGCTTCTTTTAGACGAACTCTACAAAATTAAACCGCGAGAGCTTTTGGTTCCGGAAATTTTACGAAAGCATGTTCTTTTTAATGAGCTTAATAAATACACCGATTGTCTTTTTACCTTTCTCGATGATCCGTTAGGCGATAGCGTAGAAGCAAAGAATACGCTTAAAGAATATTTTAAAATTGTATCGCTTGATTCTTTTGGATGTAATGAGCTTTCCGTTGGACTGCAATCTGCGCGGATGATTCTTGAGTATGCTCAAAAAACACAACATGTGCCGCTTTCTCATATTACTAAATTAACACCTTATTCCCTTGAAAATACTTTAATGCTTGATGAGATGACCAGAAAACATCTCGAACTAACGGAAACAATCATTGAAAAAACAAAAAAAAATACACTTTTGTGGGTTATTGATAAAACAGCGAATCCAATGGGCACAAGGCTTTTAAAGAAATGGCTCATGCATCCATTGATTGATCGAAATAAAATACTGAATCGTCAAGATGTGGTTGAATATTTCGTTGAATCTTTTTCTCTGAGAAAAGAAGCACAAAAAATTCTTAAAGACATGGTTGATATTGAGCGTATTAATGGAAAGTTAGGAAATAAAAATGTGACTCCTCGAGATCTTATTGCTTTGAACAATTCGTTAAAAGAAATAGAAAAAATGAAGACGCTTTTAAAAGATATTCAGGTAGATGGTATTCAAACAATTCTTTCTAAATTCAAAATTGATATATCTGTCGTTGACCTTATAGATCAGTCAATTGCGGATGAACCTCCACTTGCCGTAACAGAAGGCGGAATTATTAAGAAAGGTTTTAATCCAAAACTCGATGAGCTTATTGATATTGTTGAGAACGGGCATAATTGGCTTTCTAATCTCGAAAAAAATGAACGAACAAAATCAAAGATTCCTTCCTTGAAAGTAAAATTTAATAAAGTTTTTGGCTATTATATTGAAGTAACGCATACACATAAAAATAAAATCCCAGATTACTATATTACTAAACAAACCTTAGTAAATGGCGAGCGTTATTTTACAGAGGAATTAAAAGCATTTGAATCAAAAATGCTTACCGCAAAAGAAGATCGGCAAACGCTTGAATATGAAATTTTTTGTACGATTCGAGACAAGATCACCATTTACATCACGCATTTGCAAGCAGTCGCTGAAGGCATTGCTGAGCTCGATGTTTTTTTATCTTTAGCTATGCTTGCTGAAGAAGAAAAATATGTGCGTCCGGTTATCACCGATGATGATGCAATTGATATTGTTGCCGGGCGACATCCCGTTATTGAAAAGATGAACAATATTTCTCGCTTTATTCCCAACGATATTTCGTTTGATTGTAAAAATGCTCAAATAGTGCTCCTGACTGGTCCTAATATGTCAGGGAAATCAACGATTATGAGGCAAATTGCACATATTGTAATTTTGGCTCATATGGGAAGTTTCGTTCCTGCTGATAAAGCGAGTATTGGACTCGTCGATAGAATTTTCACCCGAGTAGGAGCTTCGGATAATATTGCTTTAGGCGAGAGTACTTTTATGGTTGAGATGAATGAGGCGGCAAAGATTCTCAACAATGCAACGAAAAAAAGTCTCATAATCATGGATGAAATTGGTCGTGGTACGAGCACTTTTGATGGCATGAGTATTGCCTGGGCAGTGTGCGAGTATATTCATGAAAATATTGGTGCAAAAACTATTTTTGCAACTCACTATCATGAGCTTACTGAGCTTGCCAACAATTTTAATCGAATTAGAAATTATACGGTTTCGGTTCAGGAATATAATGGCGAAATATTATTTCTTCGAAAACTCAAAGAAGGCGCTGCTGATAAAAGCTATGGAATTGAAGTAGCAAAGCTTGCGGGCATTCCCTTAAAAGTCATTAGCCGAGCTTCAACTATTCTTGATGAACTTGAAAAAGATACGATACAAAAAACGCATAAAAAAATTAAAAATGCACTGAGCGTAAATCATGAAGTCCAACTTGCAATTCCTTTTTATGAAACAAAAAATGATACAATCAAAGAAATGCTTAAAGCTATTGATCTCGATAACCTATCGCCTCTTGAGGCTTTGAAGAAATTATTTGAACTCAAAAAAGAAGCTCTTAAGGTTGAATAAAATGCCTTCGAGTAAATTGGTGCATCTGTCAGTCACAACAACACCTTTGGTCTAATTAGAAAGACAATAGACGGCTGCTTCGTTGAAGCACAAACCAGTTTCTGAACAACTTGGGCAATTGAAAGTTTTTAAAACTTGAGAATCAACTCTGGCTTCATAATAGCATTGAGGAGGATTGGAACAAGCATAAATAGTACATCCTGTTAAAGGTTGAGGGGAGCTAACAGATATACATGTTTGATCGTCTTCATTTGAAGAAAGCGATTCTTCTGCACATAATGTAGAAGTTGTCCATGTTCCAGA
>JAHFAK010000008.1:12005-36234 GCA_023250585.1 Deltaproteobacteria bacterium
TTTGTGTTTAATTCTGTGGAATTTAGAGAGTTTTTTGATACAATAGTATTATGCGTGTAATCACAGGTCTTGAGAAGTTTTTAGAAAAAGAAAAAACGAAATATAACGGCAAACGAATTGGCCTTATTGCAAATTATGCTTCAGTTAATTCGTATTTCCAAGAAAGCAAAAATCTATTTTATAAAGATTCTTCAATACATTTAGTTAAACTGTTTTCTCCTCAGCATGGGTTTCGCGGCGAAAAGCAAGATAACATGATCGTTTCGGAAAGTTATCAAGATGGAGAAACAGGGCTTCCTGTGTATACTATCTATGGGAAAAAACGATATATTGAGACACGGTTACTTGAAGATGTTGATGCTCTTGTTTGTGATTTAGTTGATGTTGGAACGCGTGTGTATACTTTTATTTATACTATGGCACTTGCTATGCATGCATGTAGACGTGCGCATAAAAAAATTATTATTCTTGATCGACCTAATCCCCTTAATGGAATTACACTTGAGGGGAATTCTACTGAAAAATGCTTTTCTTCTTTTGTTGGCATGTATCCTATTCCTATGCGTCATGGGATGACAATCGGAGAAATAGCGCAGCTTTTTAATGATGAATTCAAAATCAATTGTGATTTAGATGTAATTACTATGGAACATTGGGAGCGTGAAATGTTCTTTGATCAAACCGATATTCCTTGGGTGTATCCATCGCCTAATATGCCAATGCTCGATACAACAATTGTATATCCCGGGACTGTATTATTTGAAGGAACAAATATTTCAGAAGGACGAGGAACCGCGCGGCCATTTGAAATTATTGGCGCTCCATATATTGATTCAGCAAAGCTTTTGGAAAATCTTGCGACATATAATCTCAAGGGCTGTAAACTTCGGCCGCATTCTTTTTGCCCAACATTTAATAAATATAAAGATGAACTCTGTCATGGCCTCCAAATCCATGTTACTGATCGTAATGTATTTCAGCCTCTTGTTACTGCAATTGCTATTATCTATGAAATTCATAAGCTCTGGCCAAAAGAATTTAGATGGAAAGAACCTCCGTATGAATACATTACAACGAAGAATCCTTTTGACGTGATTAATGGAACCGATCGAATACGAATAGTGATTGAATCGAGAGGATCGCTTGATGCTGTAATTGCTTATTTTAGAAGAGAAGAAGATACATTCAAAAAAGTTCGACAGCATTATTTGATCTATTGATTCGTAATGCTTCAGTTATGAGGGAGTAGGGATGTTGCAAAAAAGTATTCCTATCGACGTCGCTTCCATAATATTATTAAGAACAGGAAAGCGCGCTCGATAGGAATACTTTTTTGCAACATCCCTACTCCCTAACTCACCCCATTAACTGAGCCATTACATTGATTCTAAATGACCCTCTAGACGAACAAACGTTAATCTGTTAGTATATAATTATGAAGGATCCTGTTATTGAGGCTTATAAAAAAGACATTGATCGTTCTCTTATAAGGGAAAATCTCAAATTAAGCGTTGAAGAAAGGTTCCGAAACCTTATGGCATTGCAATTATTTGCAGATGAATTAAGAAAGGCTCAAAGTAATGCTCAACTTTCAAAAAATACTCAAAACCCTCGTCGATCATAAAGTTAATTTTATTATCATTGGTGGAGTTGCTGCCGTTGCTCATGGTTCTAGTCGACTTACTCAAGACATTGATGTTGTATACGAACGAAGTGATGAAAATATTCGACGATTAGTCGCCTCACTTAAAGAATTTCGTCCTTACTTGAGGGGAGCGCCACCTAATCTTCCTTTTCAATGGGGCGAAGAAACTCTGAAGTATGGACTAAATTTTACGTTGGTTACTACTCTCGGCGCAATCGATCTTTTGGGAGAACTTACGGGAGGGGGTAAGTATACTCATTTGATAGAACATACCGTACTCCTTCAAATTTTTGGAGTTCAATGTAGATGCATAAATCTAGAAAAATTAATTGAAGTAAAGCGGGCTGCCGGTCGTCCAAAAGACTTTGAAGTAATTGCAGAATTAGAAGCAATTCTCGAAGAAAGAAAATAGCAATAATGGGGATTTATCCCGTCGCGTAGCTGTGTAATCCGGATATAACTAAATTTACTCCAAGATACGTAAACAAGACCGAGAAAAATCCAATAATGGAAATCAGTGCGCTGATTTCTCCGCGCATTTTTTTAATGTGAATTGTATGTAAGTAAATAGCGTAAATTAGCCATGTAATTAAAGCCCACACTTCTTTTGGATCCCAACCCCAGTATCTTCCCCAGGCGTAATGTGCCCAAATGGCGCCAGTGGTAAGAAGAAGAGCCATGATAGGAAAGCCCAGAAGAATGGCTTTATGATTAATGTTAAAAAGAGTTTCTGCATCGGGCAATACTTTATCAAGATAATTTTCTGATGTTTTGATAATGAGAAATAAAATGCATAAAAATAATGCGAGTACGAGAATTCCTAATTCAAATGTATTTGAAGATAAGCTAATATACACAGATTGGTTCATTGTGGTAATGGGTTTGAAAGTAACTGCTTGATAGATAATATCTCCAATTGAAAGCGCTAAAAAAATAATCATTACAAAAAATAGCTTTGAAGATATCAAGAAGCAACGCATTTTGTTTTTAACAAAACCAACTATATTTAAAAGAGTTGTAACAAATGCCAGAAAAAGCGTGATTATTAAAAATATTCCGGCGAGAGGAACATGAATTCGAAGAGGAGGACTATTTTCTCGGGTAAAATCTTGAGGAATGCGCAATATATTTCCCGCCATGTCTTTGGTTAAAAGATCCATAGTATACGAAAGTTTGGTAAAAAGAGGTGAGTTATAGCAGAGAGCAAGCACGGCAATAAAAGTAACAAATGCCAAGCCAAGCTCAAAGTAATGAAGATTCACTTTCTTTTTGAGTAAATATGCAATAGCAAATGCAGTTGCGATGATAAACGATCCATATGCAAAAGTCGCGCATGCAACGTGAATATGGATCCAATAGCTTTGAAGCGCGGGAACCAATGGTTCTATTTCTTTTACCGGATGAAATGCAGCAAGTCCCATTCCAAGCATTGCAAGAGGAACAGCAAATACAGCAATAAAGTCAACGCGGGATATGAAGTAGAAAATGTGGTACATGAGCATAATTCCCCAGGTGAAAAATACAAGTGATTCGTAGAGATTTGACCATGGGGGCTGTCCCCAGCCAGATGCTATCCAGCGAAATATAAGTCCAGAGGTATGTAAAAGAAATGAAAAGGCTGTAATTCCAAATCCTAATTTAAAGAGGAGTCTTTTTTTTATAATGAGATTAAAAATGAATATAAATGAAGCAATTACATAACCAAACGATACGATGTTTAAAACATTCAATGATAATGAAAGAAAATCCATAGGTCTCCTTAATGATGTACATAAATTATCATTGAATAGATTCTGAGGTCAAGTTACTTGGAATGCGAGGTTCATCTTTTGGTGTATAATCTTCTTTATTTACTTTTATCCACGCTGTTCGTGAAAAACCTATGATGTCACCGTCGGATACGGGAGCTTCTGCAACCGATGCTAATTCGTTTTCTGTTTTTTTCGGTAAAATCCATTTTGACGTTGAATGCTCTAAAGTGAAAAAGGTCCATGTTCGGGTCCCATCTGTAGTTGAGTCTGCAGTGATTCCCATGAGAGAAAGTATCAAAACCTTTGGAGGATTATTAAATTTAGGATGCTTTACCAGCGTAATTCCAGATTTTAATAAGGCCTTATACGCCGTATAATCACTCCCTTCTGGGAGGGTAATAATTTTAGCATATATTTCATTTACTGAGTCTGGTTTATGAGGATCAATGATTATACCTACCTGAATTCCGTCTTGTGTTGAAGCAGATTTTAATGTATTTATAAATAACTGCGTTGGCGTTAAAGACGATTCTCCATGAGCACTAATAAAACAAGATAGTGAAATAAAACATATGACACTTCTTCTTAACATAATTACATCTCCTTTTTCTTTTGATTGTATTTAATCGTATGGGCTAATTCTATACTATCGATATAGAAACCTGAAAAAAACTCGTTGACGGGTGTAAGAGCTGCTTTTTCTTCTTCTGTCAGTGGATAAACATCTTGAATGACTATCATTTGAGTATGAGATATTCCTGCAACTGCCAAATCAATAGGAGCGTTTCCCATAATTCCAGAAACTGCCCTTCCTAGAGGAACTTTATCTCCATTCTCAGTAACGGCATACACATCGGCCTCATTTGCGAAGCTTTCTGCCAAGACAGGCAAATGGAGATAAAAATCAGGCCCTTCTCCATTAATAATAAAGCCATTTTCTGCAGCAATAGCTAATTCGCCGTTATATCCTAAAGTTTGAATTTTAAGTTTGAGTTTTTCTAAATCAGAAGCATCTGTATTAGTAACATCAGGTGGGCAAGCAATACGTTCTAGAATTTTTGATTTGTCTGATTCTGCATATCTTCCCAACGCATCCCCCGGTTTAAAAGAATAAATCGAATATTCAAATGGTCCTAATTGTTCTTCTTTCGCTACTTCAGGGAAAGTAATTTTTTCTTTGGTTTTTTCGTCTTCAAATATATCAGGAAACAGCTGCCCCAAATTTTTTGCTTTGATTAAGTTTCGATTTTTCTCATAATTTTTTTTACTATCGTTTGAGTATGAGCTATTCTGCCATGATACTGGTTGATCTTGAGTATTCGTATAAGATTTTTTTTCATTAGTATTACCCGATGAATAATTTGCTGCTCGTCTTTGTGAAACTCCTTGAGAGTTTTTTTCTGATCTTCCCCCATCAATATACTTTGGAGTATAATTCGTATATTGCTGACTTTCGCTATTCGTGAGATCTTTATTCTTTCTTTGAAAAATACTCTCTGATTGATTCCCCGACGCATGTGTCTTACTAAAAAGTTCCCTCAAAAATTTCTGTTTGCTTTGAGATTGTTGTGTGCCTAAATCAGAAATCGGTTGAGATTTCATCATTTCGCTTGAATAAGCATTATGACTATCAGATGCATTGGATATGCCTACATCAATGAAGAGAATGCGCATAATCTGGATTGTAAGAAAAGCAATACCGAATAAAGAAAAAGCACAAAAAACAATAAATGATAATTTTCCTAAAGATTTTTTTGAACGTTTAATTAACATATGTACCTCCGCGGGATTATAGGCATGGAGAGCTATCGGGCTTATAGAGTTATTCTACTTACCGTTGCGGGACAGCACCGGATTCTCACCGGACTTTCCTCTTTCCATCCTTGATCGTTATATACAACATCACAACTTCGCATACCTTCGTTACTCCTCATCTCGTCACTGCGGCGTAGCTAAAAGTACGCCTCATTCCTCGATTTTGTCGTGCCTTGGTCTGCTCGTTCTGTCGTTGTATATAACGATCAAAAGCTATATGTGGGGAAATCTCTTTTTAAAGTCAAGGTTTTTCAATAAACATCCTTCAATCGAGTAATAATAGTTGGCAAGGCTTCTAACACAAAATCAATTTCCTCTTCCGTATTAAATCGACCAAGGCTCATTCGAATTGCTGATTTTGCTTCCTGTTGTGATAGACCTAAAGCAAGAAGAACAGGAGAGGGATCAAGTGAGCCTGATGAACATGCTGATCCTGATGAAACGGCAATCTGAGCTAAATCGAGATTCAGTAAAAGAGCCTCGCCTTCGATATGAGTAAATCCAACATTGAGAGTCCCGGGAATTCGATGATCTAATTCTCCATAAATATGTGCATCAGGAATTTTTTCCAAAATGCCTCTTTCTAATTTCTTTCTCATATTAAATATGCGCTCCATTTCTTGAGATAGATGCGCACGAATTAATTCTGCGGCTTTTCCAAAGCCAGTAATTGCGGCAGTATTTTCTGTTCCGGGACGTATGGCACGTTCTTGCCCTCCACCGTGCATAATCGGTTCGATAGATAGTCCCTGCTTTATATAAAGGGCTCCAATGCCTTTAGGTCCGTAGAATTTGTGTGCCGAAAGACTTAAAACATCGACTCCTATATTCGGAATATTTACGGGAATTTTTCCAACTGCTTGAACTGCATCAGTATGGACAAGAATATTTTTTGCATGCGCGATTTGAGAGATTTTTTTTAAGGGATAAATGTTCCCAATTTCATTATTGGCAAGCATAACCGATATTAGGATTGTTTTATCTGTTATTGCTTCTTGTAATTCATGAATAGTAATTCTGCCTGCATTGTCGACTGGAAGATAGGTAACAAGCGCGCCTTCTTTTTCTAAATATTTCATTGTCGCTAAAATAGAAGGATGTTCTACTCTCGTTGTAATTATATGATTCCCGCGATTCTTTTCTTTGAGATAGATTCCTTGAATAGCTAAATTATTAGCTTCTGTGCCACCGCTTGTGAAATACATTTCATGGCTAAGAGCTCCAAGGAGCGATGCTATTTCTTCGCGAGCATTTTCAATTGCTACACGCGCGCGGCGGCCGTAGGCATGAATAGAACTCGCATTACCATGAATATTTCGTAAACATTCTTCAATAACTTCTCGCACGAGCGGGTCGAGAGGCGTTGTTGCATTGTTATCGAGATAAATTGGGGGCATATTTTTATGGTAATTCATCACTTGTGTGGAGGTGGTATGCATCTTCTTTTTTATTGTCCCATGACGTCGCTTCCATAAAAATATTAAGAACGGGGTAAGCGCGCTCATGGGACAATAAAAAAAGAAGATACATACCGCCTCCAATTTTATCCATTAAATTTTTATTATTTTTTCAATTTCTTTTTTATTCTTTATAGGGCCGACAATGGTGATATAACAGTTTTCTTTTGCTAACACCTCTTGAGCTATCGCATTTACTGTTTGTCGTGATATATTTTTAATGCACTCTATTCTTTGTTTGTATGAAATAGTCGGCATAAATAATTCAATACCCGCATAAACAGTTGAAAGATATGAAGTGCTATCAAGAGCTAATTCCATATCAAGAAGTTCCATTTGCTTTGTCCGAGTCAGTTCTTCTGCTGTTATTCCTTTTGTATACATCTTATCGAGTTCTTTAAAAAGAAGGAGGATAACATCTTTTACTTTTGTGTGAGAAGTAGAAAGCGTAATATCAAAAACACCACAATCCTCAAAATTTTCCGACTGAGTATCAATATCATACGCAAGACCTTTTTCTGCACATAGGCTTTGATAGAGTCGCGAACTCATTCCTCCGTCGAGCACCTTTCTGAGAATCATAAACGGGATTTGTTTTTCCGAACTTATGGGAAAAGTCTTAAATGAGAATGAAAGCTCAGTGTTTGCGTTGTCTTCATATGTAATATGGATTTTCTTTGAACTATTTGTTTTTGGAGGAGGTAATGGAGTAATTTTTTTTCCCGCAGGGATTTCGTGAAAGTATTTTTTTGCTTCTTCAATAATTTTGTTGGGCGAATGTGGAGAAGCGATAACCACGAGCATATTTTCTACCGTAATAACGTTTAAGTGAAAGGATGCAAGTTTAGCTTTAGTAACCCCACGAATGGAATCTGGAGTTCCAATAATAGCAAAACCCAACGGATGTTTGTTTCCCCAAAGAAGTTTTCTCGAGAGATTATCTACATTAATATCTTCATCTTTCGTGTTTACATCACTAAGGCGTTCTTCGAGAATGATTTCTTTTTCGAGCTCAATATCGCGAAAGATTGGTTCCGTAAGAGCATGCGCGACAATTTTAATTCCTTGATGGATAAATTGAGGATGAAGTTGCATGGTAAATTGTGCATAATCTCGAGTGGTAAAGGCATTAAAGGATCCTCCAAAGCTTTCAGCTATACAGGCAAGTTTTTTTTGATTCATTTTTTTTGTTCCGCGGAAGATCATATGCTCAAAAAAGTGAGAAATTCCATTATCTTGCGAAGTTTCATATCTTGATCCCATTCGAACAAAACATGAAATTTCTGCATTATGGAGATGGGGAATTTCTAATGCGATAATCTTTAATCCATTATCGGTATAGTCAGTATATTTCTTGAATCCATTGATCATAACGGCAAAAAACTATAATTGAGGCCCTAGAATAATCAAGAGTTTTTATTCTTGATAGGTAATGCCTCGTTCCCCTCATTTTATCTTATCTGAAGATGAAACAAAAAAGGCCTTCCATTTCGGGAAGGCCTTTTTATTTTAGTGAGACTAACTATTAATTAATAGTCCATTCCGCCGCCAGGCATATGTGGCATTTGCGGTTGCTTTGTCTCTTTTTCTTCTGGACTTTCTGCAATCATTGCTTCGGTTGTAAGAAGTAATGAAGCAACTGAAGCTGCATTTTGAAGAGCGCTTCTTGTCACTTTTGCAGGATCAATAATACCTGCAGTAACAAGGTCTTCATATTGTTCAGTAGCAGCATTAAATCCAAAGTTATTTTGACCATTTTTTACTTTTTCAATAACAATGGACCCATCAATGCCTGCATTCCCTGCAATTTGTCGAAGAGGTTCTTCGAGCGCTTTTTTTACAATATTAACACCGAACTGTTGTTCTCTATCGAGAGAGAGTTTATCTAAAGCCGCAATTGCTCGCAGATAAGCAACTCCACCTCCAGGAACAATACCTTCTTCAACAGCAGCTCGTGTTGCATTGAGAGCATCTTCAACGCGTGCTTTCTTTTCTTTCATTTCAGTTTCAGTAGCAGCTCCAACATTGATTACTGCAACTCCACCAACGAGTTTAGCAAGTCGCTCTTGAAGTTTTTCTCTATCATAGTCTGAAGTGGTTTCTTCAATTTGAGTTTTGATTTGTTTAACTCTGCCTTCGAGAGATTTTTTATCGCCTGCTCCATCAACGAGTGTGGTATTTTCTTTATCAATAGTTACTCTCTTAGCTCTTCCAAGATCTTTGATGGTAACACTTTCGAGTTTAATACCGAGATCTTCAGTGATGAGTTTTCCACCGGTGAGAGTTGCGATATCTTCGAGCATAGCTTTTCTTCTATCACCAAAACCAGGAGCCTTGACTGCTGCAACTTTGAGGGTTCCTCGGAGTTTGTTTACAACGAGGGTTGCAAGAGCTTCACCTTCAACTTCTTCAGCGAGGATGAGCAGCGGGCTTCCACTTTGAGCTACTTTTTCAAGAATTGGTAAAAGATCTTTCATCGTAGAAATTTTCTTTTCATAGATAAGAATGAATGGATCATCGAGCACGCATTCCATTCTTTCTGCGTCGGTTACAAAGTAAGGTGAAAGATATCCACGGTCAAATTGCATACCTTCAACAACTTCAAGACTTGTTTCCATGCTTTTTGCTTCTTCAACCGTAATAACGCCTTCTTTGCCAACTTTGTCCATTGCTTCAGCAATAATGTCACCAATCATGGTGTCGTTATTTGCTGAGATGGTTCCAACTTGAGCAATTTCTTTTCTGTTTTTTGTAGGTTTTGCGAGTTTTTTAATTTCTCCTACAACGGTTTCAACCGCTTTATCGATACCACGCTTTAAATCCATTGGATTTGTTCCAGCCGCAACAAGCTTTGAACCTTCACGATAGAGAGCCTGTGCGAGAACGGTTGCAGTTGTTGTTCCATCACCGGCGGTGTCAGAAGTTTTTGAAGCAACTTCTTTAACCATTTGAGCACCCATGTTCTCGAATTTGTCGGCGAGCTCAATTTCTTTAGCAACGGTTACTCCGTCTTTTGTGATTGTTGGTGAACCGAAGGATTTATCGAGAATAACGTTTCGTCCTTTTGGTCCAAGGGTAACTTTAACAGCATTTGCAAGGGTATTAACTCCTTTGAGAATTGATTTTCTTGCGTCTTCAGCAAATGAAATTTTCTTTGCACTCATGATAACCTCCTAAATTTACTCAATAATTCCGAGAATATCGTCTTCTCGCATAATGAGATGTTCTGTTCCGCCGATTTTAACTTCAGTTCCGGCATATTTACCAAATAACACTTTGTCGCCTTTTTTGAGATCAGGCTTTTGAAAAGTTCCATTTTCCAAAACTTTTCCTTTCCCAATTGAAACAACTTCACCTTCTTGGGGCTTTTCTTTAGCGGTATCGGGAATAATAATACCACCTTTTGTCTTCTCTTCTTCATTTAGTCTTTTGACTAAAATACGATCTTGTAACGGTCTGATGTTCATAACTACCCTCCTAAAAACTAATTATTATGGCTCATTATAAAAGCCTTCCTTAACGAGAAAGCTTATTTAGAGTAGCCTTATGGCTGCTGTCGAAAATAATCATTAATTGCTTTTTGTCAAGCTCTATACTAAAATTTTTAAAATATGCAGAGAAAATATAAAGCTTATCTTATTATAATTATTCTGAATCTTCTGTATTCTATGTTAGAAATAAGTGTATTTTTTGAAAGTCTTCGGTATGAGAATTTGCTTATACGAACAATAGATTTAGGCGTATATATTTTTCTTTCCTTCTTGGTTTTAGTGATTATATGGATAGAGTTGCGACAGAAAAATTATAATTTCTCCATTAATATAAGTTTAGTGGGGTCATTTTTACTCTTAACTTCATTAAAACTATGGACACTATTAAAAATACTTTAGTTTTGGGGTTATTAAAAGAAATTATTTCTATATTTAATGAGGCCTCGCCGTATCTTTTATTTGGATTTTTGATCGCAGGTTTTTTGCATATTTACCTTCAACCAGATTTTATTGCAAAACATTTAGGACAAGGAAAAATAAAACCTGTTCTTCTTGCCGCACTTTTTGGGGTCCCTCTCCCTCTGTGTTCATGCGGCGTTATTCCTGCTGCTCTTGCCCTAGATAAAAAAGGAGCAAATAAAGGAGCAGTTCTTTCTTTTTTAATTTCCACACCACAATCAGGGGTAGATTCTATTGCTCTAACCTATGCTCTTATTGATCTTCCAATGACGATTATTAGACCTATTGCTGCTTTTCTAACAGCAGCAGCTGCAGGAATTATTACAAATTTTACCGAAAAAGATCACAAAAAAAACAATCTTTCCCCTGAAGCCTGCGTTATTGATGATTGCTGTAAAGTGGAGGAATGTCCTCCGGAAGAGCATAAACATCATCATTCATTTTTAGAAAAAATACGATTTGGATTACGGTTTGCCTTTGTCGATCTTTTAGCTGATATTGCCCAATGGTTGCTCATCGGAATTATTCTTGCGGGGATTATTTCTTATTTTATTCCCGTATCGTTTATTACCCAACATCTCTCCGGTGGTATTTTTTCAATGCTCATTATGCTTGCGGCAGGAATTCCATTATATATTTGTGCTGCTGCTTCAACTCCCATTGCAGCTGCTTTAATCGCAAAAGGTGTAAGCCCCGGAACAGCATTAGTTTTTTTACTTTCAGGCCCCGCAACGAATATCGCAACGATTTTAGTTATTGGAAAAACATTAGGGAAAAAGGCTACTGCTCTATATTTAGGTTCAATTGCCGTATGTTCAATTGGATTAGGAATTTTTGTCGATTATCTTTACTTTTATTTTATGATTGTTCCTGCTACTTCCATTGTTTCTCATGAGCATGGGAGTGGTGTTATTCTAAAAAGCATGGCGAGCGGGATTCTTTTTGTCTTAATTATCGTGGCGCTTTATAAGGAATGGAAGAAAAAAAAGAACGCAGTGACTCAAAGTCGTCATCATTAGCCGTTTTATTACGTTTTATTTCACCGCATTTTAAACATCTATACAAAAGAATATAACCTTTTTTACTTTTATAATCGATGCCAATAACACTCATAACCCCGCCACAAAGATTGTCTCGATCGCCAGGAAACGTATCTACATGAGATGAGCCCAAGCAAAAACGACAATGATCACGGCATCCTCCTTTGAGGGGAGAATTTTCTTTCCCGCATTGACTACAAATAAAACCATCATTTATTTTGGTAAAACGTTTAGTTTGCATGAACATAGTAGTATACCGTATGTTTGATTTTACGGCAACATCTTGCTAGATAATTCTTATGCCAAAGTTCATCAAAAAATATTCAAAAAAAGTCGGGCTTCCTCCGGGTTCTTTGGTTCATATAGGAGAGAAGCATTCTGACATTTCAAAGATTACGGTTGTTGATTACAGTAAAGATCATTATGAAGAAAAAAACGTAACTGCCTTAGAGGATTGCCGATCTTATTTAGAAAAAAATTCAACAACATGGTTACGACTTACCGGTATTCATGACACGCAGCTCGTTCAATCGATTGGATCTCTCTGCAATCTTCATCAATTGGTATTAGAGGATATTTTACATACTAATCAAAGACCTAAAGTGGAGTTTTATAAAGAGTATGTTTTTATTGTCCTTTGGTTGATTTATTACAACGAGGATAACGATTCAACAAAATATGAACAGTTAAGTCTTGTGGTAGGTAAGAATTTTGTCATTACCTTTGAAGAACGAGAGCATGGTTTATTTGATACGATTAAAGAGCGAATTGAACATTCCCAGTGGAGGGAAAAAGACTTAGGTTCTGATTATTTAGCGTATGCTCTCGTCGATGTCATCGTCGATAACTATTTTTTAGTCTTGGAAAGTAAATCAAATAAAATAGAAGAAATTGAGCAATCATTTTTTGATGACACTTCTGCTGCTAGCGCACGTTCTCTCTATAAACAAAAAGCGAACATGATTTTTTTAAAGAAATCCATATGGCCCTTACGAGAAGTTGTGAGTACATTATTAAGAAATGATTCAACTATTATTAAAGAATCTACGCTTCCGTATCTGCGAGATCTCAATGACCATACGGTACAAATAATTGAAATAATCGAGTCCATTCAAGATCTCCTTACCAGCATGTTGAACATATACCAATCGGCGGTGAGTAATAAAATGAATACTATTATGAAAGTTTTAACCGTTATTACTACTATTTTTGTCCCACTTACCTTGATTACCGGTATCTATGGGATGAACTTTAAATATATGCCCGAACTTGAATGGAAGTATGGATATCTTACGGTCCTTGCCATCATGGGGAGTATCATTTTTGGCATGCTCGTGTATTTTAAAAGAAAAAAATGGCTATAGGTTTTTTTGGTAGCCACATTAAATTTAAGCAATTGAAATAATTAACTCCCCCATTAACTGAGAAGGTGTGAAAAAATCAAGAGAGGGCTGCATTTTCTGAAAAAGAGCGATAGGAAACTGAAATGTCCCATTCAACTGTCATTGCGAAAACCTGAAGGGTTTGAAGCAATCTTTTCTTACATATGCAGGATTGCGGAGTTTATCCCGAACCTGCTTGAGATTGCTTCGTCGGACAAGAAAACGTGTCCTCCTCGCAATGACAGGTGAGGGATCACGTTCGAAATCTGATTCTTTCACACCTTCCGAGCTGTTACCGAAGCCTTCTAGACATTGTAACGATCGTTTTATACTATAAATTACAGTATGAAAATTTATACAAAAACAGGCGATACGGGGGAAACGTCTCTCATTGGTGGGCGGCGTATTTCTAAATCTAATGTACGAATAGATGCGTATGGAACCGTTGATGAATTGAATTCGTGTATTGGATTAGTTCGAGATCATGTAGGACAAGCGCATGAGAAAGAAATATTAAAAAAAATTCAAAATACGCTTTTTGTGATGGGTGCATTACTTGCCGAAGATCCTCTAAAATCTTTTGAGAAATTACCAAAATTAAATCAAACAGATATTGTTTTTTTGGAAAAAGAGATTGATAAAATGGATGAAATTCTTCCCGCCTTAAAAGAATTTATCCTACCTGGCGGACATCCTCTTGTTTCATATTGCCATGTTGCTCGCAGTGTGTGTCGACGGGCTGAACGACGATGTGTTGATTTGGCATCTTCTGAACCAGTGGATAAAATTATCATTATCTATTTGAATCGTTTATCTGATTATCTATTTACGCTTGCGCGAAAGTTTGGGCATGACTTAGGAATCAAAGAAACAGGGTGGACAAAATTATGAAGACGCTGGTTATATCAAGCTCTCTTGCAAAAAGTTCTCGTTCATTTATTCTGTGTTCATATGTATGCGAGAAACTAAAAAATAATAATATTGATGTTGAACTTGTTGATGCGAGAAACATGTCTCTTGTTCCATGCCATCGGGACATAACTCCTGATATGAAGGAGCTCACTAAAAAAATTCAGAAAGCTGATAATTATGTTATTGGAATGGGTGTTCATAATTATTCTATTAACGATGCTCTGAAGATTATTCTTGATGCGTGTTTTGAGGACACAGAAGGAAAATTTTTTGGGATTCTCTGTTCAGGAGGCGGCCAGAAAAGCTATTTGTCAACGATGCATCTCACGCAGATGTGTATGAATGAATGGAGTATGATACAATTGCCTCGCGTTGTCTATGCTGTTTCTTCCGATATTAAAGAAGGAAAAATTATTAATGAACACATTCATGAAAGAATAGATCTTTTCTGCAAAGAGTTTACTGAAATCGGAGAAAAACTTTTGAAATGAAATGTACACTTATTATTTTTGTTTTATTTTTTTCGACGCATGTGTTTTCTGCTGGTGTTGAATTTGAAGTTACGGGTAAAACAGAAACAGAGATATTTAATAAAGCGAAGGCACGCAATAAAGCTCTCTATAATGCTTTCGTTGCTGCGTTTAAGAAAACGATGATTCCTCTTGTTGTGAATGAAACCCTTCTTGAATCAAATAAAGAAGTGCTTACACGAAATATTTATTCCCCGTTTAATCGTTATATAGCAGCATACAGTGTTTTACAGCAGAAAGCGGAAGATAAAAGCTTTGAAATTACCTTGCGCGTAACGGTTAGAAAAGATGAAATTGCCCAAGAGCTTAAACGTTTAGGGCTTACACTTCGCGCAAGCGATAAGCCTCGATTTATTGTAGTTCATGAATTCGAAAAAAAAGAAGAATTTTTAAATGAATTAGTTTCAAAATTTGAGCAAGGCGGCTTTCCTATAATTAATAAAACTCCAAAATTACCCCGAGATCCTCAAGATCCTGAGAACGGAATGAAAGAACTGATTGCCATAGCTCGAAATGAAGGAGCAGATTTTATTGTTCATATATTTCCTAAAGATGAAACCTATGTTGTAAGGCTTATTTCAAGAGGAGGAGAGCTCATTCTTCAATCATTTATTTACAGCGCTTCTTTAAAAAAAGAGAAATTAAAAGAAAATATTTATGCTGATACTATTGAAACAGCGCTCTCTTATTGGAGTAAAAATACTTTCATGGATGAGGAAAATACGATTATAAGCTTGCTCTATTTCAAAACGTATTCCGAAATTGAATCATTTAAAACTCTTTTAAGTAAAATAAAAGGAGTGGAAAATGTACAAGAAAAGTCTGTGATAAAAGTAGGTAAAGATAAAAAAATGAGCTTTTCTTGTAAGACGAAACTTCCCTTAAATAAGCTCATTAAAGAAATACAAGACAGCAGCGTTCCTTTGCAATTGATTAGCTTCGAAAAAAACAATGTAAGCTTTAGAATAAAAAAAGATTGAGGAGGGAGTATGTCAAAAATAAAAAAAGTACATGCGCGGGAAGTTTTAGATTCTCGTGGTAATCCAACCATTGAAGTTGAAGTATTTGCCGAGTCTGGCCACTGGGGGAGAGCGATTGTTCCTTCAGGCGCTTCAACGGGAAAATTTGAAGCACTCGAATTACGGGATCATGATAAACGTTATAAAGGAAAAGGAGTAACAAAAGCCGCAAAAAACGTTAATCAAATTATTGCGGAAAAATTGAGAGGGGTTAATATTACTCATATTCAAAAAATTGATTCACTCCTTTTAGCATTGGATGGAACAGAGAACAAATCAAAACTCGGAGCAAATGCAATGTTGGGCGTAAGTTTGGCATGCGCCCATGCGGGAGCTCAAGTTTCTTCATTACCTTTGTATAAATTTATCGGAGGAGTAAACGCAAACCTCTTGCCAACTCCCATGATGAATATTTTAAATGGTGGCGCGCATGCTGATAATAATGTAGATATTCAAGAATTTATGATTGTTCCTTATAATGCTCCATCATTTTCTGAAGCTCTTGAAATGGGAGCCAATACATTTCACACATTAAAAAAAGTTCTTTCGGATAAAAAACTTTCAACTGGCGTGGGTGATGAAGGAGGATTCTCTCCGTCGTTAGCATCCAACGAAGCTGCGCTTGATCTGATTATGGAAGCAATTGAGAAAGCGGGCTATAAACCAGGCGAAGACATTGGTATTGCTCTTGATGTTGCATCGAGCGAGTTCTATTCTGGAAATGGGACGTATACGTTTAAAAAATCAGATAATAAAAAACGTGATACCGCAGGCATGATAGATTTTTACAAAAGCTTACTGACCAAATATCCCATCGTTTCCATTGAAGATCCTATGGATCAAGAAGATTGGAAAGGATGGAAACAATGTACTGAGCATTTTGGAAAAAAGATCCAAATCGTAGGAGATGATCTCTTTGTTACAAATACTGAATTGATTGAACGTGGAATTAAAGAGAATATTGCAAATGCTGTATTGATTAAGTTGAATCAAATTGGAACATTAACTGAAACATTAGAAGCTGTAGAGCTTGCTCACCAAGCTTCTTATCATACGGTGATTTCACATAGATCAGGAGAAAGTGAAGATACAACGATAGCAGATCTTTCTGTTGCGGTAAATTCCGGCCAAATCAAAACTGGTTCTCTTTGTCGAAGCGAACGAATCGCAAAGTATAATCAATTATTACGAATTGAAGAAGAATTGGGAACATCCGCCCGATTTGAAGGGAAGAAAGTTTTCAATAAAAACTAATGTGGGAGTAGCTCTCTGATAGAAAATTCAATTTTATTAGTAGGTCTATCATCATAATATTCAATGGGAAGCCTTATTTTTCCCTGCCCGGGCTTTTCGAAGTCAATAGATGCAAAAACTCTCGATGAGAGCCCTGCTCCAAATTGAATTTTTGAAAGTATCGTTTCTATGAATTTATCTTTAATTTCTTCCTTTGTGAGAGTATATGATTCTGTATATTTTACTACAGATTTATTATCTTTTGTTTTTTCAATAGAGGGCTTTATTAAAATTACCGTATAATTTTCGAAAGGTTCTTTAAATTCTGTCAAAATTTCGATTAATTTTAATTCGAGAAGAAATCTGAAATCACCGAGAGATACTTTTGCTCGGTCAAATTCTGGGGATTCTTTTGCTTCTGGGGATTCTGTTGCGTTGCTTAAAGAAAAAGAATTAACGCTAATTACGAGAAAGCTTAGTATTAAGATAAAAATAGAAGTTATTAATTGCTTCATAGTATACCCCTTTAGGGAATTAATTTTATATTACACCCTAAATTCAAGGATGTCAAATAGCTTCACTGCAAGACCTTTGTTGAAAATTTGCGTAACTTCTGATGAATTTTGTTTTTTATCCATTCATTTATTTTCTGTCGTTCGTGTTTAGGTAAATTGGTTTCCAATGCAATATGTTTAAGCGTTTCTATATATCTGCAGTACATGAGTTGATTCAGATTATGATCGCATTTATAGTAAATAGTGCAGTGGGTATATTTACATTTACTCATATTTTTATGAAGTTGCATATTGTATGCCAATAAATTTGTGTAATTATTTCAAGTGATTGAGTAATAATAGATTTTTGGATTAATCGTTCTTGAGACATTCTGTATTCATAAAGGGACAATGAGATGGATGAATTTATTGATATATATGTAACGTATCTAAAAGTAGAAAAAGGACTATCTCACAATACGATTATATCCTATAGCAACGATCTGATTGAGTTTACTGCCTTTATGGAAAAAAGAAAAATTAAAAACGTAGAAGCAATAGAAAAGAAGGATGTCCTCGAATATTCATTATTTCTTTCTCAAAAAAATTCTGGCGCGACAATTACTAGAAAAATCATTGCAGTTCGAAACTTTTTTGAATATTTAGAAAGAGAAAATCTTGCCAAAAACCAAGCTGTTCAGGATTTGGAGCTCCCAAAAATTTGGAAAAAAATTCCACAAGTTTTAAGTAAAGATGAAATAAAGAAGCTGCTCGAATCCCCTGATGAAAAGACCTCTCATGGCCTTCGTGATAAAGCAATGTTTGAGTTGGCGTATGCGAGTGGTTTACGTGTTTCAGAGCTTGTTAATTTGAAAATGGTTCATTGTGATTTTGATCGAGGAATTTTAAAGTTTCCCGGAAAAGGAAATAAAGAACGGCTGGTGCCTGCAAGTCCTCGTGCGATACGAGTTGTTGAATCCTATATCCATACAGCAAGAATACAGCTTACTCAAAAATATGGAGAAAGTGAGTTTGTCTTTTTAAATAAATTTGGTAAAAATTTAACGCGGCAAGCTTTTTGGCAGATCCTTCAAGCGCAGATTATAAAGACAGGAATTACGAAAAAAGTTACGCCGCATACTCTTCGTCATAGCTTTGCCACTCATCTACTCGATAACGGGGCGGATCTTCGCGTCGTTCAAATGCTTTTAGGCCATAAAAATATTTCGACAACCGAGATTTATACTCATGTGAGTAAGGAAAAAATTCAAGAAATCTACCGACGCTTTCATCCTCGGGCATAAGAATTATGCAATTGCATAATTAATTTTGATAGTATGCTTACATTGCAGCGCGAAATTTATTTTTTATTTTAAGGCGATTTTTTGATGTTTAAGCATGCTTTCTTTGTTAACCATCTGTTTTCATTGGTTAAACACGTTTATAAAATACTTGCAAAACAAAATCAACTTTGATAGAGTCACTATTAAGATACGGGTCTTAATTTTATTATAGGTAATAAAAAATAAATTTTATATATGGCGTTAGAGTAAAAGGTGGGACAATAACGTCTCAGGAGGCTTTGCATGGAAACTAAAATGGTAAAAGATGAATGTTTTGACGATCTCATGTATCGGTTTATTATTGAAATTTGGAGTCCTGTGATTGGAGTCCTGGGTCTTAATGAAGAAGCTCTTAAAACCCTCAGTGATAAGATAATGAAATTTCCTGATCTTTCGAAAGAAAATAAAAGGGCTATTATCGATGTTTTAAAACTAAAAAGCGATAATTCTACTGATCGTGTTGATCGCAATATCAGCAGAGCATGTGTGCGTGCGCTTGAGAAATTAGAAATTCGATTAACTCATGAAGAACAATTTTTACAAAAACGGGTTAAGGATTTAGAAGATAAAATAGAAGCATTTCATTCAGCTCACCCAAAAGGTGAAAAAAAGACTTTAGAGAAGAAAGCTGCCGATGAGCCAGAGGAAAATGTTCGCGTAAATCCCACTTATTAAATCATCTCCCATTGTTCCAAATCCACTATGTCTCTTATCTAAAATATTTGCTGGTGGAATTTTTACAATATCAAAGATCCTAAAAAGAATAAATGCCATCAGTATATTTTTCCAGGTGCAAGGAATAAGAAAAAGACTCACGAGCATTCCTAATACTTCATCGATGACAATGATGCCGTTGTCATGAGTTTGGTAGAAAGCATCTGTTGCATCGCTTGCCCACATACCCAAGAAAAATAGAGCTATAAGACTTATGAGATAGATCAGTGGAGATAATTTCGAAAATATGAATACGTAGACAAACAGTGTAGCTGCAGATGCAATGGTTCCAGGAGCAATCGGTATAAATCCTATATAAAAAAAAGTAGCGATAATAATATATGATTTAGAGAGTAAACGCATTTTCATAGTACGTAATTTCTGGAATTTTTTTCATAATAATACAAATAACATCGAATCTAAAGTAATAATTATCAAATTTTTTTTGACTTACATACCATTGTGCTGCATTTGTTATTCGTTTTTGTTTTGCTTGATGAATAAATGAGGCAGGATCATCCTCAGCCGACGAACGTGTCTTTACTTCAATAAAATGGATTGTATCTTTTTTTTGTGCAATTATATCAATTTCTCCATATCGGCAATTAAAATTTTGCTGTAAAATAGTGAATCGATTTTTTGTGAGAAATTTTTGCGCGAGCATTTCTCCCGTATCGCCACTATGTTTCTGTTTTGTTTTAATCATAGAGAAATATGTTCTTTAACTCCGCGAAATGTTTTTCGGTGAACATCGCTCACCCCATATTTTTTTATACTTTCTTCATGTTCACGTGTGCAGTAGCCTTTATGCGCCTTAAAATTATATTGAGGATAGAAAGTATCAAGTTCCATCATGAACCTATCGCGATATACTTTTGCAATAATAGATGCACACGAAATAATTGGAACAAGAAAATCCCCATCAATAATTGCTTCATGCGATATATCAATATTTAATCTATCTCTACCATCTATCAATACATGATCTGGCTTCGGAGATAAATTATTGATTGCAATTTCCATAGCGCGTTTAGAAGCTTGCAAAATATTGATTCTGTCTATTTCGGTATTCGAAACAAGACCGAGCGAAATGGCATCTGCGTGAAGAACAATTTTATTATAGAGTGATTCTCTTTGCTGAGGAGATAATTTTTTTGAATCGGTAATGCCTGGAATGCTCTCTAAGGTTTCTTGCGTAATAACAACCGCACATGCAACGACAGGTCCTGCCAGGCAACCTCGTCCTACTTCATCGCAACCAGCAAGCATAATAATCACATCTATTCAGCTTTTTGTTGTTGCTCTGTTTCCTTGATGCGAGCATTCCTGCCTTGAAGATTGCGTAAGTAATACAGCTTTCCTCGTCGAACTTTTCCTTGCCCAAGAACTTTAATTTTTTCAATTTTTGGTGAATAGAGAGGAAAAATTCTTTCAACGCCAACACCGTATGATACTTTACGAACGGTAAACGTAGAGCTCGCCCCAGAACGTTGTTTTTTAATAACGAGGCCTTCGAATACTTGAATACGTTCCTTATCGCCTTCGGTAATTTTAAAATGAACTTGAATGGTATCTCCTGAGCCAAAAGAAGGCAGTGTATCCTTCTTTTCCCCGATGAGTTTTTGTTCTATAGTTTTTATCTGCATAACTAACTCCCTTGTCTGTAACTGTAAATTCTATCAACAATAATAGAAGCTGCCGATCTTACCGATAAATGATTATAATTGCAAGCTCCTTTAATGGGGGAAAGTACGTAATCAGTCTGTGCCATAAACTCTTCGGTAAGCCCAAAGCCTGTGCCAAACACTAATAATATACTTTTCCCGTGCTTGTAAATAAGATTTTTAAGCTCATCTGGGTTTATAGCCTTATTTTGTTCTCGGGCAGTTGTGGTTACTATTAACAAATCTTGATGATTCAATCCACATATGGCCTCTTGAGCTTCTTCCAACGTATTTTTAAATGATATCACGGAGAGAGCTTCTTTTCGGTCAGGATTTCTTTCTCCGCCTTTTCCTTTGGTCCAATAATCCACTAACCGAATGCCTAGCTTCTTTTGGATTTCCAACGGAGAAATAAAAAAGACTTTAGGGATATTGTAAGTTCTCGCGAGCCGTGCAAAATCATGAATATCTAAATTAGTAAAAGCTGTAGTTACAATTTCTTTGTGCTTGTTATATACGGGATAATGTACAACAGCTAGATAAAGAGATGAGCTCATAATTTTTTCAATAAATCAGGCCGAACTTTTCGAGTTTTCTCAAGTGCTTTTTTTTGTCTCCATTCCTCTATTTTTTTATGATTACCTGATAAAAGCACTGCTGGAACTTCCATTCCATCGATTTCTCGAGGTTTTGTATATTGAGGAAAGCCAAGGCCTATTGATTGACTAAAAGTCTCATTTGTTTTGCTTTCTTCATTTCCTAAAACGCCTGGAATGAATCTCGATACTGCTTCAATAAGAACCGCCGCCGCAATCTCGCCTCCACTTAAAATATAATCACCGATTGAAATTTCCTCATCAACATACTGATCAATAACACGCTGGTCGATTCCTTCGTATCGGCCACAAATAAGGATAATTTCTTTTTTCGATGCAAGTTTTTTAGCTTTAGCTTGAGTTAGCGGTTTTCCTTGCGGAGAAAGATACGTCACATATGAGTGTACAGTTTTTTTTTGTTCAATTGCTTTAAAGAGAGGCTCGGGCATAAGAACCATGCCAGGGCCTCCACCGAAAGGTGTATCATCAATTTGTTTATATTTATTCTTGCTAAAATCCCTCACGTTAGTAATGGAGATATCTATAAGTTGATTTTTAAGAGCTCTCTTTAAAACTCCATGGTTAAAAATTGAGTCAAAAAAATTTGGAAAGATAGTAATAATATTAAAGTGTAAAGTCTTCGGTGTCTTTTGCATAAATAATTTTTTGTTCAGCATCTACTTTGACTATAAATTCTTTGTTATACGGAATTAAACATTCGTGTTTATTGTTCTGTCTAATAACAAGAATGTCCCCCGCTCCAAGGTTAATAATATGTTCTACGATTCCAATTGGCATATCTTTATCCATAACGGTAAAATCAATGAGATCTGCCAGAATATGTTCTTCTTCTTGAAGAAGGATATCTCCCCGTAAAATAAATATGCTTTGTCCTTTGAGTTTTTCTGCCTCATCGATTGAATAAACTGTATCGAAAAAAATATAAAAGAAATCTTTATGTTGAGTAATTTTTTGAATAGTGTACTTTTTGGTATTACAATAAAGAATTGTTCCTGGTCTGAGAAGAGGAGAAAGAGGATTATAGACCTTTACTTTGAGCTCGCCTTTTAAGCCACGTGTATTAATTATTTCGCCAAATAATACAAAAGAATTTTTTTTCAATTTATTCGATGATTTCGAGTACGGTTCTTTTATTAATTTTTGTTGAAGCAGCGCTCAGTATTGTGCGCATTGCTTGCGCTGTTCTTCCCTGCTTACCAATTACTTTGCCGAGATCTGATTTCGATACTTTAAGTTCAATTACTGATGTCTGCTCCCCTGAAACTTCTGAAACAGATACCTCATCTGGATTATCAACTAATGCCTTTGCAATGTAACTTACTAATTCTTTCATTGGAGCCTCCGCTATGAGTAGTAATTATTTATTGTAAAATCCGTTTTTCTTCAATAAACTATACACAGTTTCTGATGGCTGGGCGCCATTTGTAATCCATTTTTGAATTTTATCTTTCTCAAGATGCACTTCTGCGGGATTTTTATTTGGATTATATCTTCCAACAATTTCAATAAATTTTCCATCTCGTGGGTTACGAGAATCGGTTGCTACAATACGATAAAGCGGCTGAATTTTTTTCCCATACCGCGTAAGTCTCAATTTTACCATAATCGATATCCTTGTATAATTTATGTGCCAAAGTGGCTTTTTTAGATGATTTGCGCATAGTTGTCAAGCACTAAGCTAGGCTTAAACTATTGAACGTTTACATAACTGCTCGATTTTTTTCTTTTTGTATGAGTATAACGAAAAGAATCATTAACTCTAGGACCTGGAAAATGTGTCCTTGCAAAACCATCAAATGCTTCACTCCAAGATACTTCATTATGACCAGCTCCCTCAACCCAAGCACGATGAAAGTATCCATTATTTCCCCATGTCGTTGCTTGAAGCCTTGCGATCATTTCTAACGTTAAATCAGTGCCATCAGATTCATCTCGATGTTGAGGGTTACGGACTCCTCCGACATATATATATAATTTGCCCTGAGGTTCTTTAATATAAGGATACAGTCGTGATTCTAGGTCTTTTTCACTAAGCTCATATTTCTCGAGTGCTTCACGGTTACCCTGTCGTTCTTCGTCTCGTAGCGAATCGGGAATCGCTAAAGCCCATAAAGCAGGGGAGAAAACTCCCGCTATTCCAAATATATGAGGGAAGTCCATTCCTATCCAAAAAGCGAGGTTTCCTCCCAAAGAAGACCCTAGGATTGCGATATTCTCTGCCCCATCTTGTATCCTTAAGTTTTGATTTAAAAATGGCATGATATCGTTGATAATATAATTTACAAACTCTTGTCCTTTCCCTTTTGGATCAGGAGGAGGGAGATCTTCATCAAATCTTTCTGATCCATGTGGAATGGCAACAATGATAATTGGTTCTATTATTTGTTTTTCAATGAGCGCTTCTGCTTGAAGGTTTAGTTGCCATCCGTGCCATCCACCAAGTCCACAATCAGGATCGTCCCAGGTATTTTGTCCGTCGAAAGCAAGAAGTATTCTAAACTTCTTTTTTGGTTCTTTAAAATATTGAGGTGGAAGATATACAGAAACAGCTCTCTCTTCAATAGGATTTTTCGGTGAAGGTTTAATAGTAAAACGGGATTGATAGACTCCCTGCCCCCATCGTTTTCCAAGGTCTTTAAGAGAAACAAAGTTTGTACGAAAAA
>JAHFAK010000100.1 GCA_023250585.1 Deltaproteobacteria bacterium
AAGAATTGGATGGGCGCATAAAGCTATTGAAAATGAATGGGGCACTATTGATGGATTTGGTAGATTTGAAAATAGCTGGAAACCTCTTGAAGAGCAAATTGCATTTCATGCACAGAAGGGGGAGGAGTTCGCTCAAGCATTAGGACTAAAGAAAGATGAATACATCGTCATTTGGTATCAAGAGGCAAACAATCCAAAGTTATTTGAGCCAGGTTCCCCTGCGCATCCTATGAAAGATTTAATCTCACACTATGGTATTGAGATGGTAAGTACATGGAATAAGAATGATCTAGAATATGATGAACAACGTAATATGTATAAATATAAAGGAAAATGGGTTACGGCATTTTATTGGGGATATTATTCCAATTGGGTTGATCCAACTATGCCTTCATATCAAAAGGTAGGAGACTATTTCAAAAATGAATATGAAGTAGCCCATGCTCTCCCCAGTTTTGTTCGCCATTATGTTAATGGTGGATACAAAAATTGGTATATGTGGAATCCGTATGGGACGGATCTATTTGCGGATAAAGGAATATCAGGATACTTATTTAAGATGGTTGAGTTTTATCTCAATAGCAAGCCTTCTATAAATGAAATTATGTATCAACCTTTTATTGATGCCCATGGCGTCGAAGACATGGAACGTATACAGCGGGTGTTTGCTAATCAAGGAGAGCAGGTTATAAAATCAAGAAGTTCTGCCTCGCATGGAGCCGGTGTATATGTTGGTAATTCTTTAATAAATGGTAAAACAAAAAATGGACTTTCATGGAGTGATCTTGAAACTTTAGTTATGCAGTATCCTTCCGATTTTGTAAGCCAAGATTTTTTTGGACCAGAACATCTAATTAATACTCCTACAGGACAAAGAACTTTTGAAGGTAGAGTAATTGTATGGATAGGAAGTGAATCATTACATCCGGGAGGCCTTTATATCCGTAGTGCACCAATAGGAGTAGACATTCGCAACTTAACAGGAAATGACAAAGCTTCTATTATTCCTGTTCTTATTCCGAAGCAATAAAAAGTCAAACCAACCAAAAAGTCAAACCAACCAAAAGGTGGGGACCGACATATGAAGCCATTTAGTAGGGGGCACTTTTTTCGGAAGATCAAGTTTATACAAACTATTTAATTTTAACACTGAAGCGTAGTCATGAATTTTTTGTGATGAGTTTTTCTACACCCATGAGAATAGTAGGAAGTAGGATAAATGTTCCTGTCCCATGACCTACCAATTGCTCATTACCATCGTAGATATGCATTTCGACAATATCTTGCCGTTTGCCTGATTGAATAATTTTCCCAATAGCTTGGAGAGAGCATTCTTGAGCTGGTTTGAGGAAATGCATAGAAAGTTCGGATGTTGCAATCCATATGGATTCTTCATGAGTCACTGCAGAGGTAAACCATCCGGTGGTATCGAGGAGCGTTGCATAAACTCCTCCATGGATTCCACCCATTGCATGATTTAAAGCAGGGTTATAAGGCAAATCAACTATGGCTCGATTGGTATCGCTATATGATAAGCGCATGCCAAAATGTTTTGCGATAGGTGCTTGTTCATTGAAATAGGTTAATAATTGTTTTTTCTTTTTTTCAAACATACGAGTTAAGCTTAGAAAAGTATTGATTAAAAGTAAAGCATGGGAGTTAACCCGTTTCTGCTTATGTTCGGGTTAACTTAGAAATAATGTCAGTATGTTGAGGATACTTTTTTAATAATGTAATTCTTTTTCCTAATTCAAGATCGTCAAACTCAAAGCCAGGAGCAACGGTACACCCAACAAGAGCATAAAATTTTTTTTTATGACCGTTGCTGCAAACCAGGTTTTAGTGCCCCCTCCCAAATGCATTCATATGTCGGTCCCCACCTTTTGATCACTCGGTAGTTTTTTAATAATTTCTTCTCTTAAAGAATTGGGTTTTGTTAACCAAGGGTTAAGAATATGAATTATTCTTTCTAATTCAAAATTCATAATTTCTATGCTCCTTTATACATTAAAACTTTGATTATTATTCAAATTAGCGCATCTATATTGAATCATCATTGAATCATCAATTAATTTTAGTAGGGATAAATTACTATAGGTGAGCACATGCTGTGTGCATAAGGCATAAGGTGTGTTCAAAAGAAGACATGAATGACTTCTTTCTATTTTGGGTTACAATCCCTATACTACAACGATTCCTACTTCGTTGCTAGAATTGCAGTCATCCATTTCTTCTTTTTCCCACCAGCTCCATCAGTAAAATTGACGATAATTCCATAATTGGTTTTGAAGGAGAGCTTTTCCAACCACTAAAGAGCGATGTAATATCATACCAAACCCATCGATCATCACACGTATCTAATGTTCCATTGCCGCACATATTTCCACTCAAACGGACCGGAAGTAGTGTCAGACCTTTCTCTCTAACATTTCCCTTAAATGCCTTTAATTCCTGCATTTGGGACTTAAGTGCTCAGAACTGTGTTTCTAGAGGTTCCTTTAATAAGAAAATACATATGCTGCTCCGCTGCTCTCTGCACTGTTATCACTTGCATTCCCATTTATTCCCGTTGTATTACTGTCTTCTCCTTGAGCACTGACAATAATATTGCCATCTGATATTGTTACACTCCCTCCAAAATTATCACTTGCCTCAGTATTAGAAGCTTTAAGATATGTTTGTTGGACCCATACAGTCTCATTTAATTTAAATACATATGCTGCTCCACTTTGTGGTGCAATATTATTAAATTGATTCACATTAACTTCAATTGAGTTACTGTCTTCTCTTGAAGCACCAATAATTATTGTACTACCTGATATTGCTACACTTTCTCCAAAACTATCAGAAGCTTCGGTATTAGAGGCTTTAAGATATGCTTGTTGACTCCACATGGTCTCACTTCTTACAAATATATATGCTGCCCCACTTTGTATTGCACTGTTATTATTTTGATCTCCATTGACTCCTGTTGCATTGCTACTTTCTGCTGGGGTACCCACAACTATAGTATTACCTGATATTGCTACACTCCCTCCAAAATTATCACTTGCACCAGTATTAGAAGCCTTAAGATATGCTTGTTGACTCCACGTTGTCCCACTTTTCACAAATACATATGCTGCTCCACTTTGTCCCGCATCGTTATTGATTTGCATTCCATCTATTCCCAATGCATTGCTATCTTCTCCATCTGCACCAACAACAATAGTATCATTTGATATTGCTACACTCCCTCCAAAACTATCAGAAGCTTCGGTATTAGAGGCTTTAAGATATGCTTGTTGGCTCCAGGCATTTCCACTTCTTACAAATACATATGTTGCTCCACTAGAAGATGCACTATTATTACTTTCATTTGCATTGATTCCTATTGCATTACTATCTTCTCCATTTGCACCAACAATAATTGTATCACCCGATATTGCTACGCTTTTTCCAAAAGTATCGCCCGCCCCGGTATTAGAAGCTTTAAGATATGCTTGTTGGCTCCACGTTGTCCCATTTTTCACAAATACATATGCTGCCCCGCTAGCAAAAGCACTATTATTACTTCCATCACCATTTACTCCTGTTGCGTTACTACATTCTAGATCAGCACCAACAACTATAGTATTACCTGATATTGCTATGCTCCTTCCAAAATTATCACCTCCGTCGGCATTAGAAGCCTTAAGATATGCTTGTTGGCTCCATGTAGTCCCACTTTTCACAAATACATATACGGCTCCGCTATCAGTTGCGCTATTATTGCTTTCATTACCATTTACTCCTCTTGCATTACTGTCTTCTTGATAAGCACCAATAACCAAAGTATTACCTGATGCTGCAACGGTTTTTCCAAAATAATCTAATGCTCCTGTATTAGAAGCTTTAAGATAAACTGGTTGAGTTGTATTTCTGTTTACCATGGTTGTATACGTTTCCTCTGTACTCTGATCTGCTGCTATTACTTGTATGGTTATCGTGTTACTGCTTGAACTCATACTTATATTTTCTGATGCACTTCCTGATGTCACATTAATACCATTTACTTTTATACTTGCTCCTGAATCTTCTGCCGTAGGAGTTACGGTAATTGATTGCACTAAAACACCAATACTTGCTGTATATGAAGTTGTTTCTGCAGAAAATACAGGATTTAAACTTCCCGATGACAGTGTAAGTCCTGATAGATGAGCTTGATTTGATAAAGCTACATCAGTGAGTGCTACACTCACTGATGTTTTCATTTCTTCAAATGCATTATTGGTGTACACTAATAAATGTGTCGCATTTGTTGGAAAAACAGTATTTACAGAAATTGTATACGATATATTACTTCCTGTTTTTCCAAGTTGAGCTATTGCATTTTCTCCCGTTAGTTTAGTCGTTGCACTATTCCCATAGTAAATCACATAATTACTTATATCACTTTCATCGAGTGACTTGGTTATTAAAATATCTCCTCCTATTTCATTGGTTGAGAAATCAGTATCATTAAATGATACGTTTTGTGCTGTATGCTGTGGGGCTTCTGAAACCACCTGAGATGGATTGGTAGTAGTTGGTGGAATTGAATCTTCAGTATCATTTTCTATTATTGTTTCTGCTTCCTCTTCCTGAAAGAAATGATCTGAACTATCTTCTTCATCGTCTGCACCACATATAAACCCAAACGAGAGAATAACAAAGAAAAATGCAGCGCTAATAAGTGAAAGGTACAAGAGGCGAATACGCCGAGCTGAATTATATATTTTCATCAATATCTCCCCTACAAATAGTATATCACAAATGTGAAAATTTTAACAGAGTTTTTTTGTGAAAAATGAATGGAAGGAAGAAAAAGTGAACTAACTATTGAATTTCAAAAGAAGAAAATGCATTCTGGAAAAAGGTGTGTGAAAAAGAAGAAGCTGAAATGAAATTTTGATTTTTGCTTGAGGCATTTAAGTATGAAGTGCCTCCACATTGAGGCTGTGCGCTTTGATTTGATCGGGTGACTGCAATTTTATGCGGAGAACAATCAATTCGCGAAGTCATTCCTTTTCCCAATAATGCAAGCGGAATATATCCACTCGATGGATCTCCGAGTGTAATAACAAATGAACAATTAAAAGAATTGCACTTGAAAACAGTAAAAGATTAAATTTTATTCAAGACCAGTAATTCCATCAGTAATACGTACTTTCTCGATTCTCCATTGACCACCACCCGTGGAATATTCTCGTCCTCCCCAGATGATCCATTTACTATCAAGCAGTTCTATTTCGTTTGAAGAATCATCTCCTGAGCTAAAATCTTTAATAATGATACCATCGGTAAAGGTGTTATCGACGCTTCCACTGCTATTGATGAGGTATCCCCCAAAACTTTGATCAAAACTATTGCCAAGAGTACCTACTGATGTTACCGCCGCATCATTAGATGTTTTCAGTTTTACTAAAACCCATCGTGCATCAGCACTACCGAGAGATCTCTCATATCCTGCGATATAAATAGAAGATCCTAATAAAACGATATCTCCCGGTTGTTCATCATTGCTACTAAAATTAATCGTTGCAACACCTCCGGGAATAGTACTACCAAGATGGTCCTGCGTTGATACACTAATCGATGTAGACCCTGCTGATGAAAGAGCGTAACCACCGAAACTACTATCTAATGCTCCCGTCGTTTTATTCCTCTTTTCAATCCGCCACTGTCTATCGCCACTTGACGTGTTAGTATCATACCCAATGATATAAAGAGAACTCGTATCTTGTTCAATATTTAATGCTTGCTCGTTAGCAGATCCTCCATTGTCATAAATATTATAATGAATAAGCCCATTATAAGGATAGCCACCACTGTTATATGCAGTATCTCCGTCAAATGCTCCTACCGCAGCGCCCGTGGAGATAGCACGTTTTGATATAAGCCAATGGGCCTCAGTATTTTCCCACTTACCCGCAACATAGTAGTTAGTGCCTGCCGAGTCGAATAAGATTGCATTTCCAAGATCCCCTGTAGCACCCGTCAGAGATTGTACAACCATTTTAAAAGAACCTGTAGTTCCATCATTGATATCAAGATAGTACATTCTCATTGCCTGTCCTCCATTAGTGCCATAATTATTTTTACCTAAAAGATAGAGCGTCGTACTATCAAGAGCAAAATCCCAAATACCAAGAGTAGCAAGACCAGTGAAGACACCATCCGCAGTGTCTGCATCTCCATCAGACATATCAGTATCACCAAAACCATTGACGAGTTGCCCAGTAGATAAGTCACGTTTTTCAACACGCCATTTTACATTAGGACTCTTATTCTGTGCCCCAGCTCCATAGAGGTAATTAGAATCAACTCCAATTGCTCTCATGACATCAGCATCAAGGGTTATACCCGTCACTGGATTTGAATCAATAATACCCTCCTGCCATCCACCGTTCGAACTCCCCGCAATAAGTGCAAGGGTATTTCTATTTCGTCTCTCATAATGCCATTTTTGGTCATTTGCCCCAGAATCACTATATCCTCCTAAATACATATAAGTGGAATCCATAATGATATCGGTAAGAATATCGTTCCCTGAACTTAGGTTAGAACTAGCAATAGTACCTTTGTAAATCACCACAGATTTTGAGGCACTCGCAACAGCATTACCTGCTTTATCTTTCGCGCTTGTGGTAAGGGTTACCGTACCCGTTGTTCCAAAGTTTCCACTCAAGGTAAAATCACACGCCAAGCTATTTGCCGTTGCACTATTTACCGAGAGTGTTGTTGATCCATCGGTACCGCTTACAGAATACTTCCCACTCGCGCAGAATCCTGATTCCATACCAACGGCTTCAGTAAAGTTGAATGAAGCAGCGGTTAAACTCGTCACGAGATTATCTTCAGCTCCTATGGTTATTGGGGTATTTGTTGTTGATATCGAAACCGTTGGGGCAGTGTTATCAATAATAATTGTCTTCGTTGTCTCCGACGCATTGTTATTAGCACTTGCTATAAAACAAATGCGGATTGTATTTGTACCAACTTGTATATTGTTATCATTCGCAAGAATGGTAGAAGCAACTGATGTACCAGCAGCTACTGATCCTGAAGCATTTGCTCCATCGGAATTAGCTGCGGTAGCACTAGATGGGCAATTTGCGTTTATCATGATTTTGTAGCTACCTGCTTTTGATGCAGACCACGATAAAGCTGATGATGCATATCCTCCACTATTGGTAGTCATATAATCATAGGTGTTACTTGCTATCGTTATTGTCGCATCTGAATCATCGCGGGTAATCGTCACCAGAGAGCTTGATGCTGTTTTTCCATTATCAGCAACAAAACAAACACGGATAGTGTTAGAGCCCTGTACAAGATCGCTTGCTAAAATTTGAGCCGCCACTGTAGTATTTGCGTTGACGCTTCCTGATGCATACAGGCCATTGGAATTCGAAGCAAGAAGATATGCATCAGAACACGAAGTAGATCCAATCATAGTTTTAAAGGTACCCTTCAGATCTGAATTCCAAGAGACCAGTGTCGATGTAATTCCTTGACCTTCGGTACTTACAAGATCTAGGTCAACACCTTCAATTGTAACTTTAGGCACTTGAGGAGGAGCAGGAGTTGAAGAAGTATTCGTAGTAGATGATGACGTAGTTGTTGTTGAAGATGTAGATGTTGAAGAAGTAACTGCCGATGCACTCGAAGCTACTGTTTGGTTTGATGTCTCGGTCTTATTTTCTTCAGAATCTTCTTCATCTGCAACATCTTCGTCATTAGATACAACATCATCTTCTTCTACCAAAGATTGAGGGTCAGAATCTGCAACCGCATCTTCATCGCTCGCTATTCCCGTATCCTCAAGCGATGATCCAGAATTTTCATTTGTCGCCTGATTTTGATCATTAAGCGATGGACACTCTGCTACGCTGAGTAAAAATAAAAAACTCCCTCCATATAAGAGCTTGTATACGATTGAAATGAATGAATTTCGTTTCATTATTCCTCCCCCGGAAAAATGAATGATCGTTTTATAATCCTAATAATGAGCCATTTCTATAGTACCATACCTGAATCAAAAAGGGAAGTGACTTTCATCACAATGCAAAAAATACATTAATCACTTGATTTTATTGATATAATTGAGGCTATTTTACGCTAATACCCTGATCTTTTTTGGTAAATTCGAATTCAACAATGCCGTCAGAATCATCCTCTTCTAATATGCTTGAATCATTAGATTTTTCTAACTAAAAGACAGGTAAGCCATTAGTTTGAGTAGTGAGACTAAAAAAATTTGACTCTATACACAGATAATGAAGCCATTTTCTTGATTTCCGTAAACGTTTTAAAATGCTACATCTGAAAACGCTCCAAGCTTTGTTTCTTGTGCACGTACTGCTGTTTCGCGGAGAGAGTATCCACATCCAACATGCATCAGCAATGTCCTGAGAAAATCACTCACTGACTTATGCTTACGCAGCCCTTTAAGCGCTGGCGTTTCTTGAGCTAAACGTTGCCAGTCCTTGGAAAAAAATGGTTGTAATAATTTCCAGTCTTCTTGCATTGTTCCTCCTTGCTTATACCAAGAAAGATCTTAAAGGAAAATAAATTCTCTTTCAATAAATCTAGTTAGCGCTTATGGGCTTTAGCCGTGGGTTTCCATGATAATACCTCCGGCGTTGGTATTATGAATACTCGAAACCGACTGAAAGGTGCCGGGCACGTTTCAGTCATTCCTAACTCTCCCATTAACTGAGCTGTTACGTAAAAATGCGTTCGAGTTCTTTTTTGGCGAAGTTTTTTCGAAAAAGACCGAGTTTGAATTCGATGTTAACTTTAAGTTTACCAAGCT
>JAHFAK010000101.1 GCA_023250585.1 Deltaproteobacteria bacterium
ATGTTACACGCGCTTAACTGCACTGTTATGAAACTTATGAAGAGTAGCTTTTTCATCTCTCCTCCCTGTACATAATCTAAAACCTCAACTCTACTTATCGTATCATAATTTGTTGAAAAAATATAGTGATTTTCGTCACATCATGAATCAATATATAACTTCCTGATTTTAAAGATTAATTGATGGATGATTTTTATGGATTTTAGTATTTCTCCACTTGATTTTTAAACATAAAATAATATAGTGCTTCATATGAAATTAACCTTATTCTATTTAACCCTTGGACTCTTTTTAATTGGATGTCCTCCAAGTAAACAAACGTTAGTTACTCGAGAACAGACGAATAAAGAATCGGGGATTATTTCCACAGATCTTATATTTCCTGCCGATATTGATACGATTCGTGATAGACGCATCTTAATAAAAATCAGCAGCCAGGATGTATTACCAAAAACTCAATCACTTCAAATTCAAGACACCTATACTATCCATTTTTCATTATTTAACATTCCGCCCGGTGAAGACCGTTTTGTGGAAATTTTAGTATTTGATGATGAAACAAAATTTCTTGAATTTAGGGGAGCAGGCATTGTAGACGTTCGCCCAGGTGAAACAACTTCGCTTAAAATAGATCTTATAAAAAATTCAGTAAGCAACTACTGCAAAGGCGTCGTTGGAACAAATCTCATTTTCTCAAAAAATCCTTCTGACCTCGAAGTTAATGATTCAGTAAATCTTATACTTGAATTTGATAATCCAAAAGAGCTCCCTCTTACATTTTTATGGATAGCAAAAACGCCATGGATGAACCAAGACACCGGACTATTTAGTTCAATTGATACAGCCCAAACAATGTGGGTTGCACCATCAAGTCTTGTTGCTGAAGAAGTTGAATTCAATTTTGAGATATATATTTTAGAAAAAGATACGCTGACGATGTGTGATATTTATAAAAACACAATTTCTCTCGAGGAAAAAGAGAGCACTCCACTTGAAGAAGATACAGCAGATATTTGTGAAGGAATCGATTTACTTGATGATGCTCTCATCATTGAAGACGATGATATCCATGCTAACGAGCTCGTCAATCTTACGATCGATCCTACGAAAATTATTAACTCACCAGACATACATATTTCTTTCCATTTTTCTGCCAATGGTGGAACGTTTGTTGATTCAGGAGAATCTAAGCATATGTGGCAAGCTCCTTTAGTTTCCAAAGATACCGAATATTCTCTTCGTTTTGCTATTGGACCCATAAACGAGGATGTCATATGTGCTCAACAAGAAAAACGGATAATAGTAAAACCATAATTTTTAACTTTTTTTCATACAACCCTTGTAAGTGGGACAAAAATAGGCCAAGTTCTCATAACTTTATAAAGTTGATTAAATAAAAACTTAATAAAATTAAATAGTTACATAAAATAATAAAAATGGTATGTATTTTGCATATTTCTATTATTAGAATTAATATTAACAAGGTTAATCTATGAAAAATATCGAAAAGATAAGTATCCTTTTCATATTTCTAAGCATTTTTATAGGATGTAAAAATAACGGAGATATCCGTAAAATTCCTGCTCCAGGAGACCAAGGGTTACCGGAACAAAAACTTTTTAAAGCAATTGCAGGATCAAAATATACGGCTTCTTCACTTTCCTGTGGATCTTATGAGCTACGAGATGTTGCATTAAATATTTCTTATCCACGTCGTCGTCTGCTTGAACGCAATAAAACTGCGACACCCGGAATGACAGTGTCCTTTAATAGAAGTGATCTTATTCGCGCTGAATATGCGGCAGGGAAAATACCTCTGACTGAAACCAAAGATATAACCGGAGATACTACAGGATTAATGAATGATTTAAAAGAAACGATCAAAGAGGCAATAATTCCTAAACCACTTCCTCAAGAGGAAAAAGTAGCCGCAACACCTGAGGCACCACCCGTAGCCGGAACAGAGAAACAACCTGAAACTCCGCCACAATCTACTCTTCCGGCAAATTATGATCCGCTTGGCACCCAGAAAGCTATTGCAAATACAGTGATTAAAAAGATTGAGAAACGCACACAAATAAATCCCGCACTCTTTAAAAATGCAGAGGTACGATATACGGCAAGTTCATTTGAGAGTGAAGAAGATAAGCAAACAAAATCGATTGCATTTAAGGCTGAGCTCAAAGAAGACGGAAACGATCCAGAACCACTCAAAATATTTGCATTAATGAGTGAAGATAAAAAAGATACCCTTCAAGTAGAATTTGAAACAAAATATGGCACATGTTCTGGAAATTTAATTGCTGGAGATCTTCGATTACTCGATACCACGAGTACTATATCTGCTCCTCCATTGTCATATTAGATTAAATCATTTTAAATTCATCCACAGGTGTTGATAAAAAATCTATACTTACTCTAAGCTTAATTATAAAAAAAATTAAATATTTTCAATAAGTTGAATTTATATACTTCTTACACCATAGTTTCTATTGATTAATTCTATCCCCAGATTCTACAAACCTATCAACAGATAGGTTTAACTCCCCTTAGCCCAGTTTTCAAGAGGACCACTCAGGTCGTCATCCCGCGGCTTGACCGCGGGATCCAGGGAGTTCAACAGTGGGATGCTCTTCAAAGTACACCAGTTTATTACTATCGTATCTTGAGGTGAAGGAATCAGCTGCTTTATTCTTGTCTTCTCAGATTCTTTTGGGAAGATCCGATGTACCACCAATATATAAGGTACTCTTGCTCGTGAGAATATACACAAAAAAATTCTTCTCCATAACTTAGTATTACTATGATTACTGGATCCCGCGGTCACAAGCCGCGGGATGACGATCAAGAAGATTATAATCTAAACTGCAGGAAAGTGAGATAGGTTTAACACTTGCTATTAGTAAATTCGTTCTGTTATATTTTTTGAACGGGGCGTGGCCCAGCCTGGTAGGGCACTTGCATGGGGTGTAAGTGGTCGCTGGTTCAAATCCAGTCGCCCCGATTCTGCTTCTTTAATCTTCAAATACTTCAGCATTGATCTTTCTTGCTTGCAAAAATTTTTACTTTGGTTTCTCTGTGATATTATCATTGTGGTATGACATGAAAGGCTTGTTTGTTTAATATCAGTATGGTAAATTTATAGTATTATGAATCAGAAAAGAAAGCCATTTAGAATGAATAAAAAAGTTTTCTCTATTGTTTCACTGAAAGAGAAATCAGATGATACAAAGTATTGGAGAAAACAGCCTGTTTCTAAGAGAATGAAGGCATTGGAATTTTTAAGAACTATACTCTATAAGGATTATCATGGAGCTACCTCGAGACTTCAAAGAGTTCTTTCTATTGCTCAACAAAAGACTCGTTAAATATTTGCTCGTTGGTGGGTATGCCGTAACCTATCATGGATATACTCGAGCTACGGGCGACATTGATATTTGGGTAGAGACAAACCTCGAGAATGGGAAGCGTATCATTGAAGTAATTCGTGAATTTGGATTTCGTTCACTCAAGATTGATGAAAAAATATTTATTAAAGAAAATCAGATAATCCGCATGGGAGTTCCTCCATTAAAAATCGAGTTATTAACGACACTTTCCGGAGTCGCATTTAATGAATGTTATCGGAAAAGAATTAAAGCTCGAATTAGCAATATTCCTATTCCGATCATCAATCTTGAGCATTTAAAGAAGAATAAAGCAGCTTCTTCGCGGCTTAAAGATTTGAATGATTTGGCAAATCTGTAATTAATTTTTTATACTTCTTCTATGGAGCCCCACGGCTAAAGCCCATAAGCGCTAACTTGATGATAGTGAAAGTTAATTCTCCAAATCTGTCATTCCCGCGAAGGCGGGGATCCAGTGTCTTTCTCTCTTTAAAGCTTCATACACTTCGTCATGTACTTTTTTCACTGAATTCGTGGATGGCACCTCTATTTTAACTAAAAAAAGCTTGTCCTGCGTAGTCTTGGCAGAGTAAGATTCTGCTTACTTATGAAAAAAATACTTCTTATTTTAATGATAATAGCTCTTATTATTGGTATTCGAAGGACAGGACTCTATGAATATCTAACTTTAGAAAACCTCCAGAGCAGTAAAATACTTCTGGCAAATTTTGTCGCTAAAAACTATAGCCTGGCCGTAATTACGTATATTATTTCCTATATCATTATTACCGCACTCTCATTACCAGGAGCCGCTATCATGACTCTGGCTGGAGGTTTTTTGTTCGGGATAGCTATTGGAGCTCTCTATGTAAATATAGGCGCCACATTTGGAGCGACTGGAGCTTTTTTATGTGCTCGTTATCTTCTTGGAGATTTCTTACAAAAAAAATATGCGCCAAAATTACAAACGTTCAATGACGAAATAACAACGAATGGATATAGTTATTTACTGACGTTACGGTTTATTCCGGTATTTCCCTTTTTTCTGATCAACATTCTCACAGGACTTACCAGAATCCCTCTAGCCACTTTTATATGGACAACATCTCTGGGAATCATTCCAGGCTCGCTTGCTTACACTTTTGCTGGTCATGAACTGAATCGAATTAATTCTCTAACCGAAATCTTATCTCCACATGTTATACTTGCTTTTTGTCTTTTAGCAGGATTAGCTCTGTTGCCACTGCTCATAAAAAAAATACGAGCCTAACGGGAATTATTCACTCCAACTTTATTACAGTATTCTTCAATCGGACAGATACTGCAATGAGGAGAGATCGGCCGACACAGATATTGCCCAAAAGAAACAAGCATAGAATTTATTGGAATCCAATACTTTTGAGGAAGTTTTTTTCGTAAAGTCATTTCCGTTTCAAGAGGAGTCTTCGTTTTTATATAACCCAATCGATTGAAAATTTTATGGACATGCGTATCCACACAAATTCCTGGTTTATTAAACGCTACCGAAACAACAAGATTTGCGGTTTTCCTGCCAACGCCAGGAAGTTTAATGAGAGCATCAATTGATTCTGGAATTTTATTGTGAAACGAATTTTTGATTATGTGTGGTAATTCTTTGAGATGCTTTGCTTTTGTATTATAAAATCCCACAGGAAAAATAAGTTTCGCCAATTCCTTTTGGCTCATTTTTCCTAAATCATCAAGAGATGTGACCTTTTTGAAAAGCCGCTCACATACTGCACCCGTCGTACTATCATTTGTCCGCGCCGAAAGAATCGTCGAAACTAAAACTTTAAAGGGATCACGCGTTTGAATATTAATGAAATCAACCACAGGAGTTTTATAATTTTTAACGTGCTTTTTTAAAATCGAATAAATTGCATCAATATCTACGGTTTTCATTACAGGGTACCTCTACTAATACCAATGTTTTTTTGGGGACCTCTAAAAAGTGTCCAGATACGAGGCGTACACGCATGAGCAACCGGAGCGTATATGCCAATACGTGAGGATTGCGAATGTGTGGACAACGAAGTAGATGGGTAGTTTTTAGAGGTCCCATTAAAATATCCGTCCGCATGCAGCTCGGTTGACTTGTCGTATGTTAGGAGCATAAGAGTTAAACAGTATAGTAAATCTGTCTATAAGATCAGCTATTTTTGTTTTCTCTGCCTTCTTCAGCGCTGCTTGTTGAAGAATTGCTAAACGTTTAAGAACCTTGTCTTTCTCCTTCTTCTCCATGATCGGAAGATGAGGATCATACGGAAGATTAAATAGCCTGTTGTATATTTTTTCTAATGCATCGATTTGCGATTGAATATGTCCACTGACATGCTCTTTGTACAAAGGCGACTCGCGACTCACCAGTATGTCGGCATTGGGATCCTTGGGAAAAGAAACAACTATTTCTTCGTAGTGTATATTACCCGTAGGTTCCCCTACTGATTTAAGATCAATAAGATCTCCGCTTGTGACTAAAGAAAAACCAGCGTCTTGCGTATTGGGTCCTATTCTCTTTGTTATCTTAATAGTAATAATTGTACCAGGCGTTCCTTCTATAGGAATATGATCTACCAGAGATATTCTTTTTGAAAATTCAGAAATAGTATCCGATTTATAGGGATCATATCCGAAATAGCGTAAAAAAGTAGATCCAAAGAGTTCCAGTAAAAATGGTACTCGGCGTATAAGCTGAATCAGTGGATTACTTTCAATTGGTTTTACATTGATAAAAGCAAGTCGTGGATTTTTTTCTCCCGTGCCAATCCTGCATCCCTTCACCGTTCCAATTGATCCAAGAATTGGAAGACTCGCAAGGCCATAGAGAATTGATTCATTTTCCTGAGTTACTACTTCTTTGCCATCCTTTGTTACCGTAAGTTTATAATGAAATATAGAATCTTTACTCGTCGCTTTAACAATTGAAATTGGTAGTCCAAAAAAGTATGCAAGTCTTGGGAATCTTCGTGTTATAAAATTTGCATTACCACCCTTACTCCTTTCTGCTGCTCTAAATAAATCTCCTGAAAGACCAACGGTATCTAAATGAAACGTAATTGAAGGTTTATCTGGCTCTGTACTTCTCCTCATAATCGGAAATCTAATTGGAATAATGGGACCTTCTTGTAAGGCCTTGAAGAATACATCCATATCTTTTGAGCTGCCCATAACATTTCCAATATCATTCGCTGTTCCTACTCGAGGAGGTAAAGCTATAAAGGCTATCATCTCTTCAAAAGTTTCAATTTTTGGATTTTCGGTTAAACAATCGCAATGACTCAATATCCCTGATACAACTTTAGTATATGTTCCATCTCCGCCGGCAATGACAATTCCAATAGGTTTTTTATATAGGCTATTTAATGATCGTATTTTTTGAGCTATTGCTTCTGCATTTTCTTCTGGGGAACGTTTACGATCAATGGCAAAATCAGCATAAGGAATTTTTTGTGCAGTTAATAACTGCTTTAATTCTTTTATCTGCGGTTGATCCTTTGTTGGATCTCCATTGCCCGCGCCTCTGTTATTGATAATGAGAATAGGCGTAATCTCTTTAGATTCTTTTTCTTCTGAAAGAGAAAAAGGATCCATATCGATACGAATATACGTCTGGCCATTTTCTTCAAAAAATTCTATTTTTGGATCTGCGGCGAAAACAGAGAATGAAAAAATTACTCCATATACGAAAAGAGTACTAACAATCACTATGAATCTATGAGAAAGTCTTCTGTACATGATTTTCGCAGATCTAATAGAAATGTTTATAAATTTCAACAAAAATTGCAGGGAATCAAAGAAAAAAAAGAATTGCTCTTCTATCCACCTTCGCGGGGATGACAGATTTGGAGAATTAACTTTCACTATCATCAAGTTAGCGCTTATGGGCTTTAGCCGTGGGGCTCCATGCTACTTCACGGGAATAAAAGCCACGCGAACATTTCCATTGGTATTTTTAAGAATCATATTCATTGTCATTGCCCGTGCCGTTCTTTTTGGAACTGTAAAAGAAAAAAGATTGACCCCATAATGAGGCACTTGAAAATCCTGTTCGTTTTTAAGTGGAGAAATTTTCGGACCTTTAAGGGTTGAAGATTCTTTTTCATCCGAATTATCCTCGTTATCTCCATAAATTCTCACTCCACGTTTATTGCCAGTTACCGGATCATCCACTGGAGCCTGATAAGCATATTGCTTAGTATCTGAAGATTTCCCCGACAGGGTAATGCCCCAATCCAAGAGCCATTCCGCAACTGGTTTTCCGGATAGCTTCTCTATTTTTTCATAACCAACTTCAGGAGATTGGATGAGAGCACGTATAAAGTCACCACCCTTATTAGGTTCAATATTTTGCAACTGTTTATCTTTGATTACAAAGTTGTCTTCTCCAAGCTGCTCATACATATAGCGCAGGAATAAATAATTTCCTCCTCTGACTTTACTCTCCTCTTCCGCGTTTTGATTTTGCTCATCAGGAAAATCTGTTTTTAATGAAACAGTGGCGCTATTATCGAGATATAATTCTACAATGCGATTTAAGGTCTTACTGTAGCCACATAAATCTTCAATAAGATGGCTTAAACCTTCATTAATACCAAAAGACTCTTCACTTTTTGAATTATTGTGTTTTTCCTTTCCTGGAATAATATATTTATAATTGAAATTAATCAGATGTTGGAGTTCATGCGCCAAAGCCGTAAAATTAATAAGCTGGCTATGTCGAGCTGATATATACAGGATCTCTGATTTTTCAAAATGAGTTGCTCCTTTAAGATCAGTATTATGAAATACGCCGCCTATATATTTTTGATCAAATTCAGTAAATACAAAAATCACTCGGCCATTATTATCTTCATCGGATATATCTCCCGCAAAATGTTTAAGCCTAGGCTCTATATTGTCCAAAACTTTTAAATAGTCATCGATTTGAAATTCTTTAGTAACTCTTTCATCTTTATAAAAAGCATATTTCTTTGTTTCATCAATTTTTATCCCGCGTCGGCGTTCATTTGTAACATCGCGTGGGATTCTAAAAAATTTTTCACTTTCTAAATCATTCGTTTTTTGGAAGCCCGTCGAAGTATCCGTCGTGCTTGCACTCTCATGAGTTTTATCGTCAGTCATTGAAATTGTTGCAGTTCCCGCTTTCGGTTTTTCTTCAGTTTCAAAATTAACTTTAACACTCATCTCCTGAAATGCATCTTCTTTGGGAGCGGTAGTAATTACCATGGTATACTTTGTAGGTTTTTCAGACTCGGTAAAATAAAAAGTTGAGTTAAGATTATTGACCGCAACTTTAGTAATTGCATCGGTACCAACCAATACATCGCTATTATTCTTACATCCCCAAAGAGAAAAAAAGAGTAAGATTATGGTTACACGGGTACCTTTAC
>JAHFAK010000009.1 GCA_023250585.1 Deltaproteobacteria bacterium
ACGCTCTTCCTTGTACTTGAGGGTGAAATTCATCTACATCATTTTTAAAGACATACCGAGGTTGTTTATTGTGAATAAAAAAGTCGTGATCAATGATACATTGACTGAGATTCTTCATTGTTGGAACTTCGTACATCAGTTCAAGCATTTTCTTTTCCATAATGGAACGAAGCCCACGAGCGCCTGATTTACGCTGTAGAGCAAGATTTACAATTTCTACAAGAGATTCCTGTGTTAATGCCAATTCAATCCCTTCTTGTTTAAAGAGCTTTTGATATTGTTTAACCAACGCATCTTTTGGTTCAGTAAGAATGCGGAGTAAAGCATCGTGCGTAAGTTCTTCTAGAGCAACAACAACTGGTACACGGCCGATAAACTCTGGAATCATTCCATAGCGTAAAAGATCTTCCGGTTCAACCTCATGCAGAATGCGTGTTTTTTTATCAAGGACAGAATTAATTGGAGTTCCAAAGCCAAGGCTCTGTGCGCCAAGCCTTCGCTCAATTAATTTTTCGAGCCCAACGAAAGCTCCACCACAGATAAAAAGAATATTTTTTGTATCAAGTTGAATAAATTCTTCATGCGGATGTTTCCGTCCTCCCTTAGGAGGTACCGAAGCTTTTGTTCCTTCCATTAACTTAAGAAGAGCTTGTTGCACACCTTCACCAGAAACATCGCGAGTAATGGACATATTCTCAGTTTTTTTTGCGATTTTATCTATTTCATCAATATAGACAATTGCTCTCTCAGCTTTCTTTACATCGTAATTACACGACCGTAATAAATTGAGTAAAATATGTTCTACATCTTCCCCGACGTACCCTGCTTCAGTTAATGTCGTAGCATCAGCAATGGTAAAGGGAACATCTAAAAATTTAGCTAATGTTTCTGCAAGCAATGTTTTACCAACTCCTGTTGGACCAATCAAAAGTACATTGCTTTTTTTAATTTCAACATCAGCAAATTCTGAAATCTGTTTTCCTTCGATCCGTTTATAGTGGTTGTATACCGCAACCGCGAGTACTTTCTTTGCTTCTTCTTGGCTAATGACAAAATGATCCAAATATTTTTTTATCTCATGAGGCGTTGGAACTCGTCGATCGCCATTTTTGTCCACAAAACGCACCGATCGTTTATCCTGTTCAATCATGTCATTACAAACATTCACACACTCATCACAGATAAAAATACTTGGCCCTGCGATAAGTTTCCTCACATCTTTTTGGGTTCTTCCACAAAAAGAACAAAATAAACTCGCATTTCGCTGATTGATATCTTCTTTGGTAAATTCAGTCATAGGTTTCAATTTTTAATATTTTTTACAACCTGATCAATAACACCATATTTTAATGCTTCCTCAGCGCCTAAAAAATAATCGCGATCTGTGTCAGCTGCAATTTTCTCAAATGATTGCTGGGTATGTTTTTCTAAAATACTATTTAATATATTACGAATTTTGAGAATTTCTTTAGCATGAATTTCAATATCAGTAGCCTGGCCTTGAAATCCACCCATTGGCTGATGCAGGAGAATACGACTATGCGGAAGTGCAAAACGTTTTCCTTGTGTTCCACAAGCCAAAAGCAACGCACCCATACTTGCCGCCTGTCCAATACAATAAGTAGCAACCTTACATGAAACATATTGAATTGTATCATAGATTGCAAGTCCTGCAGTCACGCTTCCACCGGGTGAATTAATGTAAAAATGGATATCCTTCTCTGGATCTTCCGTTTGTAAAAAGAGCATTTGAGCAATAACAATATTAGCAGAATAGTCGTTAACTTCACTGCCTAAAAAAATTATACGATCTTTAAGAAGCCGCGAATAAATATCATATATACGCTCACCTTGGTGAGTTTGTTCAATAACATACGGAATCATAAAATTTATTTAGTAAGTGCTTTAGTATAGAGAAATGCAAAAGTTTTATCTTCAACAAGCTTACCACGCATAGATTCTAAAAGATTATTTTTTGTATAATATGCTTTGAGTCGCGAAACATCCATTTTAGTATTGTGTGCCATAGTTTCCAGTTTTTTATTGAGCTCATCATCTTCTACACGAACATTTTCTTTTTGAGCAATTGCTTCAATGAGAATGAGTTTTTTGAGATTACGTACTGCGCGATTTTCTAATTCTTTTTCATCCTCATGTTGATGTTCGTGCTGATGATCATGTTCATGGTCGTGATCATGGTGATCATGGCCCTGATGTAAATGAGCAGCAGATTGTTTATAATAAGCTATTTCTTGTACAACTAATGCAGAGGGAACCATAAAGTTATTTTTTTCAATAAGCTGATCAGTAATATTTTCATACATTGTACTCATCTCTATTTCTTCTTTATGTTGTAAAAGATCTTTTTTAAGTGATTCCTTAAGCTCTAAAAAATTCTTAAATTCTCCTAAACCTTTTGCAAATTCATCATCGAGTTGAGGAAGTTCTTTATATTTTATAGCAATACAACGCACATTTCTGCCTTTGTCTAAGGCAAGTTTCACAACATCGCCTTTCTTAATATTGAGTAATTGCTCGAGAATATTTTTAGGCAAGCGTTCATTTATCTCGAATGACATAGGGGCTTTTGTCCAATCTTCTTTTTGTTCAAGATATTCAAGCTCAATGATATCACCTTTTTGCGTGCCTCGATCTTCAGTAATTTCTTTTAAAACTGCACAATTGTTAGCAAGAGCTTTAAGTTTTGCTTCAATTTCTTCTTCCTTAATTTCGACTTGAGACTTAGAAACAGTGAGACCATCATAATGAACCATATCGAGCCGAGGTTTTATTTCAAATGCACCGGAATAGGAAAACGGTTCTCCTTCGGTGAGTTTTGAAAAATTCGTATCATCTAGTTTTAATGGACTAATAGGGGTAATACTATTTTCAATACATGCTTTTTTATATGATTCTTCAATAAGACTCTGCGCTACACTTTCTGTAATAGGCTTTCTGAATTGTTCTTTAATAAGCGATTTTGGAACGTGCCCTTTACGAAAACCTTTTAAATGAGCATGCTTTTTGAACTCAGCATATGCGGATTCGAATTCCTTCATAACATGTGCTTGTGAGATTTCAACGAAAACTTTCTTTTCTACACTTGAAATATCTTCAATATGAATTTTAAACCCGTTATTTTTTTCATTATTATCCGTCATATATACCTCTTAATCTTACCCAATAGTAAAATCAGGCATTTTTGTAAAGTATATTTTGATCTTCAGAGGGGCCCTTTAGTTGCAAATTTGATTTCCTTATTTCAATCTTGTATTCTATACACAATGACAAAAGAAATTGCGTCGTGTATAAAAATATAATTTAATGAATACATGAGGAAATAATGCCTAATAAATATTCCCAATGGAAAGAGATAAAGCATGCGTATCCAAAACAATGGGTATCTATTATCGAACCTGAAACTAAAGATGGAAAAGGGGTTTCACGAGGAATTGTTATTGCGCATAATAAAGATAAAAATAAAGTTATTAGCAAAACAAAAAGCCTTATTGATGCCGGATTAAAATTTAATAAACATATGCTCGCATATACCGGTGACATCCCTTATATAGTTGGTTTAGCTACATTGGAAATTCAGAATGTACAAGCTCGAACGTCTTAAAGAAATCTTTATTGTTCATGCCAAAATTCCTTTCAAAAATAGAATAAAAGAAGAAGAACTTCGTTTGGTCTTTGATCCTGGTTGTGCAGTTACTTTAGTAGATACATCAATTGTTGATTTATTAGGATATTCAGCACAAATTGATAGTATTCGGCTATCGCACCTCGAGGGTGCAGGTGGTAGGTCAAAAGGTTATATTATCGAGATGCCTCGTTTTAAATCTCTTAATCAAGAACTCCACAATTTTGAAATAGCTTGCCATGATTTAGATTCACATCTAGGAATTTCAGGTTTACTCGGAATGAACTTCTTTAAACATTTCAAAATGGACATAGATTTTTCAAAAGGACTTATTTGCTCAATTCATAAAGTGTAAAGTATATTTTCATTGACCCAATCTCTTTCTTTCGTTACGTTTTTCCTTCAATCAAAAGGCAATCAAAAGGTGGGGACCGACATGTGAGCTCATTTAGTAGGAGGCATTTTATTATCACATATTGATGCCTGCTCAATGCGTTCATATGTCGGTCCCCACCTTTTGATTGCCTTTTTAAGGAGAATAACGATGGAAAATATAATTATTATAGGCTCAGGTCCAGCAGCACACACGGCAGCAATTTATAGTGGAAGGGCAAAACTTACCCCACTTATATATGAGGGACTGCTTGCTGGTGGAGTTGCAGCGGGTGGACAACTCACCATAACAACAGAAGTCGAAAATTATCCTGGATTTCCTGAAGGAATTCAAGGTCCAGAATTAATGGATAAAATGCGTGCACAATCAATAAAGTGTGGAGCACGGATTAAAACAATAACGGTTAATAAAGTTGATCTGTCAAAAAGGCCTTTCATCGTATCTGCGGAAGAAGAACGTGTAGAAGCCAAAGCACTCATTATTGCAACTGGTGCAACAGCAAAACGATTGTATATTACGGGAGAAGACCGTTTATGGCAAAAAGGAATGTCTGCGTGCGCAGTCTGTGATGGAGCACTTCCCCTGTATCGCAATAAAATTCTTATTGTCGTCGGTGGCGGTGATACAGCAGCAGAAGAAGCATCATTTCTTACAAAATATGCCAGTAAAGTTATAGTCATTCATAGACGAAACACATTACGCGCTTCTAAAGTTATGCAAGACCGACTCTTTCAAAATAAAAAAATCGAAATTATATGGGATAGTGTTGTCACAGAAGCTTTAGGAGATAATCTTTTGGATGGAGTAAAAATCAAAAATATAAAAACAAATCAAGAATCACGTATTGAAGCAGGCGGACTTTTTTACGCCATCGGACATATTCCCAATACCGCCTTTCTCGAAGGCCAAATAGAACTCGATGAAACCGGCTACATAAAAACAAAACCAGGAACAACCAAAACTAATATTCCAGGCGTCTTTGCTGCTGGCGATGTTCAAGATAAAATCTATCGTCAAGCCATTACCGCTGCCGGTACTGGGTGCATGGCAGCACTGGAAGCAGAAAAATTTCTTTCTGAAAGACATTAACCCGAAACGTGCCCGGCAACTTTCGGTCCATTTTCCGACCAAATGGTACCCTCACTTTACCCCATCTTTTACATATGGGTGTACCTTTTGGTCGATTTTTCGACCGAAAGTTGCCGGGCACGTTTCGGCCTTACTGAATATTATAACTTATGCTCGTGCTTTGCGGATTTTGCATAATAAGGACAAGAGGAAGATTATCGATTGTATCACCAAGTGGTTCACGTAAGATAATAGTTAAAAATTCCGTATCATACCGAATGACTTCTTGAATAGTTACATCAAGAATTTCTATTTTTATTCCTTCAAAGAAATTTTTTCCACGCAACGTAAGCTCTGTGGTGTCTCGTGATAAACTCGTTTCGGGGTATGGATAAACATATTCGAGAACTGGCACATCGCTCGTTTGTATTGTTTCTTCTGGCGTTTGTTCTCTGACAAATTTCACATGTTTACTTAAATACTTCAGATATCCCGAAAGCTCTGCGGGAACATATGACCCTGAGGAAAGAGTCGCATCATTTTTGAGTGATGTTTCTGAATAAAAACGTGGCTCAACAACAAATTCAGAACCGAAATATTCAGTCGGAGATATTTCAAAAAGCTTTTTATCAGCAATATCTGTTTTAGCATAATAAAGAACCGTTACCATATACTCCGGAGGAATATCAGTATAGGACAAGTTAAATGTGTTTGCTTCAACTAATGATGTTGGTTCGGTATTTGTAATGACTCCATTTTTATCAGTAAGGAGTACTAAAACCATATAATTATCCGTATCATCTGGTCCTGAAATAAATAATTCTTTATTCCCTAAGGTACTATTGCCACATGATACAATAGAGATGAAGAGCCCCAAGGAAAACAACGTATGAGCTATCTTGCGTATCATGGTACCCCCTTGATGGTGACAGTTTCATAATGCTCTTGTTGATTATTGATATAGTAATACGCAGCATACGCTGAAATACTTCCGGTAACAATTGATCCCACAATAGTTAATGGCCAATATGATCTATCCCATACTGAACGTTGTTTTTTTTCGCTTTGAATTGACCTACTGGGGACCTGAGTATCGGCACGGAACTTTTCATCTAAACTCGTTGAAGCAACGACAACAGGAACAATAGATTTCTGAGATGGTTTTCTCAATTCTTTCGGTTCAATTTTTCCACTATAAAGGGCTATTAAATTTTTTCCAAAGCCTGTTTCTTTTTCAATAACAGGCTCTTGTTTTACTTTAGCCACACCCTCATTACTTCTATCAATTGAGCCAACCGGAATACCCGATGATCTCTTTGCAATAAGAATTTTTTGTAACATTGGTTTATAGAATATACCTTGTTGCAGTTCGTCCGCCTTAGTATATTCTATATATTCAGGCGCTTTATCAAAATCTAGTTTTTCGATTTCGCTTTTATGAATATACTTGAGTTTAAAAATAATGTTCTCACCCATCTTTACTAGCTTGGCGACGATGAGGCTATCTAAGCGAAGACGAGCAAAAATGCGGATGATAAATCGTTTCTCTCTAAAATTTGATTCAGGAAATTCATATTCATCATCGAATCGAAATGCAACTTCTTCAATGGGCACTAATTCATAACCTGCGCCTAATTCAGTCAATTCGCTATTAATAACTTTTTTTATATTCTCTGCATTCTCTTCCGAAAACAGTGAACGTTCAGTAAAAAATATTGCTATTTTGGGCATTGCCCATACACCGGTAGAAATCAAACAGAAGAAAATGAAAATAATTATGCGTGAAAGTTTCGTCATAGAGTACATAAATTACAAGATTCGTGCCAAAAACTGAGAAAAGTCGAATGATTCTAACATATGATAATTACTAGGGTTATACTATTAATCGTTTTTCAAATACTTTACGTAACCAAAGAATGTACAAAAACTTTCCATTTAGTTTGCAAACTTTGCATATATCTTATGCTACATTAAAAAAATAGTATATAATTGCAGCGGTGATAAGAAAAATAATGATAATAAAAACAGGACCCCACGTACTCTTTTTATTTGGAGATGATAGGATTTCTTCTTTAGGATGTTTATGAGATTCAGGCATTTCAGCATTTTCGAAATCTAAATAACGAGTAATAACTTCTTCTTCATCCAGGCCAATATACGCCGCATAATTTTTTAAAAATCCCATTACAAATGCTTTGCCTGGAAGCAATTCAAATTGGTCAGCTTCAATCGCCTCTATATAACGGATATTAATTTTTGTTGCTTCTGCAAGATCGTTGAGTGATATATCGCGAAGTTCTCGTTCGCGTTTTAAATGTTGACCTAATGATTCCATTTTATTTTTTTATTTTACTCCATTGAAATTAACTTTTCAAATGATTCTAATCTTTTGCTAACATCCCTTTCAGTTAAGCTCATGAGACGTTCAACTCCAAAACTCTCAATAGCAAATGAAGCCATAATAGTTCCGTAGTGCACACCCTGTGTAATAGATTCCGCAGTTATGGTATCATTTTGTGATATCCACCCCACAAGCCCACCGGCAAATGAGTCCCCTGCTCCGGTTGTATCAAACACATCAATATCTTTATATGCAGGTATTGAAACAACCTGATTATTACATGACACAAGGGATCCTTGCGCGCCTTGTTTCAAAACAATATAACGAGGCCCCATTGCATGAATAAGCGGCAAAGCATCATGTGGATTTTTATGACCGGTGAGAAGATACGATTCATCATCATTGATTAAAAAAAGATCCGTCTTTTGAAGAAGCTGTTGAAGAGCAACTGACCGATCTTGTATAAAACATTCTCGAGTGTCGAGCACAACAAACTTAGGTTTTTTTATTTGATTGAGAACGCGCAATTGTAACTCAGGATGAATAGCCGCTAAAAACACATAATCTAATTCACGATATTCATGGGGTATTGTAGGATTAAATTCACTAAAGACATTGAAATGTGTTTCGAGATTTTTTGCCTGGCCATTATCGGTTAAATACGTTCCTTTCCAGCGGAAAGTCTTTCCTGACAATACTTCAAGGCCTTTGGTACAAATATTATTTTTTGTAAAAACTTCGAAATCTGTTTTTCTAAAGTCATCTCCAACACAAGCAACCACATGAACGGGAACAAAACAACTCGCACTCAACGAAAAGTAACTCGCCGATCCACCGAGCTGATCAGCACGATGACCTTTGGATGTTTCCACATCATCGTATGCAATTGAACCAACGACTATAATGCTCATCATGTTCTCCTTATTAAAAAGTTAAACCGTATACTTTGCAATCAGTAATGTATATTTGTCTCTCAACTGAGCATCAATGCAATCAGGATGAGTCATAATTGCATATTTTAAACTTTCTTGGCAACTACAATGCGCATCTTCATCAATCAGAGGAATCACGTGCTTGATAACTGTTTTTGCCTTTTTTATATTTTGTTTAAGGACTTCTACAATTTCTTCAACACTCACCCCTTCTTCAGATGTTCTCCAAGAATCATAATCTGTCGCAAGTGCAAGAGTACCATAGCATATCTCTGCTTCGCGCGCAAGTTTTGCTTCGGTAAGATTGGTCATGCCAATAACATCTACTCCCCAACTTCTATAGAGATTTGATTCGGCTCGTGTAGAAAACTGTGGGCCTTCCATATTTAAATAGGTCCCATTTTTTTGTACGTCTTTCGTAACTTTCGTAGATGCAGTATAAAGATACGTTATTATAGATTTGCATAAGGGATCAGCAAAAGGAATATGCGCAACAATTCCTTCATTAACAAAGAAACTCGAAATACGTTTTGTTGTTCGGTCGATAAATTGATCAGGAATTACGAGCATGCCCGGAGCAATATTTTCTTTCATACTGCCTACAGCACTGACCGAAATAATCTTTTGAACTCCAAGTTGCTTCATTCCCCATATATTTGCTCGATAATTAATACTCGAAGGATCCACACGGTGTCCCCGTCCATGACGAGATAAAAATGCAATTTTTTTTCCAGAAAGAGTACCAATAATATATTTATCAGATGGCTTTCCAAAAGGTGTTTCCACCGCTACTTCTTCAGCGTGCTGAAAACCTTCAATTTCATATAATCCACTCCCGCCAATAATTCCAATACGTGCTTTTTCCATAACCATTTCTCCTTATCATCAAAAACTTCTCTTACGAACTTTTTGCATTCTAAGTCAAGTTACTCATATTTTATACGCAATGGTTAAAGGAGTAAAAATAAATTCCTTTGATTTCAAATAGTTATTTTCATAAAAAAAAGCTATGTTTGGCATGGATCTTGCTAATATTATGATTGGATACAGTAATGAATGTGGAGTTTTACAATGCAAAAAAAATATAATGCTTTAATTTTATTGTTTATTTCTCTCTTTTTCCTCTCGTGTGGTGAGGACAAAGCGCCTACCCCGCCGGATGATAATGGGACAGATGATACGCAAACGGTCGCTTCGTATACGCGTAATTTTGAACTCATTGCAAATTATAACAACGATGAATGCTTCAATAAACTCTTTGATTCAGTATCATTTATCACGTGTTCAATAATCAGTGTGCCAACAGTTTCATTCGAAGAACCACCTCCAGAAACTGCAGCCGTTTTAAAAAATATTGAAGACAAAACATTTTTCTTAAGTGGCCGGGAAGTTATTGGAGAAGTTCTTCACCTTAACCATGAAGAAAAAATTGATTCAAAACTCTATAACGATGCCCTTCCTCAATACGACCAAGATGCTATTAAATATATTAACGACTTAATTGGTTACACTATTATGAATACTGCAGGAGATAATGTGCCACTTGATGATTTTATCTATGACCAACATATTGAATTCACCAATTATGATTCTCAGTTTCGTGATACACATGTGGTAAAAACCGAAAGTTCTATTTCCCGAACATACGATGTGATTCCTAACTATAATAATGACGCTTGTTTTACGACTACTTTTACTGATCAAGATTTTTTATCCTGTACTTTTATTGCAATAAATTCAATTCGTATTCCACCAGTAGATGAAGAAGACTCAGTAAAATTTTTAAGCGGACGAGAAATGCTTGCTCAAACAATTGAGGGAAGCCTTGATCCAACAACGCTCACTGATAAAGAACTCTACGAACTCGCAAAGGATGCATTTGAGAATCACGGTTTGTTTTTACAAACATTTAAAGATTTAGGATATGAGGTAATTACGAATGCAGAAAATTTTGATCTCTATGAAGTGTTGGTAAACCAAACCGAGGAATATAGATTATACCGAGAGGAGTAGTATATGAAAAAACGAATATTTATAATCAGTATTATCTGTTGTCTCGCTATTATTCGTTGTGGAGATGACATAGGCCAAGACACATCTGGGCAAAGCACAAAGACTGATAGTGATAAAGATGGAATAGTCGATGCTCAAGATAACTGTCCTAATACAGCTAATAAGGATCAAAAAGACACTGATAAGGATGGAACAGGAGATGAGTGCGATGCTGCGCCGAGTGATGCTTCGAATGATACTACAATTCCAACGCCAACTCCGCCTTCTAATGAAGGAATTACTCCACAACGTGAACATCTGGTGTCACCTGCATGCGAGAATGATTCATGCTTTAATTTAACAAATAAACAAGATTTTTTGACGTGTTCTGTAATTTCCTGCGATTCAGTTCTCATTGCCGCCTATCTTGATGAAGGATACTTCAGTACCTATGACAAAAAAAATGATGAGAAAAGAGACTTTGTATATCCGCATTATGCAGACGACAATAAAGAAACACGAAAATTTATTACCGGCCTTGATGTGATTGAAGATGAATTACAAGAAAAAGATTCAAGTATTAAAGATGGAAGCTTACAAGAAATGAATAGCCAAGAAATTTATTCTCTCATCAGAACATACTTCACCTCATATGATGAGTTTATTTCTGAGTTGAAAAATATTGACACCGTCGATGTTAAAGTAACCATAACTACTATTGCAGAAGATGGAACTGAAACAAAAGAAACAAAAGTCATAGACGAAACAGAAGATCTCGAACGACATCGAATCATCACCGCTGCATCAAGCGCTCAAGATGCCTATCCTGGAGCTGATGAAAGCGATCTCTATTGGACCCTTGATACCTATATGGAAGGCCAATTAGATGATTACGTGGTAACGCAGGGATTACCGAATTAAAAATCTTTTATTTTCACTGTACATACCTTCATTTCTTGAAAATAGACCCATTTTATGGTTTATTAATGAAAAATACTTTTGGAGAATCCATGAAAAAAACAATTAATTGGAAAGAAATCAAAAAACAGTATCCTAATCAGTGGGTTTCGTTAGTAGAAGTAGAAAATAATGAAGATGGAACTGTTCGTTGTGGAGTAGTTGTGGCTCATGGTCCCGACGTAGGTGAAGTAACAGCACAACTAAAAAAACAACACCGACTTGCTGATCGTTTAGAATACACAGGCACCATAAAGAATTTTCTTGGATTTGGAAAATGGGCTATCAATGATGTTCAAGCTAAATAAACAAGGAGAGCTCTTTTCGATGAAAGTTTCCGTGCCTTTTAAGGTCTCATCCGGGAGATTTTAATTCCCTCGCCTTTAGGCGAAGACTTTAGTATTTATTTGTCATTCCGCGGCTTGACCGCGGAATCCAGTCGTAAATGGAATATGGACCCCGCGATCAAGTCGCGGGGTGACGCATAGATTCATCTATGATTAATCTATATTTGTTGTCAAACACATATCAGAATTTTTTAGCTGACTTTAGTCAGATTATAAATTCTGTGCGTTTTAGCGCACAGTAGGTTAATGTCCTCTTAAGAAGCTTGTAAATTTTTCAAGCCATCCGCTTCGGATAAACAACTGCGCATATCGTTTAATTCGACTATACATTTTTTTCGAATACGGCGCCCAAAAGAATTGCGATACGGCAAAAGGAATTGCATCGTAATGAACATGATATGCATGTGAGAATTGGCGGAGATGTTCTTTTGTGTAGATTCTACCAATGCCGCTCTGTTTTTCTCCTCCCCATGGAAGATCGGGAAGTGCGTTGTTGATAAAGCTTTCATTTATAATCACATTGCCTGCGACAACTTGTTCAGCTATTTTTTTTGCTTTATGTGCGTCCTGTGAAAAAACATAGGCAGAAAGACCATATACTGAATCATTTGCATATGTAATTGCTTCATCAATATTTTTTACTTTGACAATCGGAAGTATCGGTCCAAAAAGTTCGTATGTAACCGCAATCATATTTTGTGTTGCATTCGTAATGACGGTTGGTTCAAAAAAATTGCCTCTGCCATCAATGGTTATGCGTTTTCCGCCTACAGCAATCTGAGCTCCTTTTTCTTGAGCATCTTTTATTGCACTTTCAAAAAGCTCAAAGCTTTTTGAATCAGTAATTGCTCCCATTGAAGTTGTGTAATCAAGCGGATTACCACAATGAATCTTATGCACACGATCAAAGAGACGCTCAACAAATACATCATAAATTGCTTCTTCAACATATACACGGCCACAGGCAGCGCATGTTTGTCCAGCATTACCAAAAGCACTCATGGTAATTGCACCCGTAGCAAGTTCGATATCAGCATCTCGAGCAACAATGGCAGGATTATTTCCTCCTAATTCCATTGCACACGGAATAAGATTTCGTCCACATTCAGCGGCAACTTTTTTACCCACTGCTGTTGATCCAATAAACGTAAGACTTTTTACCTCTTCCATACTAATCATATTAAATGCATTTTCTCCGCTCGTGGTAACAACGCTCAAAACATTTTCGGGAAATCCTGAAGTCACAAAAATCTTTTCAATATACTTTGCCGTGAGTGGCGTTAAACTGGATGGTTTTAAAATTACACTGTTGCCAGCAAGTAAAGGCGCAATAATCATGGACACCGGAAGAAAGAATGGATAATTCCACGGACTGATAGCACAATGAATTCCTAATGGTTTGTAGTGAACATAGCTTTTTCTATGTTTAAACAAGTGAATCGACAGAGATTGATTTTCTAACGCTCGTTGGGCTTCTCTACAAAAATAGTCGATAAAATAAGGAACAATGATTACTTCAAATGAAAGCGCTTCAAAAACCGTTTTGCCATTTTCTTGTGAAATAAGCTTACACAACTCATCGGTATTTTCTATAATAGTATTTTTTACTTTCTGTAGATAGACGATTCTTTCTTTAATAGATAATGCTTGCCACATTTTTCCTGCTGTAGCCACTTTTTGAACTATTTCAGAGATAGTTTCACCTGTCATATTCGGTACTTCACCTAATAATTCACCTGTAGCTGGATTATAACTTTTTATGGTTCTTTCAAGATTATCCATACGATGTATCCTCATTAAATCTTACCGTACGTAACAGCTCAGTTAATGGGGGAGTAAGGGAGTAGGAATGTTCTCACAAAGAATTTCTATCGACGTCGCTTCCATAATACTATTAAGAACGGGGTAAGCGCGCTCGATAGAAATTCTTTGTGAGAACATTCCTACTCCCTTATAACTGATGGATTACTACAGTACATACCGCCTCTTGACGGACTACCCATTCGGTATGATATACTATTTAATATGCAAGGTCCAAATATAAATACTCTACGAGAAAAAGCGATGAATTCTTATAATTTAAACCACAAAACAATCTTGACTCAAAAACAAATCGATTTCATTCTCGAATCCATTATCAAAAAAAATACTTTTTCAAAAGAAACTGTTATTGCAAATGCGGAATGGTTTTTTGATAACCTCCAATTTGCTGATTACTATTTTCAAACAACAAGTATTGAAATGATTGCCAATCATCTTGAATGCATTATTGCATCACGTATTTTAGCTGAATCACATCCTGACAAAAAATTTCAAATCGATTTTAAAAATGAATTGCCGGATAAAGCCATCTATATTGTTAATGATTCGTATGATAAGACAGCGGAAACTGAACGCCTTATTGAAAAAAAATATAGTGCCTATCGACTTGAGTCATACAGAACAACAGAAAATTCGCTCGCTTATCAAGAATGTTTGCGTATGTATTTTGTATCAATGCCAAAGTTTAAACATACGTCTTGGGAGTCACATTACCAATTTGATGATGCCTGTGAAGTTGAATTTAAAACAAAAACATTATCTGAAACCTATGAACGATACAAAAAAGTATGGACTGAATCGCAGGGTTATTACACACCATATATTTATGTATCAGAAAAAGAAGACACCAATGAAATGCGCATTATGATTGCGTTGAATAAAGATAATGTCAAAAACTTCACCTCTCGATTTTCTGACGTCATGACTTCGTATGATGTGTATACGCAACGAAAATATGTAGAACCTTTTCTTGATGGAAAAGTTATTTTTTCATTCTACTTACGTAAAACACTCGTAGAAAATATACTTGAACATCTGTTAGAAGATATATCTCTTATTTCGATTTTGCCCGAAACATCTCTCAATAACTTGATGCTCAAAAGAGAACTGAATGCAAAAGAAACACTCTATTGTGTAGCGGCACTTCACTTTGTTCATCAATTCATTTCTACATTTAATGAAGAATACATACGTGTTTCAAAATCCATTAAAGATAATCCAGAAGTGCTGGGAACATTACAAAATCTAAAAACACATCTCGTGAAAGACACCTATACATTTAATAAAATTAAAGACACGGTTGTTGATTATCGCGGCATTGTTAAAGAACTCTATGAGCATTTTCGTCTGCGGTTTCATCCTCATTTAGCGGAAAGAAAAATCAATGAATTAGAAGACAAAATCGGAAAACAGATAAAAAAAGAAGTAAGCTCAGATCTTGATCGTGAAATTCTTTCTACGTTTTTAATTTTTAATAATTCAATACTTAAAACTAATTTCTATAAACACGATAAAAACGCATTGGCTTTTCGATTGGATTCTTCATTTTTAAATCAGAATGATTATTCCCTCAAACCTGTTGGCTTTTTCTTTATTTGTGGAACAGAATTCTTTGGCTTTCATATTCGCTTTCGTGAAATTGCTCGCGGTGGAGTCAGGATTGTTAGATCTCGGAATCTAGAAAGCTTTTACAGCAACGCTGATTCAATATTTGATGAAAATTATGATTTAGCACGAACCCAAGAAAGTAAAAATAAAGATATTCCTGAAGGTGGCGCAAAAGGAACAATTCTCTTGCGAGCCTTTGATCAAGATAAAGGCGAAATTGCATTTAAGAAGTATATCGATGGTTTACTCGATGTACTTTTACCATCAAAGACTATTGTTGATTACTACAAAAAAGAAGAGTTGATTTTTCTAGGCCCAGATGAAGGCACAGCTGGCTATATGGATTGGGCTGCCCTTCATGCGCGTGAGCGAGGTTATAAATTCTGGAAAGCGTTTACAACGGGAAAATCAAAACTCTACGGAGGAATTCCACACGATGAATATGGAATGACGACACAAGGGGTGCATGAATATGTGCTCTGTATTTTGGATAAACTCAATCTTAAAGAAGAAAATACCACCAAATTTCAAACCGGTGGCCCTGATGGAGATCTTGGCAGTAACGAAATAAAAATTTCTAAAGACCGCACAATTGCCGTTGCAGATGGAAGTGGTGTACTTTGTGATCCACAAGGAATAAATCGCGAAGAATTAGTAAAGCTTGCCAATAAACGCATAATGATTAAAAATTTTGACCGGACAAAAATTTCAAAAAATGGTTTTTTGGTAACTGTTGAAGACCAAAATTTAAAACTTCCCGATGGAACACTTGTTGAAAACGGCGAGGACTTTAGAAATAAATTTCCTCTTTTCTCTTATGCCCGGGCTGATCTTTTTGTTCCATGCGGTGGCAGACCGCGCTCAATTAATATTGGAAATTGGAGTTCTTTACTTAACAAAGAAGGAAAACCGGCATTTAAATATATTGTCGAAGGCGCTAATTTATTTATTTCTCAACCAGCACGCTTAAGACTCGAAGAACATGGCGTAGTACTCATTAAAGATTCTTCAGCAAATAAAGGAGGCGTTACCTCTTCATCATTTGAAGTTCTTCTATCGCTCTCTCTCAGTGATGCTGAGTATGATAAACTTGCCACCGTAAACAAAGATGGAAATATTTCAGAGTTTAGAAAGAATTATATTAAAGATGTAATTGCAACCATTAAAAAAAATGCGCGGTTAGAATTTGAACTCATGTGGTCTGAACATACAAAAACAAAAATTCCTATGAGTATTCTTTCAGATACTATTAGTAACAAAATAAATGATATTGCTCATGCCCTTGAGAATTCTGCACTGTTTGAGAATGAAAAAATCAGGAAGGCCCTTCTTACTCATTATCTTCCACCATCTCTTCTGGAAATTGCTCCATATGCAACGATCAGTAAACGTATACCACAAGCCTATATACAGGCTATTTGTTCTTCGTTCCTGGCGCAATTGTATATTTACAAACATGGCCTTAATGCAAATGAAATTGATTTTTATCAATTTGTGAGTGATTTAGAAAATCGACTTTAAAAAACTAACGGTTCATATTTTTCGCCAAGAGCTTCGGCAACACGTTGGTAGGTAATCTTACCATTGTAGGTGTTGACTCCCCAAAAAAGTGAGCGATCATTATCGATAGCTTTTTTAAAACCAAGATGAGCAAGTTTCAATGCATACGGCAGTGTAACATTCGTTAGTGCGTAGGTACTCGTTTTTGCCACTGCACCTGGAATATTCGTTACACAATAGTGAATTATATTATTTACTTCATATATTGGCTCATCATGGGTCGTCGGCTTCGTTGTTTCAAAACATCCTCCTTGATCAACAGATACATCGACAACGACTGAACCTGGACTCATTTGTTCAATCATAGCACGTGTTACAAGCTTAGGAGCTTTTGCCCCAGGAATCAGTACTGCGCCAATCACCAAATCAGCTTCAGCTACGGAATGTTCGATGTTAATTGAATTAGACATAAGCGTGGTAATGTTGTTCTGAAAAATATCATCTAAATACGTAAGCTTTTTTAAATTAATATCCAGAACTTTCACTTGTGCACCAAGCCCAAGTGCCATTTTTGCTGCATTAATACCGACAATTCCTGCACCGACGATAGTCACCATCCCACGACGAACTCCGGGAACACCCCCAAGTAATATGCCCTTTCCACCATTTTCTCGCTGTAAATAAATTGCTCCAATTTGCACGGACATACGACCTGCAACCTCACTCATAGGTGTTAATAGAGGAAGTGAGCCATCCTGGATCTGGATTGTATCATATGCAATGGCAGTTATATTCTTATGGATCAGCACCTTTGCAAGTTTTGGGACTACTGCAAGATGAAAAAAGGCATAAATAATTTGTCCTTTTTCAAATAATTCAAATTCTTCTTCTTGAGGTTCTTTGACCTTCATAATCATTTCAGCATTTTTATACACTTCGGCTTTTGTCGAAACAACTTTTGCTCCTTCATTCGCATAATCGTCATCACGAATCCAGCTTCCAAGCCCTGCTCCTTTTTCAATAATAACTTCATGTCCTGAAGCAACAAGGGCACGGACGCCGGAAGGCACAATACCGACACGGGATTCATTGTTTTTAATCTCTTTTGGAACGCCAATGATCATAAAACACTCCTTACCCAATTTTTATATTGTCTCGAACTTTCAATAACCGGTAGAGCAATAATTTCTGGTACTTCATACGAATGCAACTTTTGTATCCTTTTTTCAAGTTTTTTAAAAAGACCATGCCGCGTCTTAAGTAAACTGAAGCATTCGGTGTCTTTAACAAATGCGTTATTCCAAAAATAATATGACGATATATGCTGAATAATTTGAGCACAGGCAACGAGTTTTTCTTTGACAAGAATTTGGAGTGCTTTGTCCGCCTGCTTTTTAGTTGGCCATGTCACATACACGACAATAAGATCATTAGGTCTCACTGTTTGAAATTATCATATGAAAAACGTGAAAGTAAAGTTTGACAAACAAACCATGGCTTTGTTAGGCATTGATTCAATGGAAACACTCTATAAACAATTACTTGAAGCAGTTGGCGAAAATGTAAATCGGCCGGGATTAAAAGGCACACCAAAACGGGCAGCAAAAGCTTTTGAGTATCTTACACATGGGTATAATCTTGATATAACAAAAATCATTAATGGAGCTGTTTTTCCTTCTGATAATGATGAGATGATTATTGTAAAAAATATCGAGATGTATTCTTTGTGTGAACATCACCTGCTTCCTTTTTTTGGTAAATGTCATATCGGCTATCTTCCAAAAGGAAAGATTATAGGGCTTTCGAAACTTGCGCGCATTGTAGATGCATTTGCACGGCGACTGCAAATCCAAGAAAATCTTACCAAACAAATTGCTGAAACCATCATGAAACATACCGGTGCAATCGGCGCAGGTGTCATTATTGAAGCACAACATTTGTGCATGATGATGCGAGGGGTTGAAAAACAAAATTCGCTCATGAAAACTTCCTGTATGCTCGGGTCATTCCGAGAACATAATGCAACAAGGACTGAGTTCTTAAGTCTCATTAAATAACGTCATGGCAACTATACGTATCAATGATCTCAGAACAGAATCTATTATTGGTATTCATAAACATGAACGAAAGAAAAAGCAGCCGCTCATCATAAATATTACATGTACGTATAATTCAACAAAATCTGAAAGAACTGATACTATTACCGATGCTGTTGATTACGATACACTCACAAAAAAAATTCTTGCCCATGTTTCAGCATCGCACTATTTTCTTATTGAACGTCTGGCTTCATCTATTTTAGAAATTGTTATGGAAAATAAAAAAATAAAAGAAGCAACCGTCCATCTCCATAAACCCCAAGCAATTAAAGAGGCTCGATCAGTGTCAATTGAGCTTCATGCACAGAGATCACGATGAAATCCTGTGATGTCGGTGTTATTGGAAGTGGGGTAGCAGGAATTTCTGCGCTTATCTGGCTTAAACGGCTCGGCTTGCATGCAGTTATGTTCGAAAAAAATTCTTCAATTGGTGGGCAATTAATCAATGTTCATAATCGCATTATCGATTACCCTGCGTTGTATGGTCTTACGGGTAATGAAATGATTACACAACTAACAAGCCATCTTGAAGCTTTACAATGTGAGTGGCAAACAAATGTGCATGTTCTTTCGCTTGATACTGAAAAAGAACACGTTATACTCAAGCTTTCACGAAACTCAGGAACTACTGAAATGATTTCCTCGCGTTATGTAATTATAGCAACAGGAGCACAAGAACAAAAATTATCTATCCCCGGAGAAGATAAGCTCGATCTCTATCAGGGAAGCCTTTCAACATCTAAAGATATTTCGGTATTTAAGAATAAAAAAGTTATTATTATCGGCGGTGGAGATAGAGCATGTATTGGAGCCAATAGAATTAAAGACATTGCCCAAGAAGTTATTCTCATTCATCGACGAGCTAGTCTTACTGGACGCAAAGAATTGATAGATCCCCTCTTACAAAGTTCTCGTATAACCATTAAACCTCATTCAGTAGTGACTGAAATTATATGGAAAAATAAAAAAATTGAATTGGTAAAAATTAAAGATCTATCAAATCAAAAAGAAGTCATGATCCAAGCTGATATTGTATTAATTAGGATTGGAATAGAGCCAATTCTAGGCCTTCTAAAACAGTATCTTTCAAAAGAAGATACAATAATTCCCACGAATAATTATGGAAAGACACAATTCTCTGATAGGATTTATGCGATTGGAGATGCAAGCCATTCCCCTCACTATTCAAGCATTAGTGCTTCAGTTGGAGAAGGTATGCTTGCAGCAAAAGATATTTCACTGCACATCAGAAAAGAATGAATGTTGAATCCCTCAGTTATTAGGGAGTAGGAATGGTTCTCACAAAGAATTTCTATCGAGCGCGCTTTCGTGTTCTTAATAGTTTTATGGAAGCGACGTCGATAGAAATTCTTTGTGAGAACCATTCCTACTCCCTTACTCCTCCATTAACTAAGCTGTTACTGAATGTTTATTTCTTTTTATTCATTCGTGTATAGGTCATTGCCATTGTCATGAACTCTTTACCAGCTTCGTCCTTGGCCCACATGGTATAGGTAAGTTCATCTTTGCCTATCTTAAATTCACTGCGGAACCATTTATCTTGTTCACCAGTCATTGGACAGCTAGCACTTCCACTCTCTTTTATTGTCTTTGTAGCTGCATCATATTGCCCTGTTGATTTAAAAATACCGGTCATCATGTCATCCATCCAAATTGAATTATACTCTTTCTTTACTTTATCATAACCACAAAATCCCATGCCTTCGAATTTCTGACCAGCCCAATTGCCTTTGAATTCTTGTTTGATAAAACGTCCACCCAAAACCCAAGACATGGTGCTTGTGCCTTCGGATTTTTCTTCTGGAGCGCCTGGCTTCATCCATGATTTACTGGTAACTTTCCATTTTCCTACTACATCATTAAATACTGCATGTTCAGCACCGGGTGTGCCCATTTCTTTCATTTTAGCCATTTGAGCTTGCATCTCGGGAGTCATTTCCATTTTTCCCATGGCTTTTTTGTCAGCTGCATTGACTGCTGTAGCTAAGAAAATTGCCAGAATTAATCCTTGCATAAGTGTCTGTAATCGTTGTGTCTTCATGTGATCCTCCTAATAAATTGTTAAAATTTTAAATTACACCAACGTCGAATGAATTGGTTTAGACATAACTTTTTCGATATAAATAATTGTCTAACAATACCAAAAGGTCAAGACAAATCTCTGAATTGACGTACCATACTCAGTCGCATTCAAAATGATAACGAAGCGGCGAGGAGCTTCCGATGAAGCCAACGAAGTTAGCGTTTGAATGCGACTGCGTATCAATTGACTTCTCATCTCACCTGTATTATCAGTTTTAGAAGCTATGAATCAACATGAGACATACATGCAAAAAGCCTATGTATTAGCTCAAAAAGCTAAAGGTTTGACGAGTCCTAACCCGACTGTTGGGGCAGTTTTAGTAAAGAACGGGACTATTATTGGAGAAGGATTTCATCAAGGTGCAGGAAAAGATCATGCTGAAATTGAAGCCTTAAAAAATGTTCATGAATCGCTTGAAGGAGCAGTTCTTTATTCGACGTTGGAACCGTGTTCAATTCAAGGCAGAACACCCCCTTGTATTCATGCCATTAGGGAATCAGGAATCAAAGAGGTCATTATAGGCTCCCCTGATTTTAATCCTAAAATTAATGGACAAGGAATAGCTTTTTTACAAAACCATGGGATTACAGTGACTCAAGACGTTTTAAAAGAACAATGTGTACAACTGAATGAAGATTTCTTTACCTATATAACGCAAGCGCGGCCTTTTGTTAATCTTAAAGTTGCAGCAACACTCGATGGAAAAATCGCAGATGAGAATAAACATTCCAAATGGATCACCAATGAAAAGGCACGCAATCATGTTCATAAACTCCGCAAAGAAGCCGATGCAGTCATTACGGGTATTGGAACAATCCTTGCCGATGATCCGAAGCTCAATATTCGTAATCAAACAGGAGCGCTTAATAAAAAGTATCGAATTGTTGTTTTAGATAGCAGCCTCCGCATTCCGCTGACTGCAAGTATTTTTACGTATAATTCCCCCTCTTCTATTTGTATTTTTACAACCAATAAAAAAGATAGTGATAAAGAAGAAAAACTTAAAGCTAAAGGGGTCGAAGTTATTTCATTCGGTGATGAGCTTAATTTGCGTAAGGTTTTGTATACCCTTGGAACAATGTCAGTTATGAATGTACTTGTCGAAGGCGGTCAAACTATCACCTCAGCTTTTTTACGAGAAAAATTCGTTGATAAAGCGTATCTTTTTTATGGTAATAAAATTCTGGGGGGACAGACAAGTTTGTCATTTGCTGAGCATTTAGGAATTAAGACTCTCGATGATTCTCTTACCTTAGACAAGATAGCTATTCAACAATTTGATGATACTATTTTAATTGAAGGATATTTAAAAAATGTTTACCGGACTCATTGAAACAATCGGTACAATTGAAAGTGTCAGCACGTTGTCTCATAATGAACGACAATTTTCTATTGTATCTCCATATAACAATGTAACTGAAGGCGAGAGTATTGCAATCAATGGTGTCTGTTTAACGGTCATGGAATTTTCTGACAAACATTTTAAAGTATATGCGTCGGAAGAAACATTGCAACGTACTAATCTTGCAATCTTGCAATCCCAGGATAAAGTAAACTTAGAGCGTTCATTACGTCTCGATTCTTTTGTCGGCGGACATTTGGTAATGGGACATGTTGATGAAACAACAAACATCATCTCGCTTACTCCCCAAGGAGAATCTATCGACGCAGAATTTCTTTTGACGGAAAAGATACGAAATATCGTTATAGAAAAAGGATCCATTTCGATTAACGGAGTCAGCCTAACTATTAATGCAGTTTCTTCGAAGAGCTTTCATGTTAATCTTATTCCAACAACACGTAAAAAAACGACATTTAATTTTAGTAAAATTGGAGATGTCGTTAATATTGAAATAGATGTCATTACACGATATGTACATGGCATACTCAAAAGTTCTGTCATTCCTGCAAAGACTGGATCACCAACTTCGCGGGCATGAGAGACAAAAAGGCAATTATGAAAAAAATCACACACGCACTGGACGACTTAAAGAAAGGCAAACTCATAATTCTCGTCGATGATGAAGATCGAGAGAATGAAGGAGACTTTGTTGTCGCCGCTGAATTCGTTACACCTGAGATTATCAACTTCATGGCTAAATATGGGCGAGGCCTTATTTGCCTTGCCATGGAAGGACATTTAATTGATCAACTCGACTTACCGATGATGTCTGAACATAATACCAGCCTCTTTACTACTGCATTTACCGTATCGATTGATGCACACAAAAAGCATGGAGTAACAACTGGTATTTCTGCCTTTGATCGTGCAAAAACAATTCAAGTTGCTGTTGATTCTGCGTCGACAAAATTTGACATTGTTACACCAGGTCATATTTTCCCGTTACGAGCAAAAGATGGTGGAGTGCTTGTTCGAACAGGACAGACCGAAGGTTCAGTTGATCTTGCAAAGCTTGCCGGCTTAAAAGGCGCGGCAGTTATTTGTGAAATTCTTAAAGACAATGGTGCAATGGCTCGGATGGCAGAATTAGAAAAAATAGCAAAAGAACATGATATTAAAATTGTATCAGTCGCAGATATTATTTCCTATCGTCTGAAAAATGAATCACTCATTACCTGCGAGGCAACAGCAAAACTTCCTACCGAAACGGCAGGTGATTTTACCATTCAAGTTTTTAAAAGCAAAGTTGATACCAAAGAACATGTGGCTTTAATTAAAGGAGATTTGACGAGCGTCGATGCTCCTCTTGTACGGATGCACTCTGAATGCCTAACAGGAGATACTTTTGGATCATTCCGTTGTGACTGCAGAGCACAACTCCATGATGCGATGAAAATCATCGAGCAAGCAAAAGTTGGAGCAATTATTTACATGCGCCAAGAAGGACGAGGTATTGGACTTGCTAATAAAATAAAAGCCTATGCATATCAAGACCAAGGACTCGATACCATGGAAGCAAATATTCGGCTGGGATTTAAAGAAGACTTACGTGATTACGGAATTGGAGCACAAATCATAAAATATTTAGGCATTTCAAAATTGCGCTTGCTTACGAACAATCCAAAGAAAATTAAAGGCCTTCAAGGTTATGGGCTCGAAATACTTGAACGCGTTCCTATTGAAATAGAACCAAATGGAACGAATAAAGAGTATCTCAAAACAAAGAAATCAAAAATGGGGCACCTTTTAAAAAGCATTTAAGGAGATTATCATGATAAAAACATATGAGGGAACGTACGAAGGTAAAGGTCACAAAATTGGTATCATCATGAGCCGCTTCAATGATTTTATTGGAAATCAATTACTCGAAGGAGCTGTAACTGAATTACATCGTCAGGGAGTAAATGAAGCTGATATAACAATTATAAAAGTCCCCGGCGCATTTGAAATTCCCGGGACACTTTCATTAGTTCTCAAACAAAACCGTTTTCAGGGAATCGTTTGCCTTGGTGTTCTTATCCGTGGAAACACACCCCACTTTGAATATATTTCAAGCGCTGTTACCAATGGTATTGGGCAGTGTACCATCGAAAGTAAAATTCCTGTTACCTACGGAATCCTGACAACTGATACCGTCGAGCAAGCCATCGAACGCGCAGGCACTAAAGCTGGCAATAAAGGAGCCGACGCCGCACGCACACTTGTTGAGATGATCAATCTGTATAAGAAGCTTGAAGGATAGGAATAATATAACTTAAGAGTTGTATTGAGGTGTCATTCCTTTTTACCTTTATTTGTAGCAACCAACTTCGCATCTTTTACACTAAGTCGAATAACTTCTTTACCATCTTTTGTTTCGATGACTATGGTAGTAAGCTCAACATTATTGATCTTTGAAGGAATGAGTGCATGACCTGATAACGTATCGTCACTCGGTATTTCCGTTTTTTGAGAATCATTTTTTGAACTATTTTCTGGATAGTGAATGGGATCAATGATTGGCTTGGCAAGATTGAGATACGATTCATAGATGATATTTTGATTTAAATCATACCCTTTCAGATGATAATGATCTTCAGTAAGCGCTTCTGTATACTGATTTACATATATTTTATATGCTTTAACATTCTTCGAGAAGTTTTTGTATTTAAGAGTCCCCGTTTTCTTATCAACCCAAAAATCAATAGAATAAAATTCAGCAGTCTCGATGAGTTTTATGCTCTCCTCACTATTCTTTGACTGTATAGATGACTTTTGTGCCTCGACGTCCTGTTGCCACACTAACAAAGAAACAACAATCACTAAGAACCACACTATTTTATGCATACATACTCCTTACAATCAGTGTATCAACAATGAAAACTCAACAACATACTGATGCTACATCATCATTTTGCCATGTAAAACAAAATTATTCATGCAATGAATTCTTCTCTTCTATTTCAGTTTCTGATTACATTGATCAGAAGGATAGTAGTAATCGTTTTCTTTCCCGCTGCTGGCTTCTGTTCGAGTAACGTTGATGGGATACTCCCAGTTACAAGTACACCAAGCGTCTCCTGGTTCGCCATTATCCCATATAACTCGTGCATTTGCTTTTTGCAATTGGACGCCCGGATTCATAACAGAAAAGAAATTATCATGCTCAAGATCAATATGAATGTCATATTTTGCCGGAGATGAGCTGTCAGTCTGATAAGCGCAGGTTATTTTCCATTGCTTAAAATAATCGCAGGTTTTGTCGAGTTCTTCTGAAACACCAATATTTGCACGGTATAACTTTTCATTGATGTAAAGAAAAGCATTTATATTCCCACATTGAGGCTGACACCAATACATCGCATTGTCTGGAGTTCGTTCAACGTGAAGTTGTGTGCACATCATATTTCCGACAAGATCTCTTGCCGAACCATCACTAACTTCAGGGTCATAGAGAGGGTCATAGAATATTTTTAAGCTATTTCCAAGATTTCCTTTTTGTTTATTACAGGTATTCTCACATTGTTCTCTTCCTTCAACCGTTGAAGATCCAGAAGCCACCTTTGGAGCAGGAATAGGCCCAGGAATACTAACACTCCATTTTCCTAATAATGGACAGCGCTGGCTTGCATATGTTTCGGTAGTAATCTGATTTGCATCATGATCAGCTGCCTCTGCTTGTTTCTTACAAGAAGACCACTTAAGTGATCCCACTAAGGATTTATAAGCATTGTCATTAATAACTTTCGTTTTCCACATCATACGAAGTTTTTCTAGGGCAGCAGACGTACGGCACCCTGCTGCAGGCATAGCAGCCCAACCTTCATAATTAAACAATCCATAAGATAGGTCACAATAATAACTTTGTTCTTGCTGAGGATTTAAATACTTTGAAAAATCATTTTGTACATTAGAAAAACTTTCAGGAATAAGAAAACTTGTAAAATATTCTGCCGCATCCTCTCCCGATCCTCCGTTTAGTTTCCACATACAAGTACCATACTCGCTTATCCCGGGCCCATGTGCATTATTAGCTTCATTCCATGGCCCGTATACATAGGATCCAGCAGCATTCCATGCATATGGAATAAGTCTCGTATGAAAATGCCATCCATGCCCAAATTCATGAATAACTGTATGCTCGGCCGGCCATAGCATTGTAAAGGTACAGGATGTTTCTTCTAAAAAGACACGCAGCTCTATAGTATCGGGATACTTATACCATCCAGAGACTCCGCCAGCCATATCAGAAGTGAAGATAATGACTTGTACCCATTTATGTAAGACAGCTTTATCTAAATTTGTTCTAGAATGATTCGTCATACTCAGATAAGCAGTATGAATAGTACAATAGGTGTAGGGATGAACCTCATATTGTTTATCAAGATTTTTTCTTAATAATTCTACACCCCAATTCTTTTCCACGCATGCTTCTGTTTGAATCTGACAGCAATCTTCCATCCCCTCTTCTGCTTGCGCTTCCTTCTCCACAGGAAATGCTTTCATCCATTGAGACCATTTACTATTACGAGGTCCTTGTTCATTCATTGCAGTCTCTATCTCTGCATCACTGGCCTTGAACTCGAACACTTTATTGCCGTTTGTATCACTGATATGGATTGTTTCTAATACTTTTGAATCCATAGCAGCAGGAATAAGAGCTGTACCGTATAAAGTAGAATCTGTTGGTATGGTTGTCGGTTGACAATTATCGGGAGAGTCACATTCTTGATACACTGGATCTATGGTCGCCGCAGCAAAAGATAGGTATGAGGTATACATCTCCTCTCCTTCAGCATCATAGCCATGGAGGATGTAAGAACGATCAGTCAATGCTTTCGTATATTTATTTACCCATACCTTATAATCAGGATGTGAATGTTTAATAAAGTCTTCACACTGTATTTGTTCATTTTCATCGAGTTTACAATCGAGCGAATACAATTCATTTGCTTCAATAAGCTCTATGCTATCATCGTCATTGTCACTGCTTTCTCCTTGATCTTGGGTACAAAGACTAACAATAGCGTTAAACTCTTCATCACAACCACTGAGGTTTATATCTTCTAAACTACTGAGGCTACATGTCACATTCTTAACATAGGTATCAACACACGAATTTAGTTCTGCTTCTATAGCATTCATCGTTGCTTCATCAGTTGGACAATCATCGGGATATGACTCAGCACAACTCACCGTACAGCTTTGGATAGAAGCAGTCTTTACTGAATCGGGAAGTGCAAGATTACATTTCTCTATCGTCTTATTCCATAAATCCTCACAGAAATCCTGGCACATTTTTGATTCATTCGAAGTATCAGGTGTATCACAAACATCACCTATTCCATCATTATCAATATCAGATTGCTGTGGATTTCCTATGTCAGGACAATTATCTTTTGAGTCTTCTATTCCATCATTATCTGAATCCTTTGGCTTACTCGTATCTGTTCCGTCACATACATTTCCTAGACCATCACTATCTATATCCTGCTGATCTGCATTCGCCGTATATTTGCAGTTATCCTTCTCATTCTCGATTTCATCTCCATCGACATCATTATCACATTCATCACCGAGCCCATCTCCATCAATATCAGATTGACCATTGTTAGATACTTGAGGACAATTATCTTCGCTATCTTTCTTCCCATCTCCATCGGTATCTGGAATATTCACCTCAGCAGTATCACTTTCTTTCGTTTCTTCCTCTGTGGCTTGAGTATGAATACGTGCATCGTAGTCAGCTCTGTCCTTATCGTCATTAATGCCATCATTGTCATCATCAGGATCACAGGCATCACCTATTCCATCCTTATCAAAATCATCCTGGCTATGATTCTCTACTGTAGGGCAATTATCCACTAAATCATATATTTCATCGCGATCATTATCATCGCAGGCATCACCGATTCCATCTCCATCGCTATCTTTCTGATCCGCATTTACTATTGTTGGACAATTATCCTTACTATCATTTATTCCATCATTATCATCGTCCGGATCGCAGGTATTTTTGATCCCATCATTATCGTTGTCTCCATCACTTTGAGAAGATACACATTCCTCAGAAACAACATTCCCTTCAGCCGTTACTTGCGCTTCTGTCTCTTTTTCGCTGTCTGAATCCCCACCTCCTCCACACGGAAACCCAAATGAAAAGATAATAACAATAAGACCTACGATAATAAAGATGAGCGCTATCGGAAGATTCTTTCGATGACTTAAAAGATATTTACGACAAAGTAATAGAATATTCTCTCCTCCTCGTTTTATTCCCTATTTCTATTGTACATCATTTTTAGTGAAAATACTAGCTTTTTACTGGAAGCTAAGATGTAACAGAAGCATGACACTGACTTATAAAGATGGATTTAAAAAAAGATGAATAATAACAAATAATTATATTTACTTAGAGAACTCATTCTCTCGTAATGATTTCTCTGGGAACCAACTCTTTGAAGGCTTAATTACAGTAGTTACTGACAGACACCTCTAATAACTATGTTTTTTTGGGAACCTCTAAAAAGTCTTCAGATACGAGGCGTCCACACATGAACAACCGGAGCGTATATGCCAATACGTGAGGATTGCGAATGTGTGGACAACGAAGTAGATGGATACTTTTTAGAGGTTCCCTTGTCTCATCTATACACATCTTTGCGATGCTCAACATACACAATATCCACATAATGAGAATCAAAGCGATATATAATACGATACGGCCAAACTTTTAATGATCTTAATTTTTCTTTTCCAAAATCGCCTTTTAATTTTTTGCCTAAAAGCGGATCGCCAGTAATTTCAAGAATTGCTTCTTCCAATCGTTCTTTAGTTTTGGAATTAAATTTGAGCAGTGCCCTCGCTGCGACTTTAGAATATCGTATGGTCTTCATGAACGCTTTTTAAAAATTTCGCTATGGCTGACATGCTTACCCGATTTCAATTCTTTTAAACCCTTTTTAATTCCTTTAGCTGTCTTTTGATGTGCCATAATTTCTAAAGTTTCAGCCCATTCTTCAAATTCATCAGCACTCATTATAACAGCTGTTGCAGTCCCTTTTTTGGTTATAGTGAAAACTTGCCGTAACTTTGAAACTTTGTCTAAGATTTCAAAAAATATTGAACGTGCATTTGCCGCCGTTACTACACGTGTAGTCATATGATCTCCTTTATCTATAATGTACATAATTACGTACATCAAGTCAAGACGAGTATTTACTCATATGTAATGGCTCAGTTAATGGGAGAGTTAGGGGATAAGCATGTTCCCAAAAAGAATTTCTATCGACGTCGCTTCCATAATACTATTAAGAACGGGGTAAGCGCGCTCGATAGAAATTCTTTTTGGGAACATGCTTATCCCCTAATAACGGAGGGATTACTCTCATATTAAATACGTTTGACTGACTTTTGGTAACCGAATATAGTCAAACAACATGGATGTCTTTAAAAAAATATACGATTGCATCGTTATTGGCGACAATCTCGGGGGAATTGCACTTGCAACGCTTCTTGAAAAAAGAGGTGCCAATGTACTTCTTTTAATGAATAAAAATGACAACCATACGTTTTATTACAAAGACTATGAATTAGACATTGATACTCCTTTTATTGCGGGTATTGAGCGTGGAGATTTTTTCAAAAAAATTCTTTGTGAAATCAATTATGATATCACTCATGAGTTCAATGATACAAACCCATTATATCAATTCATAACACCCGATGTTCGGCTGAATCTGTTTACCGATTTAAAAATGCAGCGAGCTGAGTTTCGACGCGAATTTCATACCTCACTTGACCAGATTTTTAAAACACAAACGATAGCAAATGAAGTGAATAAAATTTATTGTCTTTTTCTTGAAGCCAATAGCAACATTCTTTGTACGCGAAATATTTTTAAAATTAAATATCTCGAGCATAAACTCAAAAAATTACTCGTCGATTTCAAAGAAGTATTACATAAAGAATCTATTCCCGATCAGATGAGTAGCGAATTTTTTGTTCCTATGTCTAATGCTTTTACATATCTTGCTGACCAGACCGCTAATAATCTTCATTTTTATTCGAATGTATCGTGTAACTATAAAAAAATTACTGAGCGTTTTTTGAATTTCTCCATGTTAAAAAACTTTTTTATTGATCACTTTAAAAATTTTCGTGGGGATATTGAAAATATCAATGAATTAGATGGATTCAATTTTAAAGGTACCTCCTTAAAAGGAATTACTTTAAATAAAGGGGCAAAAGAATTTTTTTGTCGGTATATAGTTTTCAATGGTTCATTTTCTGCTATTGCGAATAAATTGAATGGAGGGCTCTGGGTTAAAGGTCTTAAAAAAATACTTGCCAGCACTATTAATAAGAATTTCTTCTTCCGCGTTCATTATATTGTTGATCAGACTGTACTACCAGTTGGGCTGCACAAACGTGGAATTATTATTCCTGATGAAACCAAAAGGCCAATTCATTTTTGTATCACCAATAATACGCATACTCATCAAAAAGCGACGATAACAGCTTCTATCGAAATGCCCTTAGACAAAAAATATACTGATGAAGATTACAAACAAGTAATGGCATATATGAGGCAGTCTATACAAAACCTTATCCCATTTTTTGAGGATTATATCGTTGATGAATTTCCTCGAGAAAATGTTTTTGAAACTGAAGAAAAAGAATTATTTAATAAATATCTCCGGTTTCTTTTAGCCAGCGATTATAATTACACGGTAGTCAATAAAAGAAATCCAATCTCTCTCTTACAAGGCAGATCAATTTCAACGCCGTTTAGTAATGTTTTCATTCAAGGACGATCCATACTTCCCGGATTTGGCGCCACCGGTGAAATTATAGCAGCCCATACAATCGCGGATCATATTACAAATAAAGTGCGGTTTTATTAACTCTTCTTAGAAATTTTCCTTGCTATATACACATATTATACATATTATATCATTATAATGCCAATTCTCTTTCGAATTAAAAATATTGTTTTCTATTTCTATAGCTCTGAACATCTTCCCATACATTTACATATAAGAGCTGGAGAGAAAAGAGCAAAAATAGAAGTTGAAACAGGTAAGGTAAATTATAATAAAGGATTTAATGCAAAAGATATTAAATTATTTCAAATGTTTATAAAAAAAGAACAACCATTTATTAAGGAGTCTTGGAATGAGTACTTTAAAACAACACGCTAGACCGCTACTTCGAGAAGAAGATTTTAAAGATCATAATATCAAAGTTCGTGTAAATATTTATATCGATCTTGATATTATCAAAGCTTTAAAACAAGACGCTCACCAAAAAAAAATTGGTTATCAAACTTTACTTAATCAAAAATTACGAGAAGTAGTATTAGGCCAAGAAAATTTAGAAAACCGAGTTGTACGTATTGAAAAACATCTGAGGCTTGTTAAATAATCACTGGAACCTATACACAACGACATAAATAATTGCGTATACACGACGCCCTAACTCTTCTTAAAAATCACATGCAATGGCACACCACTGAACTCGAATGATTTTCGTAATAAGTTTAGAATATATCGCTTATAGCTCTCGGTAATTAAATCCGGATAATTACTCATGATTTGAAAAATGGGCGGATCAGCTTTAATTTGAGAAATATATTTCAGCTGTATATTTTTGCCTTGAATAGCTGGATGATGTTTGCGTCTCGTGATTGATTGAAGAAAGTCATTGAGAGCTGATGTCTTTAGCTTCTGTTTTCTATTCTCGGCTACTTTTTCAATTGCATCAAATATTTTATATACTCGTTGACCGGTCTCTGCCGAAATAAATAAAATCGGCGCATACTCAACAAAGGTATAGTTTTCTGCAATTTTATCACTGAATACTCGATACGTATTAGTTTCTCGCTCAACTAAATCCCACTTGTTAAAAAGTATGATGAGCCCCTTCCCTGCCTGATCGATATAATGGAGTATTTTAGCATCTTCAGTGCTTGGCGTAGTTGATGAATCAAAAACAAAAAGTACAATCGATGCATTATCAATAGCTTTTAAGGTCCGCACAGCGCTGTAGATGTCAATAGCTTCCTTTGTTTTTCCTCTCTTGCGTAACCCTGCAGTGTCAACAAGTTGATACTGCTTTTTATTATACGTAAAAAAACTCGATGTTGAATCTCTTGTTGTTCCCGGCTTTTCATGCACAATGTGCCGCTCTTTTTTAATAATTTTATTTATAAGTGAAGATTTCCCAACATTTGGTTTCCCAATAAACGCAATCGGAGTTGCTTCTTTTATTTCTGCAACAGCTTTATTGCGTGGATAATCTTTGAAGATGGCTTCAAAGAGCTCATCGATATTCTTATTATGCTCTGCTGAAATGCTGTAAAATTCTTGAGTTCCTAAGGAAAAAAAATCACTTTCATGAATCTTATACTCTTTAACATCTATTTTATTAATGACAAAAAAAATCTTCTTATTATGTTTTTTAAGATACACCGCAATTTCTTGATCAAGAGGATGCAGGCCATTTTTGCCATCTAGAAGGAATATAAGAATATCTGCCTCTTCAATTGCAAAACGTGTTTGATCAAAAACATTTTTTCGTATTTCGTCAGCTTCATGAAATACTATACCGCCCGTATCAATGACCGTAAATGCGATTTCATCGAAGGTGCCTTCTCCATATATTCTATCACGGGTAAGCCCGGGAAAATCATATACAATTGCTTGCTTCTCACGAACGAATCTATTAAAGAGCGTTGATTTTCCTACATTCGGTCTTCCTACAATGGCAATTATTGGCTTCATATAAACTATTGATACTAAGTTGCATTCAAACGCTAACTGCGTTGGCTTCGTCGTCGGCTCCTCAACGTACTCATTACGTACGTTTGCGTCGCCTTCTCCTTGCCGACGTTTATCATTTTGAATGCAACTTAGTATGAAAACCGTAGAGAGGATGTATATGTTCTGTTTTTATTTTGTATCGAGCGCGCTTACCCCGTTCTTAATAGTATTATGGAAGCGACGTCGATAGAAAATAAAAACAGAACATATACATCCTCTCTACACTATCCTAATTAATTGTTTCTTTACTAGTATCCAAACTCCTGTAAACTCGCTATATTATCAGTCCAATTTTTTTTCAATTTTACATGAAGATCCAAATATACATGAATATTCAGTTGTGATTCTATATCCTTTCGTGCCGCAATTCCAATCTGTTTCAATTTCTCGCCACCTTTTCCTATTATAATTTTTTTATGCGATTCTTTTTCTATAAAAATAGTAGCATAAATTTTGAGTAATTTTTTTGTAGTATCTTCAGTGTACTGATCAATAATAACACATACTCCGTAGGGAATTTCGTTATGCGTATAATCGAGGATTTTTTCGCGTACAATTTCGCTGATAAAAAACTTTTCTGATTGAGCAGTCACCATATCTTCTTCATAAATTCTCACACCTTCGGGAAGTCGTTTTATAATTTCATCGAGTACAAGATTTAATCCATCATTGTGCTTTACCGAAATAGGAACAATAGTTTCCGTTACATTATATTTTTTTAGTTCATCTATTCGAGAAAGAATTATGCCATGTGGAATAAGATCAATTTTATTGATGACAATGATATGGGGAAGATGCGCTAGTTTTTTCAGCACCGTTATTTCATCTTCACTTAAGTTCTGGTGAGCTGCAATAAAAAATACAATAAGATCTGCTTCTCGTAATCCTATTTTATGAACCTTTTGCATTGACTGATTGAGAAGAGTTTTTGGAATTCCAATACCAGGTGTGTCACAAAAAATGATTTGTGCTCCAGAAACATTTTTAATACCAATAATTTTATTTCGCGTGGTCTCACGTTTTCGTGAGGTAATGGAAACCTTCTCATTCAGGATCGCATTTAAAAAAGAAGACTTCCCCAGGTTTGTTTTTCCAATAAGCCACACGTAACCACATTTGAAAGTATTATTGATTTCCATACTTATGGCGATCTTTATCCTCTTTAGTGATTTTTGGCAAGAAGCTTTCAGATGTGAAAATAACAGCTCAGTAAATGGGGGAGTTAGGGAGTACATATGAAATTTTTTCTAAAAGATAGAGTGAATGGGGATAGAGTGTCGCAATATTAGGAATACATCAGAAACAGATAAAATAAAATGCAATTATTTCAATTAGTTAGAATTAATAAAAAAACTGGATTTTGGCATAGCTTTTGCTTTATTTCTTATAGTGAGGAGAAATTCCATGAAAAAACACATCTACTATACGGCTATTAGTTTAATAATGAGTATACTTTTATGGGGCTGCACGAGTTCTACAACACAGACTCAACCAGAGCCTCAAACTACTGACAGCAATTCAAAAATTACCGTCGAAGGTACGTTCACCTCAATTGCATTTACTGATGAAACCGCAATTGATACGTTTGGCATTATTGAAAATGTAACGGTAAAAGACGTAGATAAAAAGGTGATTGAAACACACACAAGTTTTCCTGCCTCTAAAGCACTCTTTAATGTAGGCGGAGATTATTTTACTATGGAACTTTCTGCTCTCGACTCTTTTGAAAATGAACAATTTAGTTTCACTTTTACGAATGTCTATGATGTACAAAATGACTTAAAATACGGATATCATAATCCACCAAGTTTTCTTACCGAAGCAACGTATATAACAAGCACGGGACAACGCTTTAAGGCAAACCCAACGATTAGTGGATCAAGCGGATTTCTTGTACTCGAAACATTTCCATCGAATACTCTAATTGCAACCTTTGATGATGAGGGCGAGCAACCATACGCTGAAATTAATGGATCATTTGCACTTGAAATGGTCTTTCAAGATACGGTTGAACAGGAAAATCCAAGCGACAAAGAAGATCCCGCATATAAAATCAGCTTTTCTAAGGATGTATCACCATCATTTCAAACAATGAAATGTACGGACTGCCATAATGCTAAAGATAAATTTGGTAATTTGGTTTTGGAAGGATCAGAAGTTTACAACAACGTTTTAAAAGTCATCGACAAAAGCTCTCCTGAAGACAGTCTATTGCTTACAAAACCTTTAGTTGAGTCAGAGCTTACCGATGAACAACTCGAAGAATCACGTCAACATCCATACAAACCTTTCGATTCAATTGAACACAGTATATATAACATGTGGAAACGTTGGATTGAACAAGGCGCAAAAAATAATTAATCCGATTTCTATTCGCCTTCGCAGAGTACCATTAACTGCGAGATGACAATTTGAGAGTGTTTCCCGTTTGTCATCCCGTGGCTTGACCACGGGATCCATCTTCATTTTTCCCAATAGCTCAGAAGGTGTGAAAGAATCAAGAGAGAGCTCCATTTTCTGAAAAAGAGCGATAGGAAACTGAAATGTCCAAATCGACTGTCATTGCGAAAACCTGAAGGGTTTGAAGCAATCTCTTCTTACATATCCACGATTGCGGAGTTTATCCCGAACCTGCTTGAGATTGCTTCGTCGGACAA
>JAHFAK010000102.1 GCA_023250585.1 Deltaproteobacteria bacterium
AAACGAGTGGCGTTCATTATAATTCAAAATATGATACATCAAGAACATTTGAAAAGAATCTTGCGTATCAAGATCTCTCTCTGCCTGATAGCGCCTCGACGAGTTTTTCATTCATGTAATAGTTAAGGGCAGTCACAAAAACCTGTTTCGGCTGCGACTTCGTTAGATTTCATGAAAAACTCATCAACGTAGCGTTGAGCTACGCCTGCCTAGTAGTATGATTCCAAATTAACATTGCAATTCAGAGATAGAAGTGGATTCTTGGTTTATTCGTGTTTAAGGTTAACTATTGATGCAATGAAGTACTTGCTATATCTAAATTGCGTTATTTCTGTCTTGACAAAGGTGACCACCTTAAAGAAGATATAAAAAAATGTGAGTATAGAATTTAAATTTTTCTTTAAGGTAAAAAATAGTTCTAATCCAAGGAAATATAGCTTTGAAAAATATCTTGGCACCAAGAACATGGGTTAATCCCCATCAACATTTTCATGCAGTTATAGAAAACCATTGGTATAGATTCGTACATGAACTTATCAATGATTTTGTATTTTCAACAGTAGATTTTTTTCGTAACCAAGGATTCTCTCCTGCATTAATGCCCGTAACTTGTTCTTCAGTATCAAGTCCAATGGGCTTAGGGAGTGATAGTTTACCTGTTGAAATTAATCTATTTAATAAGAATACCTATTTAGCAGATTCAATGCAATTTCATCTTGAATATCTAATGAGACAACGTGTTCCTGGAGTTTTTTATATTATGCCTACATTTAGAGGAGAAATGCCAGATTCTCGTCACCTGAACCAATTCTTTCACTCAGAAGCAGAATTGGTAGGAACGTTGGAAGACGTAATGACTCTCGTTGAAAGATATATTTTCTATTGTACTGATAATATCTTAAGGAACCAAAGCCAAAAGTTTAAAAAGTTGAAAATCAACACGGATCATATAGAACAATTCATTACCCTAGGACATAAGATTCCTCGCATTACGTTTCAGGAGGCTCGAAAGGTTATTGGTAACAATCGAGAATTTTACTCTCAATTATCTGAAGAAATAGAGATCATATCTCATAGAGGAGAACAAGAACTTATGGATAAGTTTGGAGGCATAGTTTGGCTTACTCATTTTTCAAAGAAATCAGTTCCTTTTTATCATGCTCACAATAATGAAGGATACGCCTTATGCGCTGATCTTCTCATGGGTATAGGTGAGGTTGTGGGTTGTGGGCAAAGACATGTAACTTTTGAGGATACTCTGAATGCTCTGAGAGAACATAAAGTAAATACGAGTGATTATGAATGGTACCTATGTATGAAGAAAGAATATCCCTTACAGACATCTGGCTTTGGATTAGGTTTGGAAAGATATTTACTCTGGATATTACGACATGATGACATTCGAGATATTCCTCTGTTTAATCGTCTTAAAAATACAGAAGGAATTCCATAAATATTTTGAAACAGTTAGAGATAAAGATGAATATAGAAACTTTACAACCTTCTGATATTGAAAGGATGTCATACAATGAGTTAATTGGGCTTGTAAGAGAAACTAACAGGCCTCCAGGTGGAGTATCTTCAATTGCTCGAGTTGCTCAAATTGTTATGCTGAATTCAATGAAAAAGGTTCTTGAAGTTGGGACAAGTACAGGTGTGACGGCTATTGAGCTTGTACGATTCTGTCAATGTGAAGTTTATGGAATAGATATTAACACCACAAGTCTCAAAGAGGCACAAGAAAGAGCAGAAAAATACGAAGTTACTCATTATGTTCATTTTCTGAAAGATGATACAACTCATTTAAGTTTTGAGAATGACTTTTTTGATCTTGTTTTTTGTGGCAATGTAACATCATTAGTTGCTCATAGAGAAAAAGCAATCAGTGAGTATTGGAGAGTATTAAAGTTTGGAGGATTTTTAGCTGCAATCCCAATGTATTATGTTAAATCTCCTTCAAAAAGTCTTATCAAGAAAGTAAGTCAAGCAATCCATATTGATATAGTTCCTCATGATAAAGATTATTGGATAAGGAAGTTTACCTCTGAATCGTTCCATGTTTTTTTTAGTGAAGACTATCTGTTTGATACTATCGATGCTCACGTAATTGATGAGTTCGTTTCAACTATTTTGAGAAGGCCTCATTTATCGAAACTGCCTTATGAGTCACAAAAAAGTCTGAGTAGAGTATATAGTAATTATATGCATATCTTCAGAGAAAATCTTTCACATATGGGTTTTACTATTTTAATTTTGAGAAAAGAATTTGAAACGCTAGATAGAGAACTCTTTACCGCAAAACGTTTATGAAAAAGATATGTGTTATTGCACCTGCAAATACTATGGCGGATATTCCTTCTGAACTTCTAGAGTTAGGGAAAAAACAATTAAGGAGTCTAGGATTTAAAGTAGTATTTGGGAAAAATATTTGTAATCGATATTTTCACACTGCGGGAACCGTTGATGAACGTGTATCTGATATTATTGATGCATTTACTGATCCATCTATATTCTGTGTAATGGCGGTATTTGGAGGATATAATACTAATCAGTTATTAGATCGCATAGATCCTACTATCATTACAAATTCTGGAAAAAAAGTAATCGGCTATAGCGATTTTACCGCTTTTTTATTAGCATTTCAGAGCTTTCAGAATATAGATTGTTTTCATGGACCTGGATTTGCATCATTCTGTGATCCAAAATTTTTTGATTATACAAAAGAATATTTTTTAAAGGTAATAAACGGCGAAATGGTGAAATACACAAGTCCGAAGTTTTGTGCAGACGATCTTTGGTATCTTAAGAAAAAATTTGGACCACGAGAAAAATATTTTTTCTCCGGATGGAAAATCTATAAAGAAGGAGTCTCAGAAGGTTCAATTTTGGGCGGTAACATCGAGACAATAACCAGATTAGTGGGGACTCGATTTTTTCCTGATTTCACAGACACAATTTTATTTTTAGAAGACGCAACGGGAAAAAGTCCTGGAGCATTTCATCGTGATCTAACGCAGTTACGGCAAATTGGCATTTTTTCAATAATCAGAGGACTTATTATTGGTAAATTCCCAAAAAGATCACCTTTAGATTCAGGTAAGATAGTCAGTGCTATATTAGATGATGTAATAGAAAGAAAATACAGATATCCTATTCTCTATGATGTTAATTGTTCTCATGTTGATCCCATGATGACAATTCCGTTAAAAAAATATGCAAAATTATTTGCGCACGACAAACCTATGCTCATCGTAAATTATAGAGAGAATTAGTAGAATGAATCATAAGACAAGAATAATCACTTCTCAACAAGCTATATCTACGTACATTGCAACTTCGTTACTTTATTCTTTTGGGGATAAGATTCACGGAAGTAATTTTACAATTTTCTTACATTCTCGCGGGTTATCTTTTACCCAGGTTGGAATTATTATTGGCCTGATTGGTATTATGGCTGCAGTAACTGACTTTCCAACGGGTATTCTTGCTGACAAATATGGTCGCAAAAATGCTGTGAGTTTAGGGCTTTTTCTTTATGGTTTTGGCCTTCTTACCTTTCTCGTATATCCAATTGCATTTTGGAGTTTTCTGGGAGCTTTATTTATAGGACTTGGAATATCGTTTTGTAGCGGATCTTTATATGCATGGATCAAGGGTTTCCTCGATCAAAGTGCTCTTCTAGAAAAAACTATTATTTTGTCCGAAGGACTTCGTTGGTTAGGGGCTACGTTAGCCGGGTTATGTGCATTTTATCTGTTATCTATCCAAGGAAAATACACGTTTCTTATTGGTGGACTACTTTTAATAAGCACATCAATTATGTTTTATATTTTTGTTCCTGAAAATTATGGAGATTATACAAAGGGAATAGGTAAGTTTATGAAAGAATCCTATCAAGAGATAACAACAAATAAGCGGTTAGCTATGCTTTTTGTATCAAATCTTTTGGCCGATGTAGGCCTATTTACCTTTATTGTTGGATGGCAGCCTCTATGGGTTAAGGCAGGGAATTCTCATAAATCATTGGCATTCGTTTTTATTTTTTTAACGCTTTTTGCTGCTTTTGGTTCTATAACGATGACAAAACTTAGAAAAAAATCTGAAAAAACGATATTACTTGTAGCTCTTGGGATCCAATCAACTGCGCTACTGATGATTCCTTTTTCAAGTAACATATATACACTTTTGATGTCTTTCTTAGTATTTGAGTTTGCTATTGGTATTCGTGGAACCTGTATATATAACATGTATGTGAAACTTATTCCATCATCAAAAACCGCCTCTTGTCTTTCTCTGTTATCAACGCTATCAGGGGGGATGAGATTTATTGCTGCAACTACAGCAGGAGTATTTATCGAAAAAGCACAGTTTTTGGTAGCTTTTAGTATTCCAGCGACTCTTTCGGTTATCGGCGGAATCATACTTTTTTGGAGATATCTACCTGTTAATTCTCAAGTAAGTATAGCCTATGAAAAATAAAGGCAATAAGATGGATGTTATTATAATCATGTCAAGTGATCTTGCTGGTGGAGTGAGAAAGTTTTCTGCCTTCATCAGGAGAGATGGTTTTAAGTCCTTATTAATAACGAATGTTAAAGATGACCCAAATGCTGCCTTCTGTGACTTCTCGATTTATTTTCCTTGGAAGGAAGATCTTAATCCGTTAATTGGGGAACTTAATCTATCGTTTAATATTGCTTATATTATTAATGCATGTGAGCGTTTAATTCATTGGCAACTCAAACTTATAGAAGGACTTAATAGAAATGATCCAAATCTACCTGCATATTATTTTTTAAAAAGTAAATATGATATTAGAAAAAAACTTCATACTGAAGGAATTGAAGATATACAGTTTATAGGAGGAACTCTCAGAGACTTATTGAACACACAATGTCACTATTTCCCTTGCGTCATAAAACCTTCCTATTATTCAGGAGCATCACGTTGGGTTCGTACCTGTATTGACGATGCTGAATTAAAAAAGACAATTGTAAAGTTTTTAAATAATCCTCTTTTGATACATGAGGAATTTATTGTTGAGGAATACCTTCCAGGGATAGAATTCTCTTATGATGGGTATGTTGAAAACCAGAAATTCAACGGACTTTTTTTAGCAGAAAAATTAAATTTTGATTATCAAAATAATCATGATGGAGATAGTATAATTTCCCCACCAGTAACTATTTCCAAACAGTCTGTGTGTGCTCTTGAAAAAAAGATTCGAAAAATTGTAAAAATTTTACACATACATCGGATGTTTCTCCATATAGAAGGTCGAGTAAATGAAGATAACGTCAATATTATCGAAATTAATGCTCGTATGGGTGGAGGTGAATATTCTAGTGCAATTAAATATATAACTGGAATTGATCCGATCAAAACAATGTTTGAACTCGTTGGTAAAGATGAAGTTTCACAACCAGAAGAACATTCACCAAAACAATATACCATGATGGTGAAATTTAACATAAAACAACGAGGAGTTTTTAAATCACTAACTTCCTTAACTGAGATCTTAGCTCTCCCTAATGTAATTAATGGTTATATTTCTGATGGATTTGAGATTAGTTCTTTGGAACGCGAAAACGTGATGGCAGCATTTACTATTTGTGGAGATAGTTACGAGGAAGTAATAGATTTAAGAGAACATATCAAAAAGAATTTCAGATTTCTGGTATCAGAAAAGCATACTATCAATACAAAGAGTAGGAGTTAACTATGAGCGATAGATCTGTGGCTCTCATTGGATTTGTGAATACTGAAGAGGTTATCGCAAAAACATTGAAGAAACATCACGTAAAGGTAGATGGTTATCTACTATTTGAAAATGTTGCTTTTGCTAATGCTTGTAATCGGTCACAGATTATTAATAGCAATTCTCTTGAAATGAGTTTAAATAAAATCTTAACTCCACAATCCTACGACGTCGTTTATCTTGGCCCTATACCTGCTTTACTTATGATTTCTCCGGTGCTTCGTACAAATGGAGTTCCCCATATTGGTGCAACGAGAGAACAATTAGCCTATGAGTTAGACAAAACGTTAATCAGAAAGATATTCTCTCGTAAAAGTGCCATTCTACCTGATTATCAGATTATTAACTCTATTGATGTAAAGGACATTGAACGAATTCTGCAGCATTATGATGGAAATTGTGTTCTTAAATTTGTAGGAGATTACAATCAAAAATATAAGGGAAGCCCCACGGGTAGAGTTCGTTTCAACGCTGAAACTATCACTTGTTTTGATGATATTATGGAGTTTATCTCAAAATCTATTGAGCTTTCAGGAAGTGTAATAATTGAAGAAAAAGTTAAAGGGCTAGAATTTAGTTCAAACTACATCGTCGATGCCAAGGGAAATCTTTTTAGATTGGGAGAAAATCTTTGTTATAAAAGGCGAAATAATAATAATAAAGGTCCCATGTGCGATGCAACTGGCTCTATTGCTATTAACAATACACTTCCATTTTTAAATAACGATGATATTAGGTTTATTGAAAATAAAATAATTATACCCTTTCATCAGTATGTAACTGAGGTAACAAAACAGCCATTTTGTTCTCTTTTAAATATTGACCTTATGAAAAAAGAAAATGGGAAAATTGTGCTTTTCGAGATTAATTGCAGAGAACCTGGTGGTTTTACTGCAGCTACTATTTTTCCTGGATTGAAGAATGATCTATTTGATGTATTGTTTACTGCTCAAAATGGAAAACTACATACTATAGAGCCACAATATAGAAAAGGTGTTTCACTTGCTGTCGGAGCATTTCCAACTTTTTTTCCTGAAGATACGGACCATAAAGATGTAATTATAGAAGTTTCAAAACAAATACCTGAAGGAATTAATGTTTTTACCGGCTGGGTAGATCTCCTTGAAGAGAATGAAACGAAACGCATTATACGATTAAAAAATTCGCCGACATTATTGTTCCATTATTTTGATAAGGATGTTCAATCGGTTAGAAGAAAGATATATAAAACAATGAATGAATTTGTTCCAAAAGAGCTTAATTATCGTACGGATATTGGTAAGGAATTTGAATAATTTTATAACGATTTTTTATGATAGATTTTAATAGAAATATTAATAGTCAGAAAAAGGTTACCAATGATGATATATACACCTTACTCACTGATTCAATGAGCTGTAAGCATTTACTATGGTTGCTCCCGAAAGTATTTGAAAAACGTGTATCACAAAGATCATCCATAGATATCTTAAGACAGTATCGAGAAAGTAAACTTTTAAAACCTTGTAACGTGAGTCAACGAAACCTCATAAGACTCGATACAGTTTTTTATAATTACTTACCTTCTGATTTTTATGGAATTGAGTTATCTCCGGTCAACCCCTTAGGTTTGAATAATATACTCGCTCGTATCAATCAAAAGAATATATTATCAGCTATACGAACTACAGAGGTAGTTGCTGATCCAACTATAGCTCTAGCAATTGAGAGTGCTCATAGGAGGAGTGTACTGCTTGAAAGTAATCCAAAGGATGCAACGACAGTAAAACTGTCTACAAGTCATCGGTCTCTTCGATTACAGTCATTTGATAAAATTCCAGGTTTTACTACGCACTTTAAATGCTTTTCACTGTGTACTGCAGGTAGAGGCAACAAACTTTTTAATTTCGAAATTCAAAATTTCAAAGAACATATTTCTTTCTATTTAAGTATAATACAAAAGCTTAAAAATAACGGCTTCTACATTGATGATATAGTTGTCTCTATCTCGGATATACGAATTATAGAAAGAATTATGAATTATTATAATCTCGAGAGATTATATATTATCAAACATACACAAGATCAAACATTTGATGTATTTAAGAAATACGATATAGGATTACCAAATTACTTTGATGATACTAAGATTTTATTGCCATTTACAGAAAAATACGGCTTACATGACGCTATCAATTTGCTCATGATTTTCGAGAAAAAATTATATACCGAACTCAAGAAGGAATATAAAAATATAACTTTCAATTTTGATCTTCATCGTATTGCTGGCATGAGATATTATGACCATGTGTGTTTTAAAATATCAGCAAAGAATTCGTTAGGAAATCGATATCCTTTGGTAGATGGGGGAATAAGTAGCTGGACAAAAAAAATTTTACATAACAATAAAGAAAGATTACTTACGAGCGGATTTGGAACTGAATTGTTTTATAGAATGTTTTCTTCATAATAACCGTTAACCTTTGCTTTATGTTCGATAGACAGAATCTTTGATTGCACAAGATAGGCCTTTGCAATAAGTTCTGGATGTTGTAAATCCCGAGTTTGACACTTGCGGAGAGGGAATGAGCTGAAATCCGGTAAAGACGTTGGGTGAGTTTGGAAAAGTCTAAAAACGTGTAATACCTACTCCCTAACTCCCCCCATTAACTGAGCTGGTACAAAAACGTAACGATTGTTAGTTAAGAATAACTGGCATAGGATGAAGACTTCTAAAGAATTAGGCATATCCAGAAATAGGTTGTATAAGAAGATGCAGGCTTTGGGGATTGGGTGATTATACATCTTAATTTTCTTTGTTTATACTTCATATAATTATCTTTACCTAAATTCCCAGGTAGGCTTTTTTTACATCTTCATTAGCCAGAAGATTTTTTCCTGTATCGTGCATAATGATTGATCCATTTTCGATAACATAGGCACGATGAGAAATACGAAGGGCTACAT
>JAHFAK010000103.1 GCA_023250585.1 Deltaproteobacteria bacterium
CGATATTGAATGTGGCTGAATGCCAGTTAGTTGAATGGTTATTATTAGGCTTTGATCCAATGAAAAAATAGCAGCCAGGGACAGCATTGAGAAAGTAGGACATGTCTTCGGCTCCAAGAGATTTTCGTTCGGTATGAATTGCTTCTTTACCAAAATGTTTCAATGCAATAGTACGTAGTTTTTCGGCTATCGTATTATTATTTTTTACTGCAGGATAATTGGAATTAATTATAACTTCCACTCGTGCTCCATGCGCTTGCGCAACTCCTGTTGCTACTTCTTTAATCCGTCGAGCTAAGAATTCACTCATCTGGGGTTGGTATGATCGGATGATTCCTTTAAACTCACATGTTTCAGGAATGACGTTCCGTGCAGTTCCGGCATGAATAGTGCCAACCGTAATGAGGCCAGAATCGAGCGGATTCTTTTCGCGGGCAACAATGCCGTAGAGAGCATCAATAATATGTGTGCTGACATAAATGGGATCGATTCCTCTATGCGGATGAGCTCCATGCGTATCTTTTCCGATAACACGAATATCAAATGTTTGCGAGTGTGCAAAAACATAATCATTGGCAATAACAAAATTACCTGAGGGTAATTCATTAAAAAGATGATATCCAAATGCAATATCTACCGTTGGGTTTTCAAGAGCTCCATCTTTAATCATACGATCAGCGCCGCCATTGCCTTCTTCATCGGGTTGAAAGAGGAACTTTATATTACCGGAAATTTTGTCCTGCATTTTTGAAAGAACTTTTGCAAGGCCGAGATTAATTGCCATATGTCCATCATGACCGCATGCATGCATGACTCCTTTATGCTGCGATTTATAAGGGATATCATTTTCTTCAGTAATGGGAAGGCCATCCATATCAGCGCGAATGAGAAAGGTTTTGCCCTTTTGTTTTCCCTGCAGCATTCCGATAACGCCGGTATCCGCAACTTTTTCACGCACTTCATAACCAAATGATTTAAGAAACTCGGTGATTTTTTTTTGTGTGCGAAGTTCATTGCGGCCCATTTCAGGAAATTGATGAAAGTCACGCCGAACAGTAACAATAAATTCTTTTTCTGCTAATACTTCTTGAGATATATTTTTCATAGTATAAGTTTTTAGCGCACGTGTACTCTATCTCCAAAATTTTTTTCTATCGACGTCGCTTCTATAAATAATTTTAAGAACAGAAAGCGCGCTCGATAGAAAAAAATTTTGGAGATAGAGTACACGTGCGCATTCTTTCTAATTTACACTTCCAGTACAATTGGAATGACTAAAGGTTTTTTATCAAACTTCTTTTTAAAATATCTTCGAAGCGTTACTCGAATTTCTTCTTGTATTTCGAGTCGTGATTTTTTTGTTTCCATAGTGGCGTTAAAAAATGTGTCTTCAACAAGTTTCTTTGATTCTTCAAGAATTTTTTCTGTTTCATTATTAAGAAATAATCCTTTAAAATATATTTCAGGATCAGAAATTATTTCACCGGTTTGTGCGTTTGCAATGAGGGTGCATACAACAATTCCCGTGTTCGATAAGTGTTTACGATCACGCAGTACGATGCTTTCATATTCTTCAGTTTTGTCACCTTCAACAATAATTCTTCCTGTTGGTATGCGACCATTCTTTTTTACCGTATCCTCGGTGATTTCAAGTATATCTCCATCGCTTATAAGAATTATATCTTGAGGTGGATGCTCAACACTTTCTGCAAGTTCTTTATGCATACGTAAATGGCGATACTCTCCATGAATAGGAATAAAATGGGTCGGTTTAACAACAGAAATAAGCTTTTTTAATTCTTCCTGATTTGCATGTCCTGAGCCATGGACATCAGATATTTTTCCGTAAATTACATTGGCGCCTTGTCGATAGAGATGATTAATAATGTTGTAAATAGCACGCTCATTTCCTGGAATAAATTTTGATGAAAGCACAATTGTATCGGTCTCATGAATCGTAATATGTTTATGCTCACCCGTTGCCATTCGTCGCAAACTTGAACGCGGTTCACCTTGTGATCCCGTGGAAAGAACAAGAATTTCTTTACTCAATATGTGCTTAAGCGCTTCACCATTTCCGATAAATCGATTGCTATGGGATGTAATAAAACCAAGTTTTTTTGCAATACGAACATTTTTTATAATACTTTTTCCATCAAGAAATACTTTACGATTGAATTTTTTTGCGAGCCGTAAAATATTTTTAATACGAGAAATATTTGAAGAAAACAACGATATAATGATTCTGCCCTCTGTATGAATAAATATATCTTCAATCTTTTTTGCTACATCTTTTTCCGATAAGCTGTGCCCAGCTCGGTCGCTATTTGTGCTATCAGAAAGGAGGATAACTTTTTTGTCATGCTTACTAAGAAAATTTTCAAATGAGGAGAGAGGATATTTTTTTCCTTTTATTTTTTCAGTGTCTTCTTTAAAATCACCGGTGTGTATGATTTTCCCCAGCGGTGTATCAATAATGATTGCAACACCATCAACGATACTGTGCCGGACTCGATTAAAACGGATGGTGATATCATCGAATTGTAATGACGTTGTTTCATCAACGACTATAAAACTCGGCGCATATTTACGTTTTGGATATTGTTCAAGTTTTGATTTAATGAGTTCAGTAGAAAATCGTGTAGCATATATATGCAGCGGAATTTCCTCGAGTAAAAATGGAATCGCGCCAATATGGTCCTCATGTCCATGAGTAACAATAAGTGCTTTTACTTTTTCTTTATTCTGAACAAGATATGAAAAATCTGGGATGACAAAATCAATGCCGAAGGTTTGTTCCTCGGGAAACATGACCCCGCAATCAATAATAATAATCGAATCATCCCACTCCATGAACATACAGTTCATGCCGATTTCACCAATGCCCCCCAGCGGGACTACTTTGATTTTTTCCATAATAAGTCGTCTTTTTTTCTTTTTTGGTGAAAGTAAAGATATGCGATTGCGCCGAATGAAATAAGGGGAATACTAATAAGTTGAGAGGTCGAAATAGTATTATTGAAAAAAATGCCGCGGTGATCATCGCGGAAGAATTCTATAAAAGATCGAGCCATGCCATAAAGAATCATAAGCATGAAGAAAAGTTCTCCATGAAATCTTTTTCGATTTTGGTAGGAGATCAGAACAATAAAAATTATCAATACTGCTATCGATTCATAAGTTTGTGTTGGATGCAAAAGTACACCGGCTTTCCCCAATGTTTGGGGAGGAAATTGTATTGCCCAGGGCAGATCGCATTCTTTACCGTAACAACATCCTGCAAGAAGGCATCCCATCCTTCCAAATGAAAGACCCAGCGCAACTGATGGAGTAAGTATGTCTGCAATTTTCCAAAAGTTCCATTGCTGTTTTTTACAATAAATATAGACAGTGGGAATAGAAAAAAGAAATCCACCATAGTAGGCGAATCCACCGTGCCAAAAATAAAATATTGAAATAGGATTTTTTAAATACTTCGGCAGATCTTCAGCAACAACATGTAATAATCGAGAACCGATGATTGCAAAAATAAAAATATAAAATACGAGTTGAATGATTTTGTTGGGATCAATATTTTCTTGGACACTTCGTTTTGTAGCTAAATGAATGCCGATAAAAAAACCCAGAGCAAGCATGAAGCCATATGAATGGAGGCCAATATTTTGAGTAATCTCGATGAGCTTTGGATACATAATCTGTAAACGAAATTGTAGAGATTGCTGTTGCAATTGTCAATTCGGTTGAGTACTATTCTTTTCAATATTTTGTACTTTTTGAATAACAAGGAGGGCATGAGAGTATGAAGAAAATTCTCGCCAGTTGTATTCTTTTATATCTATGTGAAATATATTCTTTTGCTAAAGTTAACACCGAAAATCTCAATTTTACTGAAACATGGCAGGATGTATATTTTAGTTGTTATGGCTTTCCTCTCGAAATCGCGCGAACCTATAATGTTCAATCAACTATTGTAAGCGGATTTGGGAAAGGGTGGACGTATAATTATAATGTACGATTACAAGATCGTGATGGCTACATTCGTGTATTTGAAGCAGATGGCTTTTTATCCTCATATATTCCTGAAAAATTTAGCGATGCTTATAAAGAAAAAAACATCAATGAAATTATAAAACAGATTATTGCTGAAGATGAGAAAGCGCATAAGCTTCGCAGTAAAGAAGAGTATAAAGCTTTAAATGAAACACTTCTCAAGGATTACAATCAGTATGAATCTATGAGAAACAAATATCTTGTTAAAAGTGGCAAAACCTCTGAAGGTAAGTATCTTTCTTCATCTCGCGGCCTCAGTGAGCTTTATAAAACGAAAAATGGATATGTTCGTACGAATGTTTTAGGGATTAAAGAATCCTTTGATAAAGAAGGTCGGCTTATTCAGATGAAAGATGGTTATGATAATGTTTTAAGCCTTGCCTATTTTACTGATAAAACGACCGTCACTGATGCATGTAAAAGAACGCTGACTATTAATGTAGATGAAGATAGAAAGATTCAATCGCTTGTTGATCATACCGGCCGAACGCTTGTTTATAAATATTTTAAAAATGGACAATTAGGAAAAGTTATTGATTTTGATAAGTCTGAGACGACGTATCATTACGATAAAGATAATCGACTTGATGGCATTACATTTCCTAAAAAAGTAGATGCGAAAACTTCTGAATCTACAAAGATTATTTATGGAGAATATAATCGAGTTAAAGAGATACAAGAGCCTGGAACCAAAATTACTACGTATAAACGGACCGAGGATTCTAAAAACAAAAATCATTATACGATCATTATTCGTGATAACTCTGGCACCTCAACGCAATATGATTATTTTACCGATGAGCACAAAACCATAAAAAAAGATAAAAAAGAGGGAACAAAAATAACTCTCATGCATCCTGCAACGGGACGTCCTTCCAAATATACATTTGAACCGAGTAAAGCGTTTCTCGATCTTCATCCCCAAGAAAAAGGTGGAACGACTTATTATGAATATGATGGCCAAGGAAATCGTATTCGCACAACGAATGCCGCTGGAAGTATTACTGAATTTAACTATGATAAAAAAAATCGATTAGCAGATGTTATTATGACAGGAGAAGGGCAGAAAATTTCTTATACATTTAATTCTCAAGGAGATGTTGTTCTGGCTCAATTAATAGATATAAAAAGTCCTCAGAAAAATGTTCTCAAAAAATTGGAAATCATTTTTAACGAAAGAGGAAAAAAGAAATTTTTAAATGATAAAAATGGTAATCAAATTCGTATGAATTATGATGACTATGGAAATATGAGTGAGCTTGAGAAAGTTGGTGTGGGAAAATTTGTCTACTCCTACGACTCTCTTGGTAATTCGCTTTCACAAAAGTTTGAAATAGATAAGAATCATAAAGACCCATTGACAATGGAAGAATTAAAACAGATTATCAGCACATCGCTTGCTGAGGTAATGACCTTATTACAATATTGAGAACAATTAAATAAAATATATCTGGAGAGTTTTTATGGTATTTGATGCACTTTGGGGCCTTTTTTCCAATGATCTTGCAATTGACCTTGGGACTGCCAATACCCTTGTTTTTATCAATGGCCGTGGAATTGTTATTAACGAACCATCCGTTGTCGCAGTTAAAGACGATGGCCGTGGAGTGAAACAAGTGCTTGCTGTGGGCAGAGAAGCAAAAGAAATGCTCGGTAAAACTCCGGGCACCATTAAAGCTATCCGACCAATGAAAGACGGCGTTATTGCTGATTTTGAAGTCACGCAAGCAATGCTTCGTTATTTCATCCGAAAAGCGCATAACCGTAAAACTCTTGTACGTCCGCGTATTATTATTTGCGTTCCTTTTGGGATTACTGAAGTAGAAAAACGTGCGGTTAAAGAATCAGCTGAAAGCGCAGGAGCTCGAGAAGTATATTTAATTGTAGAACCAATGGCAGCTGCAATTGGCGCAGGTCTTCCCATCTCTGAACCAGCGGGTAGCATGATCGTTGATATCGGCGGTGGAACAACTGAAGTTGCAGTCATATCGTTGGCTGGCATTGTCTATTCAAAGTCAATTCGTGTTGGTGGCGATAAAATGGATGAAGCGGTCATTAATTATATTAAACGCAAATACAATATTCTCATCGGTGAACGTACAGCAGAACTCATTAAAATTACTATTGGCAGCGCAATGGAAAATGGTAACGTAAAAACAATGACTATAAAAGGTAATGACTTAATTGCAGGAATTCCAAGAACTATTGAAATTAATTCAGTTGATATAAAAGAAGCATTATCAGAAGCAGTGAATGATATTGTTGAGGCAATTAAAATTGCATTGGAACGAACACCTCCTGAATTATCGGGTGATATTGTAGATCGCGGAATTGTTCTCTCAGGTGGGGGATCATTACTTCGCAATTTAGATGTACTCATTCGTGAAGAAGTAAAGCTTCCCGTCTTTAGAGCGGAAGATCCTCTGTGCTCTGTTGTACTTGGATCCGGAAAACTACTCAGTCAATTAGATCTACTTAAAAGGGTTGCTATGTATTGAGGAAATTGTGTTGATGTTAAGATTGTGCTAATGTTAAGGATCTTCTCTTAAACATCAGCATTTCAGCACAATCTTAACATCAATACATAACACATAATTATCTTATGAAGTTATTCATTCCCGGCCCAACTGAAGTTAGCCAAAAGGTCCTCGAAGCAATGTCTTGCCCAATGATCTACCATCGGAGTCCTGAATTTAAAAATCTTTTTACTGAAATAATCTCTCTTTTACAGCAATTTCTCAAAACAAAAAATATGATTTTTCTGTCTACCTCAAGTGCAAGTGGCTTAATGGAAGGGGCTGTGCGTAATTGTATTGAAAAAAGAGCGCTCTTTCTCACTTGTGGAGCCTTTGGAGAACGATGGAAAGCAATTGCAAGCGCTTGTGGTAAAGAAGTCGAATCTCTCGATTTTGCATGGGGGCAGGGTATTTCCATAGAACAGCTTGAAAAAGCATTACAGAAAAAGCACTACGAAGCAGTTTTTTTAGTACATAATGAAAGTTCGACCGGAGTCATGAATCGTCTTGAAGCAATTGCAACTTCTTTAAGGCGATATCCCGAGACACTTTTTATTGTGGATACGGTTAGTAGTGCATTTGGAACAATGATAGACGTCGATTCTCTTGGTATTGATGTGTGTATTACAGGTGTTCAAAAAGCACTTGCGGTTCCTCCCGGGATGGCTTTGGCAACACTGAGCACAAGAGCTCTCGAGAAAGCAGCTCGCTGTAGTAATAGGGGATATTACTTTGATTTTATTGAAGCAGAAAAAAATTTTGCAACAGGTTTTACGACAACAACTCCTTCAATATCTCACTGCTTTGCTCTTAAAGAATCGCTTGAGGGAATTTTAAAGGAAGGCTTTACAAACAGGATACAACGTCATCATGACATGGCCATCTATACACGAAATTGGGCTAAAGAATATTTTGATATTTTTACTGATGAGCATTTTTTGAGTCCCACAATTACGTGTATTAAAAATACTCGTGGTATTGATGTAGAAGGAATGAACAAATACCTTCAGTCATGTGGATTTATAATTGCTAATGGATATGGAAAAATTAGAGACAAAACATTTCGCATTGGACATATGGGTGAACATACGGTTGATGATGTACGGGAATTACTCGCAGCTATTGAACACTATATAAAATTGTGCTGATACTAAGTTGCATTCAAACGCTAACTGCGTTGGCTTCGTCGTCGGCTCCTCAACGTACTTATTCCGTACGTTTGCGTCGCCTTCTCCTTGCCGTCTTGTTATCATTTTGAATGCACCTTAGTATGAGAAAAGACATGAGATACAAGAGAAGAATACTTGTGCCGGTTTTCTTTGTGTTGACTTTTCCTCTTTTTGCACAAACCGTCCTGCATACCATCGTTATAGATCCAGGCCATGGCGGCAAAGATGTGGGGGCACAATCGAGCGATGGTAAAATATACGAAAAAGATTTGGCGCTCACCTTTGCGCTGCGATTAAAAAAAAATATTGAAAAACAGCTCAATAAAAAAGTAATTCTCACACGAGATAGAGACATTTTTATTTCCCTCGAAGATCGTGTGCGCAAAGCAAATAAAGCACATGCAGATCTTTTTTTGAGTATCCATCTAAATGCTGCTCAAAGAAATGGGGCCAAAGGAGTTGAGATTTTTTTCTTAAGCGCGGATCCATCGGATAGTGATGCAAAAAAATTAGCCCTTATTGAAAACCGGCACATTTATGATTTTGAGGATAAAAAAAATAATAAAGAATCACACGATCACGCGTTAGAATTTATTTTACATGACTTGGCTAAAAATGAATATCTATCCCAGAGTAAATATTTTGCGGGGTTGATTGAAAATGAACTTAAAAAAAAGATGAGCGCCAAAGATTCTCGACGACTACGGCAAGCTCCATTTTATGTGCTTGCGGGAACTTTTATGCCTTCGATTCTTATTGAACTTGGCTTTATTACCAACGGAGATGATCTTAAGAAATTGCAGAAAAACAAAGTCATGGATCTCTACGGCAATGCAATCATAGATGCTATAAAATCTTTGGATTATTATCTCGTTCAAAAAAAGGTACCAGCTCAGTAAATGGGAGTGATTAAGTAATTT